>JAZLHZ010000028.1:0-10098 GCA_045617085.1 Clostridia bacterium
AAGAATTCACATTAGGATGCTTGCTTTTTTCGGGCAAAAAAGGCATAATACATACTGAATAAGTATGTAAGGAGAGCCGGATATGAAGCATCTCATTACCGCTGTGGAACCGGGCAGCATTGCAGAACAGCTGGGCATTTCCGCAGGCGATCACCTTGTCAGCATTAACGGAAAGCAGGTTCTCGACTGGATCGACTATCAATCGCTGTGCGCTGAGGAAAAGCTGGAGCTTGTAACGGAGCACGAGGGCGAGGAACTGGAATACGGCCTCGAAAAGGACGACTACGAGCCGCTGGGAATGCGATTTGAGACCATGCTGATGAGTCCTCTGCGTTCCTGCGTCAACAAGTGCATCTTTTGCTTTGTGGATCAGCTGCCGGAGCATGTGCGCCCGACGCTGGGCATCAAGGACGACGACTGGCGTATGTCGCTGATGACCGGAAGCTATGTGACGCTGACCAATGTCAGTGACAGCGAGCTGGATCGCATCATCGAGCGGAAAGCCTCGCCGCTGTACATTTCGGTGCACACCACCGAGATGCCCCTGCGGGAGCAGATGCTGGGTCAGCCCCTTGCCAAGCGGCTGATGAAGCAGCTGAACCGGCTGAAGGAGGGCGGCATCCGCTTCCATGCGCAGGCGGTGCTGTGTCCCGGTATCAATGACGGTGCGCATCTGGAACGGACGATCAACGATCTTTCGGCACTGTATCCCGCCTGTCAGTCGCTGGCACTGGTGCCGGTGGGACTGACCTGTCACCGGGAAGGCCTGTGCGAGCTGCATCCCTATACCCGGGACGAGGCGAGAGCGGTGCTGGACATTGCCTCCAAGGCGAGACAGAAGCTTCTTAAAAAACTGGGCACCGAGTTCGTCTATCCCTCGGACGAGTTCTATCTGATCGCCGAGAAGCGCCTGCCGTCGGATGAGGAATACGGCGAGTATGACCAGATAGAAAACGGCGTGGGTCTGCTGCGCATGTTCGAGAGCGAGTTCCATGCGGCGTTTATCGCCGAGCAGCCGAAGAACGTGAAGAGAGAGCATGTGCTGATCCCCTGCGGCGTGTCGGCATATGAGTTTATGGACAACATGCTCCGCAAGCACTTTGTTCCCGGTAAGGACGTGGAGCTGGTCCGGGTGGAAAACACCTTCTTCGGCGAGACCGTTACCGTGACGGGACTGCTGACCGGCGGCGACATTCTGCGCTCGCTGGAAGGGAAAACGGCGGATCGGGTGCTGATCACCGAATGCATGCTGCGGGAGCAGGAGAACGTGTTCCTGGACGACATGACCATGGACGAGCTGAGCGAAAAGCTCGGTATGCCGGTCAGATCCTTCGGCAGACACGGCGAAGACCTGTTCGATGCCCTGTACGGTGAAGAAGCATGACGAGAGAAGAATGGAGATCGGCGGTCAAATACGGTGCGGCGTTCGTGGCGTATATGACCGGACCGGGCTTTTCGACGGGACAGGAGCTGTTGCAGTTCTTTGCGGCCTACGGAAAGCAGAGCATCGGCGTATTGCTTCTGTCGCTGGCCGGGTTTGCGCTGCTGGGCGGCGTGCTGCTGGTGAGAGGGTATGAGCATAAGGACGAGCCTTTGTTCCGGCCCTACGACTATTTCTGCGGAAAAACACTGGGCAAGGTGTATGCCGTCATTGTGCCGGTGACCATCGTCATGATGATCGCCGTGCTGATCTCGGGCACCGGTGCGACCATCAGCCAGTATTACGGCATTCGGGCTTCGGTAGGTTCCCTGTGCATGGCGATCCTGATATTTGCGGCATATATGCTGGGCTTTGAGCGGATGATCAAACTGATGTCCTCCATCACTCCCATTATTATCGCCTTTACGCTGCTGGTGGGCATCGTGACCATGCTGAAGGGCGGCACGTTTGAATGTCCCGACCTTCTTGCCGGTCAAAAGGCGGCATCGAGCTGGTGGCTCAGCGGTATCCTGTATCTGTCGATGAATTATGTCGGCTGCGGACTGTATTATACCCAGCTGGGTCGCTGTTCGGCCAGCAAAAAGGCGGCATTCTGGGGCGCCATGTTCGGCGCTGCTGCCGTGGTGGCGACCATTGCCGTGATGACCGGGGCGATGCTGCTGAACGCCGAGGGCGCAGCGGCGACGAATGTGCCGACGCTGTATCTGGCGCAGAAGATACTGCCCGTGTTCGGAGCGGTGTTCTCGGTGGTGCTGATGCTGGCGATGTTCGTGTCCTGCTGCACGATGATGTGGTCGTTCTGCGGCGCATTCTTCAAAAACGACAAAAAGAAGAACACGCTGCTGGCGGTAGGTACGCTGGTGCTGTGCCTTGCAACAGGCATGTTCCCGTTTGACGAATTGGTGTCGGTGCTGTATCCCATTATCGGCTATATCGGTCTGCTGTTTATGGCGGGCGTGGTCGTGCGTGTGTTTCGGAGATAGCACTTGACAATATGAAAACAAAAGTGTATAATAGGTATAAGAGGTGATTTGAATGAAGGTGCTTCTGATCAACGGCAGCCGCAGGGAAAACGGATGTACGTATACGGCGCTGAATATCATTGCGGACGAACTGCATAAGCAGGGGATCGATACCGAGCTGTTTTTTGTCGGCGAGAGAGTACTGAACGGCGGCATGGAGCAGGCGATAAAGGAAGCTACGGCGCTGTGCGAGACGGCGGACGGCTTTGTGCTGGGCTCTCCCGTATATTATGCTTCTCCCTCCGGAGAGGTCATTGCATTCATGGATCGGCTGATGGGTACCGCATCGAAGGCGATGAAGTTCAAGCCTGCCGCGACCATCGCTTCGGCAAGACGTGCGGGAACCACTGCCACGCTGGATGTGCTGAACAAGTACTTCCTCTACAATCAGATGCCGCTGGTTGCCTCGGATTATTGGAACATGGTGCACGGCAGCTCGCCCGAACAGGTGATGAAGGATGAGGAAGGCGTGCAGATCATGCGCAATATCGGAAAGAATATGGCATGGCTGCTGAAGTGCATCGAGGCCGGAAAACAGGCAGGCATCGAACCTGCGGAAGCCGAAAAGAAGGTATGGACGAATTTCATCCGGGAATAAATCAAAAACCGGAAAAGGGTTAATAGGGGAAAGGGAATTATCAATATGGCCAAACCGTTAGTTGCAATCGTCGGCAGACCGAACGTGGGCAAATCCACGTTCTTCAACAAAATTGCCGGCAGACGTATCGCCATTGTGGAGGACACTCCCGGTGTCACCAGAGACCGGGTATATGCCGACTGCGAATGGCAGAACTATAAATTCACGCTGATCGACACCGGCGGTATCGACCCCAACAGCGACGATCCGCTGCTGAAACAGATGCGCCGCCAGGCGGAGATCGCCATCGAGACCTGCGACGTGATCCTGTTCTTCGTGGACGGACGTCAGGGCCTCACCGCAGATGACGAGACCGTGGCGGACATGCTGCGCCGGGCAAAGAAGCCGGTGATGCTGGTCGTCAATAAGATCGACAACGTCAGCATGGAAAACGAGATCTACGACTTCTACAATCTGGGCATCGGTGATCCCATCGGCATTTCCAGCGTCAACATGATGAACTTCGGCGACCTGTTGGAGGAGATGTGCAAGTTCTTCCCCGATCCCGAGGAGGAGCCGGACGAGAACGCACCCACCCAGATCGCTGTGGTCGGCAAACCCAATGTGGGTAAGAGCTCGCTGGTCAACCGTCTGCTGGGCGAGGAGCGGGTCATGGTTTCCGATATCGCCGGCACCACGAGAGACGCCATCGACACCCGGTTTACCGATGAGGACGGCAGCGAGTACGTATTGATCGACACCGCCGGCATCCGCAAGCGCAAGTCCATCGAGTATCAGTCGCTGGAGCGGTATTCCATCGTGCGGTCTCTGGCGGCCATCGACCGTTGTGATGTGGCGATGCTGCTGATCGACGCCACGCAGGGCGTGACCGAGCAGGACAGCAAGATTGCCGGATACATCGACGAAAAGGGCAAGGCGGCTATCATTATCGTCAACAAATGGGACGCCATCGACAAGGACACCAAGACCGTCGAGGAATTCAAGAAGAAGGTCTATACCGAGCTCAAGTTCATGAGCTATGCACCCATCCTGTTTATCTCGGCACTGACCGGACAGCGGGTGCAGAAGGTCATGGAGACCGTGCGTGCGGTCAACGAGCAGGCATCCCGCCGTATCACTACGGGTCTCCTCAACGACATCCTGACTGATGCGCAGGCCGAGCTTCAGCCGCCGGCAACCTCCGGCAGAAGACTCAAGATCTACTATGCCACACAGCAGCAGATCAAGCCGCCCACGTTCGTGTTCTTTATCAATGACGAGGAGCTCATGCATTTCTCCTACGAGCGGTATCTGGAAAACAAATTCCGGGCTGCCTTCGGGTTTGAGGGTACGCCGCTGCGCTTCATTATGAGGGAGAAGACAAAGGAGTAAGTCATGCTGACATTCTTGAAATATGCCGCCGCTGCCGTGATCGCTTACTTTGTCGGCAATGTATCCACCGGCATCATCATCGGCAGGCTGTTCGGCAAGATCGACATCCGTACCAAGGGAAGCGGCAATGCCGGAGCCACCAACGTGATGCGCACGCTGGGGTATCTGCCCTTTGCGCTGACGCTGATCGGCGATGCGCTGAAGGCTGTCGTTGCGATACTGCTGGGCAGATGGATCGCCGGGAACATCGGCGGCTGTGTGGCGGCTATTGCGGTGCTGCTGGGTCACAACTGGCCGGTGCTGTATGGTTTCAAAGGCGGCAAGGGCATGTCCTCGTCGCTGGGCATCGTGCTGATGTTTGATCCGCTGATGGCGCTGATCCTGGTGTTGATCCAGGCGGGTCTGCTGATCTCCACCGGCTATATGTCCGTTGCGTCCATCACCACGGCGATACTGCTGCCGGTGCTGACCGCCGTTTTCGGCAGAGGCGACACCGCCTATCTGGTCGTGACGATCCTGATGGGCCTGCTGGCGCTGTTCTGCCATCGGAGCAACATCAAGCGCCTGATCGAGAAGAAGGAAAACAGGCTGGACTTCAAAAAGATAGGAAGTAAGAAAAAATGACCGGTAAGAGCACATGGAGCTATACGCCCTATGTGCCCCTGCTGTATAACAGGGGTGACATATACGTTTGCAGGATAGCTCCCGACGCGACCTCCTTCCACATCGAGTGGATGGGAACGGATAAAAACAAGGGAACGAAGGTCTTCCTGCGCAAAGAGGGTCAGGGCGAGTTTGAGCTGAAAGCATTTCTCTTTAAACCCGAATGTACGCTCACCGATCTGGAGGAGAACACCGATTACGAGTTCTACCTCGAGAACGGCGACAGAAAGAGCGATGTGCGCCTCGTTCGGACGGGAAAGAACGTCGGTACCGTGGTCAACTATCTGCATCCGAGAGACAGCTATTATGCGTTCTCCGGCAGATACCTGTGCTCGCCGTCGTTTATCCGCCATCCGGACGGATACCTGCTTTCGTCTATGGACCTGTTTGCAGGCGGCGCACCGCAGAACCTGTCGCTGATCTTCCGCTCGGATGACGAGGGAAAGACATGGCACTATGTCTGCGACCTTTTCCCCTGCTTCTGGGGAAGGCTGTTCGTGCATCGGGGCATGGTCTATATGCTTGCCTGCTCCACCGAATACGGCGATCTGCTGATCGGAAAGAGCAAGGACGGCATGACATGGGAGGCACCGACGGTATTGCTCCGGGGCTCCTGCAAGTGCGGCGTGGCGGGCGTTCACAAGAACCCGCAGCCTGTTGTGGAATACAACGGCAGGCTGTACGAGACCCTGGAATGGGGCTCCTGGGGCGAGGGCTATCATGCCGCCATGGTGATGAGCGCCGATGCGGATGCCGACCTGACGAAGCCGGAAAGCTGGCATTTCACGCCGCCGGTAAAGTATGACAAAAACTGGAAGGGCGTTGCCGAGGGCGAAAGCAGCGGCAATATCGAGGGCTGCCTCGTGATCTTCCCGGACGGCAAGCTGTACAACGTGATGCGCTACGATATGAGCCGCTGCACGCCCAATTGGGGCATGGCGCTGGCGTATCTGGTGCATACAGAGGACCCGGATGCGCCGCTCACCTTTGACAGGCCGATATCGTTCCCCGGGGCGCATACCAAGTTCATGATGAAGAAGGACGAGGTCAGCGGCAGGTATTATGCCGTCTGCACCCGGAACCTCAATGACGAGCATGCGGCGAAGTTCCCGAGAAACGTGCTGTCGCTGATGGTGTCGGACGATGCCGAGCACTGGCGGCTGTGTACGGACATTATTGACCGGCACGAGGAAGACCCGAAGACGACGGGCTTCCAATATCCCGACTTCATGTTCAACGGCGACGATATCTATGTGCTCTGCCGCACGGCGATCAACGAGCCCCACAATTTCCACGATGCCAATTATCAGACATTCCATGTGATAAAGGATTTCAGACAGTATAAATAACGGGAGGTGTGCCCTATGCCCTGCCTTATCGGTCTTGATATCGGAACCTCCGGCGCAAAATGCATTATCGCCGACGAAAAAGGCGATGTGCTGAAGAGCGTGACGGTCGAATATCCCCTGTATACCCCCAAGCCCGGCTGGGCGGAGCAGGAGCCTTCCGACTGGTGGAAGGCGGTCTGCGAGGGCTGCCGAAAGCTCATGGAGGGCTTCGACAAGTCGAGGCTGGCCGGCCTTTCGCTGAGCGGTCAGATGCACGGACTGGTGGCGCTGGACAAAAACATGCAGGTGCTGCGTCCGTCGATTTTGTGGTGCGATCAGCGGACACAACAGCAGTGCGACGAGATCAAGGCATCTGTCGGCGGCAGGAGCGGACTGGTCAGTCTGACCAACAACGACATGCTGACCGGCTATACCGGCGGCAAACTCCTGTGGCTGAAGGAAAACGAGCCGGAAAACTACGAAAAGATGCGCCTTTTCATGTGCCCGAAGGACTATATCCGCCTGATGCTGACCGGCGAGGCGGCGACCGATGTGTCGGATGCCTCGGGAACAGGACTGTACGAGGTGAAAAACCGGCACTGGTGTGACCGGGTGATCGGCGCTTCCGGTCTGGACAGCTCGTATTTCCCCAAGGTGCTGGAATCCAGTGATCTTGCCGGACAGGTCACGAAAGCGGCGGCGGAGCTGACGGGGCTGCCCGAAGGCCTCAATGTCTATGCGGGCGGCGGCGATGCGGTGATCCAGAACACCGGCGCAGGCCTCATCAAAAAGGGCACGCTGGGCGTGGTCATCGGCACGGCGGGCAATGTATCGATGGGCCTTTCGGAATATGCCGACAATCCGGACGGCAAGCTGCAGCTGTTCTGCGGCAACGACAGGGGACTGTATCAGGCGTTCGGCTGCACCCAGACCGCAGGCGGCGCTTACCGCTGGTACCGGGATACGCTGGCCAAGGGCACGGACTACCGCACACTGGACGAGATGGCAGAGACATCGCCCATCGGGTCCAACGGCGTGGTGTTCCTGCCGTACCTCATCGGCGAGCGGTGCCCGTATCCGGATGCGGATGCAAGGGGCGTGTTCTACGGTCTCAGTCTTTCGACAGATCATGCGGACATGACCCGTTCCGTGATGGAGGGCGTGACCTTCAGCCTGAAGCAGGTCGTGGACATCATGAAGTCCTTCTGCCCCTGCGAAAAGGTGTTCACCTCCGGCGGCGGTGCAAGATCGAAGCTGTGGCGGCAGATGCAGGCGGATATTTTTGACCTGCCGGTATATACCCAGAAGGCTGCAGGCGAGGGCGGCGCATACGGCGCCGTCATGGTGGCCGGTGTGGGCAGCGGCGTGTGGAGCAGCCTCGAAGAGGCGGCAGGCCTTCTGCAGACCGACACCGAGACCTTGCCGATCAAGGAGAATACTGAAAAATACAGGGAAGCGTATGCCGTATACGATGCCCTGTACCCTGCACTCAAAAACGTATGGAGCAAATAAAAGGAGGATAACAACATGACAAAGGTACTCAAGGTGGAAGGCATCCACTGCAATATGTGTGTTTCCCGAATCAACAAGGCGCTCACCGCCGCAGGTCTCGACTTCTCCGTGTCCCTTGAGGACAAGACCGTTACCGTCAACGGCACCGAGGACGATGTGAAGAAGGCCGTGGAAGAGCTGGACGATCTGGGTTTCGAGGCGGTTTGATATGATCTGTGAGATTCTTTCGGTAGGCACCGAGCTGCTGCTGGGCCAGATCGCCAATACGGATGCCCAGTTCCTCGCAAGACGGCTCTCCATGCTGGGCATCACCATGTACCGCCAGACCACCGTGGGCGACAATCCTGCCCGGGTCAAGGAGGCGCTCAATACCGCTCTGTCGAGGTCGGACCTCGTCATCACCACCGGCGGCCTCGGCCCCACGGAGGATGACCTGACCAAGGAAATGGTCGCCGAGTATTTCGGACTGGAAATGGAGCTGCATCAGCCGTCACTGGATAAGATCCAGAGCTATTTTACCGGCACCGGCAGAAAAATGACGCCCAACAATGCCAAACAGGCGTATTTTCCCAAGGGCGCTCACATCATGCCCAACCGCAAGGGCACAGCGCCCGGCTGCGTAGTCGAGAGAGACGGCAAGCGGGTAGCCGTGCTGCCGGGTCCGCCCTTTGAGTTGGTGGACATGTACGAGCAGCAGCTGGAGCCGTACCTGCGCTCGCTGTCTGACAAGGAGATCCATTCGAGATTCCTGCGCATCGTCGGCATCGGCGAATCCGAGGTGGAGACCCGACTGCTCGATCTGTTCCATTGGGACACGCCCACGCTGGCGCTGTACTGCAATCCCGGCGAGGTGGAAGCCCGCATTACCGTCATGTGCGAGCGGGGCATCGATCCTGCACCGATGCTCGACCCCATGGAGAAGGAGATCCGGAATCGCCTCGGCGAAGCGGTCTATGCCGAAGGGCTGGAGACCTCCATGCCCAACGAGATCGTGAAGCTGTTCCGGGCAAAGGGTATCACCCTTTCCGTGGCCGAAAGCCTCACCGGCGGCATGCTGAGTTCGCAGATCGTCGATATCTCCGGCGCATCCAACGTGCTGGTGGAGGCGCATACCACCTATGTCAATGCCGCCAAGGTGCGGGTGCTGGGCGTAAAGCAGGCGACGCTGGACGAGTATACCGAATACAGCCACGAATGTGCCAAAGAGATGGCGGAGGGCGTGCTGAAGATGAGCGGCTCCGACTGGGCCGTCTCCACCACGGGCGTGGCCGGCCCGGGAGACGATAAGGTCAAGGCCGGTACCGTGTTCATCGCCGTCGCCGGAAAGGGCAGAGAGACGAAGACACAGGAGCTGCACCTGAGGGGCGACCGGACGAGAGTCAGACAGCTCACCTGCCTGAAGACACTGGACATGCTGCGGCGGGAAGTCGCAAAAACGGAATAAGAAATATGACTGCGGCAGAGCGATATGTTCTGCCGCAGCTGTTTTTTCTAATGATCAAAATCTGACTGAATGAAAATGTGAAATATGACTGAATGAATACATAAAATCTGACTGAATGAAAATGCAAAATTAGACTGAATAAAATATAAAAATCTGACTGAATGGTATTGCAAAATCTGACTGAATGAAGTATAATATGTTTGAAGGGAGGGACAGGTGATGAATAATGTTGAATACAGACCCCGAATTATCGACAAAAAGGTAGATGAGTACCTGTCTGCTTTCGGTGCAGTATGTATAGAGGGGTCAAAGTGGTGCGGAAAGACGTGGACTTCAGCCCATCACAGCAAGAGCGCCATTTATATCGGCGACCCGGCGGGGAATTTCCAGAACAGGCAGATGGCGGAATTTTCCCCGGAGCTGGTACTGGAAGGCGAGGCGCCCCGGTTGATCGATGAATGGCAGGAGGTGCCGCCGCTTTGGGATGCTGTCCGTTACAAGGTCGACCAAACAAGTCAGAAGGGACAGTATATACTTACAGGCTCCGCCACACCAAATCACAAGGGAATACTGCACAGCGGAGCAGGGCGTATCGGGCGGCTCCGTATGCGGCCGATGTCACTGATCGAGTCCGGCGACTCTGATGGCAAGGTATCATTATATGACTTATGCCGGGGTAATCTGACACCGGCGATGACAGGAGAGGTCAATTTGAGGCG
>JAZLHZ010000029.1:0-3266 GCA_045617085.1 Clostridia bacterium
TCCTCCTTCAGTTCCCTTTCCAGCGCTGCCTCCGGGGTCTCGCCCTTTTCGACCTTGCCGCCGGGGAACTCCCAGCGAAGACCCATGTGCTTGCCTTCGGGCCGCTGAGCCAGCATCAGCTTTTTATCCTTTATCAGGATCGCCGCCACCACATCGATCATTTGTCGTCACCCCAGCTGAGCAGCTTCTTTCTGCCGTTCAGCGACAGGAATGCAAACAGGGTACCCACGGCGGCAATTCCGACCCACAGCATGAACACCATCGTCCAGCCTGCCGCATCGCTGATGGCGCCGGTCACGACGCCTGCCAGTGCCGAGCCCAGATAGATGAAACAGTCGGAAATACCCGCCACGAGGCCGACTCTGCCGCCCGCCTCAAACTCCATCGGAATCAGTGTGGTCAGCATCGGGTTGATACCGTAGGTGCAGGCACAGGCCAGACCCAGCGTAACAGCGCAGGTCACCATCGATACATACGAGGGACGGATCAGCGCACAGAGCACGGTGCTGAGCAGCATCAGGCAGCCGCAGCAGCGGCGGGCGTTGTTGCCGAAGAAATTATAGCACTTCCTTGCCATTACGATGCCGATCAGGTTGAAACAGGGAATGATCAAAGAGGTCAGCGTGGAATTGAGCGCCTGACCGCCGGCCACCTGAGCCAGTATCGTGGGACCCCAGGTGATGATGCCGTCACGCACTGCACCGTTGCAGACGCAGCAGATCAGTACCAGCGGCAGACCCGTGACCATGATCATTTCCTTTATCGTCATCTGACGCAGTACGGTACCGGACTTCTTGCCGTTGCTGTCCTCGCCGATGTCCTCACCCTCCTCGGGCTTGTCACGCAGGACGAACCACGCCACCAGTGCGCAGCTGCCCACGATGATGCCGGGAATGATAAACGAATACCGCCAGCTGAACGTAGCCGCCATGAAGCCGGAGATCGCCCAGGCGGTGATATTGCCGCAGACCAGCGTAATGGAGAGACCAAAAGAGGCCTTCTCTCTGCGGTCGCCCTTGAACCAGGTCGCCATGATCTTGACCACGGGCGTCCACAGCATAGACTGCACGGCGCCGTTGATGAGCCATGCCGTCAGCATCAGCGGATATGTCCGGCTGACGCCCAGCATCAGGTTTGCCAGGCCCGAAAGCAGCAGACCCGCAAATATATACCTTCTGGCGCTGACCTTATCGACGATGGCGCCGTTGATCAGCTGACCAGCCGCATACACGATGGCGAACAGCGTCTGGAACATGCCGCCCTGCGCCTTGGTCAGGCTCATATCCGTAATGAGGTTGTTCAGCGCCGCCGACAGGTTCAGTCTGCCCACGTAGGCAATGCCATAGCTGATAAACAGTCCCCAGAAGATCCGATTCTGATTCTTCGTGAATTTCGCCCTGTTCAAAGGAATTCGCCTCTTTCCGATATTTTACACTATAACAATTTGTTCCGTATAATCCCGGTCACACTTTTCCCGCATCGCCAGCGCCTGCAAGTCCGTTGCCCTCCGTTCAAAACGGAATACCGGGTCGTCCTTCAGTTTTGTACAGTCGGTGATCAGCGGCAGTGTTGCCCGCTGCTTGATGGTCTTCAGCGCATCCGAAGCCTCCTTCCGGAAGCCCAGCACCCGGATATATGTCGGTTCCGGCTGCTCCGATACATACTGCTTTGTCAAATGCAGCATCACATGCATGCAGAACCGGTTGAGCCGCACATAGGTATACCGCTTGCACTTGACCCTTTCCAGCAGCTCCTCCCGGGAGGTGCATTCCGAAGCCGCCTTGCGGAACAGATTCTCCATTCCCTCACCGGCGCCCCAAATGCGCTCAAGGTCTTCGGAAGACCGCAGCAGATACAGAAGCACGCTGTCAAGCACTTCCTGCCGGGATCTGTTTGCGTTCCGGATCATTTCGGCGCAGTTATCCGGCACGGCGTTTTCCCAGTCTCTCTGCTCCTCTATGGCTCTGCGTATCGCCGAGGCGCTCGAAAGCTCCGATATCTCCTCCGAATGGTAACCGTTTGTCCGCAGTACGGGAACTATTTCGGCACTGCTGTTCAGTCTTTTCAGTGCATCCAGGTATTCCGCCGCCAGCACGGTGTTGGGCAGGTTCAGCAGTTCGGCATCGATGCCGGTCAGCTTTGCCACCGCCTCGCCTCTCGCCCTTGCAAAGGTCTGGCCTTCGGAAAGGCCCTTTTCGATTGCCGTGCGAAAAGCGTCATTTTCACAGTGAAATGCCTTGCTGAGCCGCTGCAGCGTTTCCGCATCGTCCGTCTCACAGCCGAAGGATACCGCATCGACCCCCGCCTTCACCAGCGTCGCCATCGCCCCGCAGGCAAAGGCATCCGCCGTCCGTGTGCCGAACAGCGCAGGCAGCTCCACCACCACGTCGGCACCATTGTTCAGCGCCATGCGGGTGCGCTGCCACTTGTTCAGCAGCATCACATCGCCCCGCTGGGAAACGCTTCCGTTCATGCAGACGATGAGCCTGTCACAGCCGGAAAGCTCCCTCGCCTTCCTCAGCTGATATGCATGCCCGTTGTGGAAGGGATTGTACTCCGCCGCCACGCCGCACAGCTTCATTTCCGATCCTCCGAAAGCTTTCCCTCGCTCCAGTGCTTGCGGCACAGGCTCACATAGCTCTCGTTGCCGCCGAGAAGCACCTGCTCGCCGGTCTTGATGACCTTGCCGTCATGGATGCGGGCGTTATAGGTGGCCTTTCTGCCGCACCAGCAGACGGTCTTGATCTCCTCGATGGTGTCCGCCCATGCCATCAGCCATGTGCTGCCCTCGAACAGGTTGCCCTGAAAATCCGCACGCAATCCGTAGGCGATGACCGGGATGTTCTTTATATCCACGATGTCCACCAGCTGCTGCACCTGCGCCTTGGAAAGGAACTGCGCCTCGTCCACGATGATGCAGTCATATACCGAAACATCGATCTGATCCAGCTCCTCCACATACATGCAGGGAGCATTCAGACCTGCCCGTGACATAACCCGACTCTCGCCGTCCCGGGTCTCCAGACGGGGCTTCAGCAGCAGCGCCTTCTGTCCCCGTTCCTCGTAATTATACCGCACCATAATGGCGTTGGCGGTCTTGCTGGAGCCCATTGCCCCATACCGGAAATACAGCTTTGCCATGAATCAATCCTCCACGAGTGTCTTGCGCTTCTTCCAGATCCCGCTGAAGAAATAGATACAGCCGGGGATCGCCGCACCGAAGGGTGCCAATGCATAGCCCCGTACAAAACCGAAGAAGCCCATAT
>JAZLHZ010000030.1:0-3344 GCA_045617085.1 Clostridia bacterium
GCTTCGCCTTGCATATCCTCGGCGATGATGAGCAGCTTCTTGCCGGACTGAACGACCTGCTCCAGCAGGGGAAGTACTTCCTGGATGTTGCTGATCTTCTTGTCGGTGATGAGGATCAGGGGCTCGTCCAGCAGAGCTTCCATCTTGTCGTTATCGGTTACCATGTAAGCGGAAGCATAGCCGCGGTCGAACTGCATGCCTTCGACGACATTCAGCTCGGTCTTCATGGTCTTGCTCTCTTCAACGGTGATGACGCCGTCCTTGCCGACCTTTTCCATGGCGTCGGCGATCAGGCTGCCGATCTCCTCGTCACCGGAGGAAATGGAGGCGACCTGTGCAATGGCCTGCTTGCCTTCGATGGGCTTGGAGATCTCGCTCAGAGCTTCGACAGCAGCCTTGGTGGCCAGATCGATACCGCGGCGGATGCCCATGGGGTTGGCGCCGGCGGCAACGTTCTTCATGCCCTCGCGGACGATGGCCTGAGCCAGCAGGGTAGCGGTGGTGGTGCCGTCGCCTGCGATGTCGTTGGTCTTGGTGGCGACTTCCTTTACAAGCTGAGCGCCCATGTTCTCAAAGGGGTCTTCCAGCTCGATGTCCTTGGCAATGGTAACGCCGTCATTGGTGATGAGGGGAGCGCCGAACTTCTTGTCCAGCACTACGTTGCGGCCCTTGGGGCCCATGGTGATCTTTACGGTATCGGCCAGGGCGTTGATGCCCTTTTCGAGGGAGCGGCGAGCTTCTTCGCCGTACTGAATCTGCTTTGCCATTTTTATGTTTCCTCCAGTTGTGATTTACTCTACGATGGCGAGAATGTCGTTCTGGCGGACGAGGATGTACTCTTCGCCGTCCAGCTTGACTTCGGTGCCGGCATACTTGGAATAGATGACCTTCTGGCCGACTTCCACGTTCATCACGATGGTCTTGCCGTCAACGTTTCCGCCGGGGCCGACAGCCAGTACGATGGCCATCTGGGGCTTTTCCTTTGCAGCGGTGGTCAGCAGCAGACCGCTCTTGGTGGTCTCTTCTGCCTCTACGTTCTTAATAACTACACGATCGCCGAGGGGCTTGATAGTCATGGTGGGGGTTCCTCCTTATTGTTAGTCGGGAATGTGTTGCTTTCTGTTTTGTTAGCACTCTTGATGAATGAGTGCTAATCAATTACGTTGCATATAATAACCTAATCGGCCGCTGATTGCAAATGGCAAAACAGACTGAAGACGGGCAAATGCGCCGGATTACACGAATATGCTGCATAATGCTCGCAAAATCGTGAAAATACTCACAAATGCGCCGTATCAGGTGCAACAAGTATATTATACCTGTTTTCGGCGGCGCATGAGTTACACTGATGTTAAATCCAACGGAACAAGCGGGGGCATTCCATAAGAATTAACAATATCATCACCCGCTTCCACGAAAAAAAGACGTTGATAATAGGATGGTTTTGTGGTAGAATAGACGAAAATAGACAATGAGGGGAGTAGGTATTTATGAAGCTTCTGGAAGATGAGATACTGCGCGAAGGTCATGCACTGAATGCGGATGTGCTGCTGGTGGATTCCTTTCTGAATAATCAGGTAGATGTGAATCTGATGAAGGAGGTCGGCGAGACCTTTGCCCGTGCGGTAAAGGACATGGGCGTCACGAGGATCATGACCATTGAAAGCAGCGGAATTGCTCCTGCGGCCATGACTGCGCTGGCTATGGGCCTGCCGATGACGATCCTCAAGAAGAGCACCAGCCGCATCCTGACGGACGAAGTGCTTCAGACCGAGGTGTTCTCGTTCACCAAGGCCAAGTCGTACCAGCTGACCATGAAGAAAAAGTATATCGAGCCCGGCGACAAGGTGCTTCTGATTGATGACTTCCTGGCGATGGGCGAGGCGGCCACCGGCGCAGGCAAGCTGATCCGTGAGGCGGGAGCCGAGGTGGCGGCTATAGGTATCGTCATCGAGAAGTCGTTCCAGCCCGGCCGTCAGAAGCTGATCGACAACGGCTACAAGGTCATTTCTCTGGCGAGAGTAGCCGAAATGGGTGAAGACCTGATCCGGTTCGCACAGGCCGATGCATAAGCCGCAGCTCATCGTTATCGGCGGCGCCACAGCCTCGGGAAAGAGTGCGCTGGCGGTGGAGCTGTGTAAACGGCTGAACGGCGAAGTGGTGTCCTGTGACAGTATGCAGATCTACCGGCGCATGGATATCGGCACCGCAAAGCCGACCCGGGAAGAGATGCAGGGGATCACGCATCACATGATCGATGTAGTCGAGCCGGAATGTGACTATGACGTTTCGACCTATATGACAGAGGCCGACGGCTGCATCCGGGATATACTGGCCCGGGGCAAGCTTCCGGTGCTCTGCGGCGGAACGGGGCTGTATATCGATGCCCTCATCAAGGGACTTACCTTTTCCTCCGACAGCGACGAAGATCTGCGGGAGGAGCTGCGCCGCATTGCTCTGACAGAAGCGGGCAGACACGAGCTGCACGAGCGGCTGAAAAGCATCGACCCGGACAGCGCCGCACGGCTGCATGAAAACGACATCCGCCGGGTCATCCGCTCCATCGAGATCTATGAGGTCACCGGAAAGACACAGACCGAGCACATGAAAGAGGACAGTGAGCGGGAAACGGCTTACGATGCCCGATGCTATGCTTTCGACTGGGACAGAGAACCACTGTATGACCGCATCAACCGCCGAGTGGACGTGATGTTCCGAAACGGCCTTGCCGACGAGGTGAAGGCGCTGCTGGACAGCGGTGTGCCGATGAACTGCACCTCGATGCAGGCGCTGGGCTATAAAGAGACGGCAATGTACGTCAAAGGCTTCTGCTCCCGGGAGGATACGGCGGAGGCCATCAAGACAGGCTCCAGACACTATGCCAAGCGGCAGCTCACCTGGCTGCGGCGGGACGGCGGCTTCACATGGCTGGATCCGAAGGAAAACACCGAAACCACGATTGACAGGATAAGAGGAGATCTGAATGATCGATAAGAGAATCACGGCGCTGGTCGGCGAAGCCGACAAAGAGTGCCGGCCATGTTTTGAACGGCTGGACGAGGTCGAAAACGCCAATACGAGAAAGGTGCTGGACTCGTTTCTGAAGCACCATGTGAGCGCAAGAAACTTCGCCCCGACTACGGGTTACGGCTATGACGATATCGGCAGGGATACGCTGGGCGAGATCTTTGCGGAGTTGATGGGCTGTGAAGCGGCGCTGGTGCGCCCCCAGATCGCCTCGGGCACACACGCACTGGCGCTGTGCCTTCAGGGCGTGCTGCGTCCCGGTGATACGCTGCTGGCGGCCAGCGGCAGGCCCTACGACACGCTGGAGGAGGTCATCG
>JAZLHZ010000031.1:0-3086 GCA_045617085.1 Clostridia bacterium
GAAGATCGCTTCCCTGGGTATCATCCCCGTTATCAAGCTGAATGACGCCGCCAATGCGGTGCCGCTGTGCCGTGCACTGGCCAAGGGCGGTCTGCCCGTTGCCGAGATCACCTTCCGTACCGCCGCTGCAGAGGAGTCCATCCGCCGTGTAGCTGCCGAGCTGCCCGACGTGCTGGTCGGTGCAGGTACCGTGCTGACCATTGAGCAGGCGGACAAGGCTATGGCCGCAGGCGCCAAGTTCATCGTTACCCCCGGCTTCAATCCCGACGTGGTCGGCCACTGCGTGGAGAAGGGCTACCCCGTATTCCCCGGCTGCCCCACCACCAGCGATATCGAGCAGGCCATCAAGTACGGCCTCAAGGTCGTCAAGTTCTTCCCGGCAGAGGCCATGGGCGGTCTGGCCACCATCAAGGCTGTCGCAGGCCCCTACGGCGACATGCTGTTCATGCCCACCGGCGGCATCAACGAGAACAACCTGAACGAGTACCTCTCCTTCAATAAGATCATTGCCTGCGGCGGCAGCTGGATGGCCAAGGAAGACCTCATCAACGCCGGCGAGTTCGACAAGATCGAGGAGATCGCCCGCAGCGCCGTGAGAAAGATGCTCGGCTTTGAACTGGTGCATGTCGGCGTGAACTGCGACAATGCGGATGAAGCTCTGGACGTGGCGAAGAAGTTCAGCGCTCTGTTCGGCTGGCCCGTCAAGGAGGGCAACTCCTCCGACTTCGCAGGCAGCTATGTCGAGGCTATGAAGGCTCCCGGTCTGGGCACCAAGGGCCACGTCGCCGTCGCCTGCAACTCCATCGTCCGTGCAAAGGCCTACCTCGAAGGCCAGGGCTTCAAGTTCAATGAGGACTCCCTGAAACTCAAGAACGGCAAGCCCATTGCCATCTATCTGGCAGAGGAGATCGGCGGCTTTGCCATCCATCTGCTCCAGAAGTAAACCGAAAAACATAAAGCTGCTCCGGTGAAAAACCGGGGCAGTTTTTTTGTACAACGAAAGAGGCTGTCTCAAAACGCCAACAGAACAGGAGACGTGAGAGACAGTCTTCTTATTATGGGCAGAAAACAGGAGTTGATCAAAAAAGGTAACATCAAGAAAGCCATCAATGAAGTGGCAAAAATGTTATAGGGAGGAATAAAAAAACGGTACTACATTACAAACCGGCTGGGAAATTACGAGGAATAATCAAGCCTGTTCCCAAGCGGTCATTTTGGATTTTATGGTGGAGCTTGAGAATATTCAGTGCGAGAGAGAAAATGAGCCATTCGACTTTGACTTTTTCTCGACTGCGAAGAAGAAATCGTCGAAAGCTCAGGTCTTCCTTGATATATGCAAACGTCCCTTCAGCCTGGATAGAACGGTTTACCCGCAAGAGTTTACCTGAAAGAGTTGAGATCTTTTTTTCCATAGCTTCCCGTTGGAGCTGAAAGCGTTTGGAGACGTAAAGGACTTTATGCCTCTCTTCCAAAGATCTCCTGCTGCCGCATGCCTTGATACACTTTTCTTTCGACGGACACTTGTCACAGGCATCGCATTCATAAATACTGGTCGTTGTCTGGAATCCATTTGCTGATTTCGTATGTTTTTGTCCGGTTTCTCTCAGCAGTTTTCCGTTGGCACAGGTATAGGTGTTGTTTTCGGCATCATAAAGCATGTTCTCTCTTCTGCTGATGTCCGTCCGGTATTTCCTTTTTTTCTTCTGTTCATGGTCACTCGGCTTGACAACCAGCTCCGGACGTTTCTCGTCCTCGAACCAGCAGTAGTTTTCTTCACTCTCAAATCCCGAATCTACGATTACTTTTCCTATCTTGTATTTGTTGTATGTGCTTTGGAGCTCTTCCGTGAACGGAATCAGGACATGCACATCATTGCGATCAGACGATACATAATTTCCGATGATAAATCCATTGCACGTAGCGGTATTTACGTTATATCCCGGTTTCAATTGACCGTTCCGCATATGATCCTCCTTCATGTGCATGAACGTCGCATCATGGTCGGTCTTACTGTAGCTGTTCCTGTCTCCGCAGATATGCAGATCGTTGGTATACTGTTTGAGCTTCTTGAGCCATGCTTCTACCTGTTCCAGCACTCTTTGGCATGGTGTTTTCCGCTGCCCTTTCCCATGTACGAGAGATATGCCGGTTTTCTCGATTTCGGCATATAGTTTTTTTCTCAGTTTTTTCAGGTGGCGTATATCCATTTCCGCCTGTATATGGAAACGGACATTGAGCTCTTTCAATAGCTCCGGAAGCTCTTCGTGGATTTGGGCTTGCAACTTTTTGACTTTTTTCTCTGTACCTTTTTTCCATACAAAACTGTACTTGTTTGCATTCGCTTCTATTTTGGTGCCGTCTATGAACACAGCTTCCATGGACAGAAGCCCCGATTCTTTCAACAGTTCCACCATCTGTCTCAGCAGATCCTGTCTGGCTTCACTTGCCAGTACTCTTGACCGATATCGTGCTATCGTGTTGTGATCCGGCGCTCTCTGTCCTTCCAGCAGATACATGAAGCAGATATTTTCACGACATGCCTGTTCGATCCCTCTCGTGGATATGATCCGCCTCATATATCCATACACCAGTACCTTTGTCAGAATTTTCGGTGAGTACTCGATTCTCCCTTCTCGGGAGTATGCCGCCCAGACCCTCCTGTAGTCCATTCTTTCCATTACGGCATTGAGCAGTCTCACCGGATCATCTTCTGGTATTGTCACTCCAAAATTTAATGGCATTACCAGTTGAAATCCATTCTCCATTGTACTATAATGTGAATGCGGTTTTAGTGTTTGTTTCACAGCTACATTGTACCGCATTTGCCGGGCTTTGTACAGAGCCCGGTTCTTTTTTTACATACAAAAGGAGCTGCCTCTTAGTGAGACAGCCCCTCCGGAAAGCTTATAGCTATGAGTCCAAACGTCCTACTCAGTGCTATAATTAAGTGAGGTCTGCCAACCGCACGAAAGAAAGAAGAGGAGGACGTATGGACAAGAATAGTTTAGCACATACGACGTGGAATTGCAAGTACCATATCGTATTTGCGCCGAAGTATCGAAGACAAATAATCTACGGAAAGATAC
>JAZLHZ010000032.1:0-6680 GCA_045617085.1 Clostridia bacterium
TGCCCAGATCGAGGGTCGGTACAACACCTCGCCGAAGGATAAGATGCTGCTGGACATGATCTATATCTCCCGGTTCAGCGTGCTGGAGGATATCAAGCTGATCCTGAAGACCGCAAAGGTGTTCTCCAAAAAGGACAGCACGGAAGCATTCAATAAGTAAGCGGCGGTTCATTGGATGCAGAATGCCTTCACGGCGATGTTGATATAGTCGCTGTGAAGGCATGATTTTAGGCAATGGCCCTGCAGAAGAAAGGCGAAATCAAATATGGAGGAAAGAATCACCATTGCGGTCGTCGGCTGTGGCAATTTCTCAAAATGCTTTATTGAGCTGTTTAAAAACCATCCCTATGTGGATAAGGTATATGTCTGCGACAAGATTCCCGAACGGGCATTGGAGTATGCAAAAAGGTTTGATGTCGAGGTGAAGGAGTCGTTTGAATCGATCCTTGCCGACAGATCCATAAACTGCATTGCCAATTTTACACAGAGACATCTCCATGGCGAGATCGTTATCCGTGCGCTGAAAGCCGGAAAGCATGTGTACAGTGCAGTCCCCATGGCCCCGACGGTCGGCGAATGTCAGGAGATCGTCCGGCTTTCCAAAGAGATGAAGCGGATCTATATGATGGGTGAGACCTGCTATTATTATCCCTGTGCCATGTTCTGCCGGGAAGCCTACAAGGCCGGCAGGTTCGGCGATTTCACCTACGGAGCCAGCCAGTATTACCATCACATCGATTCGATCAGCTACGGAAAGAGACCCAATGAGGGCGGTATGCCGCCGCTGCTGTATCCGACGCATTCCACAGGTATGATCCTGTCGGCTGTAGACTCCTATGTCAAACGGGTGACCTGCTTCGGCTATGTCGATAAGACAGATGACGGGCGATTCGGTGTAGGCAATAACCAGTGGGACAATGTGTTTTCAAACCAGTATGTATTGATGGAGCTGGCGAACGGCGGTACAGCCCGTGTGACGGAGGCACGCTCCTTCGGATGGATGAAACCAAGCTCTTATATCTCTGCACTTTACGGTACAAAGGGCGGATATGAATTCTCCAATGCCCAGCATATTCTGGTCGAAAAGGACTTATCAAGTGCCGCCGAACATGTGACCTTGACGGATGTCAGCGATTATGTCAATACCGACGGAATGGTCGCCAACAAGCATTTGCCGGATTTCAAGGAGCGGGTCGCCAATGCGGAATGGCAGTGGAACAATGTGTCAGAGGTTCAGAAAGAAGAGATCAAGCGGCTGCCCGAGGAATACGAATCTCTTGAAAACGGCCATATGGGAACGCATAAATTCCTGGTGGACGATTTCTGCAAGGCGGTCTATCATCACAAGCTGCCGGTTCTGAATGCGTGGACATCTGCACGGTATACCATTCCCGGATTGGTGGCCATTGAGTCCTGCAAACAGAACGGCATGCCCTTGGATGTGCCGGATTGCGGAGATGCACCCGAAGAACTGTAAATATATAGCTTGATTTGTCAGAGTGCTCTGAATGAGCAGAAAGGCGGAGATAATGATATTATCACTGAGACTCGGCGGTACGATGCACAACGACCAGATTTATATCGATCGGCTTCTGGAGTCGCTGAAGCAATGCGGTAACTGCTTCGATGAGGTATGGATCGCCACATCTTACGGGCTTCTGTCCGTCGAACAATGCAAAAAAGAAGCGGAAATGATGGAGATAACCGCTTCCAAATTCAGGAAAGCCGGAATCACCGCCTCCATGCAGGTCAGCCGTACCATCGGGCACGGAGACAACCTGCTGAAGATCTACGGCGGGGACGGCGTCAAAAATCTCCATGCAGATCGGATCACAAGTATAGACGGTATCGTCTCTGTGGCGCAATTCTGCTGGAATAATGAGGAATTCAGGAAATACATCGCCGAAAGTCTGAAAGCCTATGCCGCCTTTCAGCCGGACATTGTCTGGGTGGACGATGACATGCGGATCCGCCATCACGGAAAAAGCAAAGCCCTGTGCTTCTGTGATAACTGTCTGAGTATCTATAACCGCCGATACGGGCATCAATACACCCGTGCTGCGCTGAAGGAAGATTTTCTGGTCCGAAAAAGCGAGATCAGAAAGGAATACATCGAATTCCAGACCCAAACGCTGGCCGAGTTTGCCGAAATAATCGCAAAAGCCATCCATGAAGTATCTCCGGACTCCGTAATGGCACTGCAGAACGGCGGAAACACCATGCTGGCGACGGATGCGCAAAGGGCATGTCTGGATGCCATGAAGGAAGTCTCCGGAAAAGCGCCCGCGTTCCGGGCAGGCGGCGGATTTTATGACGACCACAATCCCTATCAGATGCTCAACAAGGCGCTGCTGCTGAATTATATGAACTCCAGACTTCCGGACTATGTCAAACTGAGAAACTCGGAGATCGAAAACCTCCCCTTTGTGGCTTATGGAAAATCAGCGGAGAGTACCTGTATCGAGGCGGCACTGTATATGGCTTACGGCTGCAATATGGCAAGCATCACACTGATGAATACAGCCGAGCCCCTGAGCTATCATGAGGAGCTGTTCCGGAAGCTGTCGCTCTACAAGCCCTTCCTCAAGCAGCTTGTCGAAAAGAACCGGAACACGGTCAATGACGGACTGTGCATCTATCAGCCGCCCCGATCCTGTCTGAATTTCATGCGGTCCGAGCAGAGCGAAGCCTGGAATGACAGTGCGATACAGGAATTCAGCTTCTGGGCAAGATGCGGTGTTCCCATCCATACCGGGCTGAACGGCAACGCTTTCCTCGTTTCCGCCAAAGCCGCCGACTACATGAACGAAGAAGATATCGATTTCCTGCTTCATCATTCTGTCGTCATTGACGGAGAGGCTGTCGATACGCTTTGCCGTGCCGGTTACGGCAGCAGGCTGCCCGTAAACGTCTCCATGCTTCCCGATTCCTGTCAAAACGCCGTATATGAGACTGCCACGGCGCATCCGGTCAATGAGGGTCTGCCGCTGATCCGCAAATGGAGCGATTCCGCCTACTATGCCAAGGGGAAAGCCTATGCCGTCATCGGTGACAACATCGAAAGTATTTCCGAATACACTGCCTATGAGACCGGAGAGCGTCTCGGTTGTGCACTGGCGATCGTCCGGACCGAATACGGCGCATGCTGGCTCGTCAAAGGAGCATCTCTGCAGAACCGGGGACTGAGCTTTGAGCGGCGAAACCAGCTTCTTCGCTCGATCGACTGTATTACTCCCGATCGTCCGCTCACCTGTGTATCTTCTCCGACCCAAACAGTGATCGTCCCGAGGATCGATGCGCAGGGAAAGACCGTATCCGTTTTGCTGCTCAATGTATCGACCACAGACAGCGAAGATATCACGATCGATGTTCCCTGCCCGGTCAATACCGCAGAATGTACGGTCAGCACCCCCTATGGCGGAAACACCGTCGTTCACCCGATCCGTATCGGCAATACCTGCCGGATCCACGTTGGACATCTGGCTCCGTGGCGGGTCGCCTGCGTCTATTTTTCCTGACCCTGTAAATACGTGAAAAACAGGCGAAAACACGGGAAAACGATTGAATAATCAAAAAGTCCATGCCTTTCAGGAATGGACTTTTTGATTACAGTATAAATTACTAATTGCTAATTGCACATTGCTAATTAACCGGCAGTTCTTCCTTCCACGGGATATGTGCGGTGTCCCGCACCTTGTCCCACGGCACGTTGTATCCGGCGCCCTTGGCGCAGAATACCGAGTCACCGGAGCCGCAGGGGCTGAAATTCTTTTCCCGGATGATCTCTTCGGCGTTGAGGCAGGGGGTATAGTGATCCTTTTGCCAGGTGATATGTCCCCGGCCGTGGGAGAGCTCCGCCAGCTGCTTGGGGAAGTCGGCCAGTACCGCCATACGCCCGGTGCCTTCGATGACGAAGTCGCCGTCCTCGGCCATAGGCGGCTGCAGGTCGGTCTTGAGCTTCAGCAGTGCGGCGGTGACGGAGCCGAGATTGTCCTCGGGAATGCGGATATTGAAACGGCAGATGGGCTCCAGCAGTTCGCACTCGGCATACATCAGCCCGTTCTGTATCGCCCGATAGGTGCTTTCCCGGAAATCTCCGCCCTCGGTATGCTTGAGGTGTGCCCGTCCCGAAAGCAGCACCACATGGATGTCCGTGAGCGGTGCGCCGGTCAGGATACCGGGGTGTCTGCGTTCAAACACATGCGTCTCAATGAGCCGCTGCCAGTGCAGCTCCAGATCGTCCACATGACAGCGGGATTCAAAGGTGATGCCGCTGCCCGGCTCGCCCTTTTCCAGCAGCAGATGTACTTCGGCATAGTGGCGCAGCGGTTCATAATGTCCGATGCCGAGAGAGGCGGATTTGATGGTCTCGCACAGACTGACCCGGCAGGGTCCGAAATCGATGCCTGTGCCGAAGCGCTCCCGCATCAGCTCCTTCAGGACCTCCAGCTGGATGATGCCCATCACGTGGATGTTGATATCGTTGCCGTCGGTTTCCAGCACCAGCGAGGGTTCCTCGGCTTCCAGTATCTTGAGCTGCTCCAGCAGCTTCGTTTTCGGAACGGTTTTGTCCGGCAGTATACTCGCCACCAGCATGGGTTCCGTGCGGAAATGTACCTTGCCGTCTGTGCCGATGCGGTCACCGGGCAATACGTCCGTAATGCCGCACAGGGCGCACAGGTCACCGGCGCAGGCTCTGTCGGTCTGCGTGAACCTGCCGCCGTGATACAGGCGGATGGCGGAGACCTTGCCGCAGGGCAGCTCGTCCCGGACGGAGATACTGCCGCTCAGCACTTTGATAAATGTCTGGCGTGCGCCCTGCGCATCGTGGCGGATCTTGTATACCAGCGCAGAGAAGGGCTTTCCCTCGTCATAATCTGTCTCGGTAAAGCGGTCAAGGGCGGTGATAAAGGCTTCCACGCCCTCGTTTTTCAGCGCAGAGCCGGAAAACACGGGAAAAAGTTTCCGTTCCCGGATGAGTCTTTTGCCGACATCGGTGATGTCTTTTTCTTCCGCCTTGCCGTCAAGGAACAGCTCGGTGAGTGCATCGTCCCTGGCTGCGATCTCCTCTGACGGGTCGCCGTCAAAGCTGACCGCATCGGCGGAGAACCGTTTCTGCAGCTTGTTCAGCAGCGCCTTCGGGTCGGCGCCGGTCCTGTCGGTCTTGTTGAGGAAGAAGAAGACGGGGACATGCGCCTCCTTCAGCAGCGTCCACACGGTTTCGGTATGGCTTTGGATGCCTTCAACACAGCTGAGTATGATGACGGCATAGTCCATGATCGAGATCGAGCGTTCCATCTCCGGTGAGAAGTCCACGTGTCCCGGTGTGTCCACCCAGTACCAGGTGTCTTCGCCGTGCCGGATGATCGCCTGATCCGAGAATACCGTGATGCCCCGTTCCCGCTCAATGGGATGGCTGTCCAGAAAGGCGTCCTTGTGATCGACACGGCCTGCCGAGCGGATCGCATGGGAGAGGTACAGCACCTGCTCCGAAAAGGTGGTCTTTCCGGCATCAACATGGGCGAGTATGCCTATGGTCTTTTTCATGACGTTATTCTTCGCAGGGAGGCAGCGTTACGGTCTGTCCGGCGGGGATCTCGAAGATTTCTTTCTTGTTGCGCTCCACCCAGACGTTAATAGAGGAAGGATTGTAGATCATGCTCTCGTCGGCGGAGATCACCAGCGACCGTGCTGCCATCGTGTAGTTGTAGATCTCGATATTGGTGGCATACCAGACCTTGGGATTGTTCGCCAGCATCGAAACGATGTGCTCGATGTATTGCCAGTCCTCTTCGGTCCTGAGCTCGTGGGAGTGTCCCCAGATATAGAGGATGGGCCGGTACCACTCGGAATCGATGGTGTCAAGGAAGGCCTTGCCTACGGTCTCCGCATCCCGGTGATGGCAGGAGGGGATCCACTCGAGGAAGTCCAGCGGCGCATCCATGTTCCGCAGCGAGCCCTTGGCGGTGCGGTTGTATACGATACCGCAGCTGCGCAGCACGTCCATGACGTGCGCATTGTAGCCGCCGTTGGGATAGCTCATGCCCACCACGGGATAGCCTGCCAGCTTTTCGAGGAACAGCCGGTCCTCGATCGTCTCCTTGACGATGCTGATGTCGGTCATGTGGGTGAACTCGCCGTGATGCACGCTGTGGCAGGAGATCTCGTGACCGATATAGCGCTGACGGATGGCTGCTAACTCCTCGTCGGTGCAGCCCTTGAAACGGGAAGAATTGAGGTGGAAGGTGCCCTTTACATGGTATTTGTTGAACAGAGCGACAAGGCGCTCGTCATTCGGATGTCCGTCGTCATAGCTGAAAGTAACAACACGCTTGACACCGCCGGGATAACAGTTTATCTGTATCATATTAAATGCCTCCTGATGATGGTTTTGCTATATAGTTCGCCCGGCGGCAGGGCTTTTCCTGCATGAAATAGATATTTAATACGATAAGGATCAAAATATGTGATCCTTTAATTTTTATATGAAGAATTCAGTTTTCAACATGAAAGATACATTCTTACATATATTTGTTATCCTTTTTTGATAGACGCTTTGAGAATTCCGTCGGCGTGATTCCTATTTCTGCCTTGAAAACCCTTGTAAAGTAGCCTGCATCGCTGAAACCTATTTTTCTGGCGATTTCATTAAAGTCAAGGGAGGTGTAGGTGATCAGCCG
>JAZLHZ010000033.1:0-3638 GCA_045617085.1 Clostridia bacterium
CGACGGCGAGCTGTATGAATGCCCCGTCACCGTTACCACCGAGCAGGACGCCTGCAAGGCAGTCCAGGACGTCAAGGCCAATGGCGTCAACGCTCTGGTCGTTTTCCTCGGCAACTTCGGTCCCGAGACTCCCGAAACCCTTATCGCTGACTGGTTCGACGGCCCCATCATGTTCGTTGGCGCTGCCGAAGGCGACGGCGATCTGCACGACGGCCGCGGCGACGCATACTGCGGTATGCTGAACTGCAGCTACAACCTCGGCCTGCGCGGCCGCACCGCTTACATCCCCGAGCTGCCCGTTGGCGACGCCAACGATCTGGCTGCCCGTATCGCTGACTTCCTGCCCATCGCCACCGCGATCGTCGGCCTCAAGGGCCTGAAGATCATCACCTTCGGTCCCCGTCCCGATGACTTCCTCGCCTGCAACGCTCCCATCAAGGCTCTGTATGACCTGGGCGTCGCCGTCGAAGAGAACTCCGAGCTGGACCTCCTCGCTGCTTACAACAAGCACAAGGACGATCCTCGTATCCCCGAAGTCATGGCCGACATGAAGGCCGAGCTTGGCGAGACCAAGTACGAAGGCATTCTGCCCCGCCTGGCTCAGTACGAAGTCACCCTGCTCGACTGGATGGAAGAGCACAAGGGCACCAGAAAGTATGTTGCTTTCGCCAACAAGTGCTGGCCCGCATTCCAGACCGAGTTCGGTTTCGTTCCCTGCTATGTCAACAGCCGCTTCACCGGCAAGGGCATTCCCATCAGCTGCGAAGTTGATATCTACGGCGCTCTGTCCGAGTACATCGGCGTTTGCGTTTCCGGCAAGCCCGTCACCCTGCTCGACATCAACAACACCGTTCCCGCTGCCCAGTACAATGCTGACATCGCCGGCAAGTACGACTACCGTCTGACCGAGACCTTCATGGGCTTCCACTGCGGCAACACCTGCTCCAAGCTCCTGAAGAAGCCGACCATGGGCTATCAGCTCATCATGAAGCGCGACCTCGAACCCGAACTGCCCGAACCCGACATCACCCGCGGCACCATGGAAGGCGACATCGTCGCCGGCGACATCACCTTCTTCCGTCTGCAGTCCGCAGCTGACACCAGCCTGCACGCCTACATCGCAGAAGGCGAAGTCCTGGATGTTCCCTCCAACAGCTTCGGCTCCATCGGCGTCTTTGCTATCCCCGAGATGGATCGCTTCTATCGCCATGTCCTGATCCAGAAGCGTTATCCGCATCACGGCGCTGTTGCATTCGGCAAGTACGGCAAGGCTCTGTTCGAAGTCTTCAAGTACCTCGGAATCGCCGACATCGCTTACAACCAGCCCGCCAGCCTGCCCTATCCCACTGAGAACCCCTTCTGCTGATCGGCAAGCGGCAACTGAATAACTTCTAACTTCGTGTCATTCTGAGCGACAGCGAAGAATCCTCGGACTCTTCACTGCGTTCAGAATGACTTTTTTTCCGAGATGAAAGGAGAAATTATGGAAAAATTCGCATTTGGCGCGCTCAATGACGGCCGCGAAGTCACCGCGTACCGCTTCTATAACAAGTCCGGTTCCTCTGCTGTGATCCTCGATTACGGCGCGACCCTCCAGTCCCTGTGTGTTCCCGGCAAGGACGGCAAGCTCGTGGACGTGGTCCTCGGCTACGACACCGCAAAAGAATATGACGAGAATGGCGGCTTCTTCGGCGCCTGCATCGGCCGTGTCTGCAACCGCATCGGCAACGCCTCCTTCACCCTTGACGGCGTGAAGTATGACGTCGTCAAGAGCGAGGGCAGGAACCAGCTCCACGGCGGCACCAAGGGCTTTGACCGCTGCTTCTTCGACGTGGCAGAGGTCGAGGGCGGACTTCAGTTCACCCGCCTGTCTCCCGACGGCGAGGAAGGCTTCCCCGGCAACCTGCAGGTCAAGATCACAATCACCCTGTCCGATGACAATGTTCTGACCTTCAGTTATGAGGCCGATTCCGACAAGGCTACCCCCGTGTGCCTGACCAACCATGCCTATTACAATCTGGCAGGCGAAGGCGACATGCTTGACCATGAGCTCAAGATCAACGCTTCTAATTTCACCCCCGTCGATGCCGAGAGCATCCCCACCGGCGAGATCGCAGCCGTTGCAGGCACACCGCTGGACTTCACCTCCGGCAAGGTCGTGGGCCTTGACATCGGCGCCGACATGGAGCAGATGAAGCTGGTCGGCGGCTTCGTCCACAACTTCGTCCTCGATGGCGAAGGCTGGAAGGTCGCTGCCGAGGCTTACTGCGCCCGCACCGGCATCGCCATGCGCGTTGAGACCGATACGCCCGCCATGCAGTTCTACAGCGGCAACTTCATCACTGCCACCGTCGGCAAGAACGGCGCCAAGCTGGCTCCCCGCTACGGCCTGTGCCTTGAGACCCAGATCCATCCCGATGCGGTTAATAAGCCCAATTTCCCCAGTGCCTTCATCCCTGCTGGCGGTCACTACGAATCCAAGACCTGCTACAGCTTCACTGTTCGCTGATCGGGTGATCCTATGGATACCCTCATTCATGTGATCGAAACCGCGCTGCCGGTCTTCCTGACCCTCGGCCTCGGTATGCTCTGCCGCCGATGCAAGATTCTCAGTCGGGCGGGCGTGGACGCGCTCAAATCCGTGGCGGTCAATATCACCCTGCCTGCGGTCATGTTCTCTGCCTTCGCTACGGCGGAGTATTCTGCCAGCAGCATCAGCATCCCGGTGGTGATCTTTGCCCTGTGCCTGCTTGCCATGTTCCTTGGACGGGTATTCTGCAAGGTCTTTGGAGTGCCGGGCCGACTTTCGCCCTTCCTTTCCACAGGCTTTGAGGCCGGAATGCTGGGCTATGCCCTGTTCGCATTGCTCTTTGGCAGTGCGGAAAACTCCCATTTCGCCATTGTGGACCTGGGACAGGTGCTGTTCGTCTTTACGGTTTATAAAATCGCTCTGTCCGGCAAGAACGGCTGGCGCGATGCTCTGAAGGAAGCGCTCTATTCGCCCACGGTGTGGGCAATCGTTGCGGGACTGCTGTTCGGTGCAACAGGCCTTTATAAGGCATTGGAACCCTCCGGTGTCAGCGGCATTCTAAGCGCCTGCGCGAGCTTTGTCTCCGCACCCACCAGCGCCATCATTCTGCTGTCCATCGGATATGATCTGGTGCTTTCCGAGATCAAGTGGCGCAGTACCGCCAAGATTGTTGTTATGCGTGTGGTTATCATGGCAGTGGTGCTGGGTCTGGCGTTGCTCCTCAACCGCTTTGTCCTCGGCGGCGCCATGCACATCGGTGCGCTGGTGCTCCTTATGACCCTGCCGCCTCCTTATGTGCTTCCTGTGTTTGCAGATGCCGGCGACGAAAGGGCACAGGTTTCCTCGTCCCTGTCCGTTCTGACCCTTCTCAGTCTCGTGATCTTCGCGGTACTGACTGCCGTATTCCATTAATTCTTTCCTGCCATGGAGTTTTTCCGTGGCAGGATTTTTTTGCAAAAAAGGCTTGACAAATGTATCGGGAGACGATATAATAAAGCCACGATATAGCGGCTGCCGATATAACGCGCCGCGATAGAAGGAGGTCAGGAAATGGCAGAAGGCTTTGCATTGACGGAATCGACCTATTATATTTTGCTTTCGCTCCATA
>JAZLHZ010000034.1:0-2910 GCA_045617085.1 Clostridia bacterium
CCTTGTAGCCCTCGGCGGCGAACAGCGAGAGCGCCTCGTTCAGGATCACGGTCTTGGTGTCGTTCATACTCTCTCCTTTAGCTAATAAACATTAGCTTTATTATAGTGTGGTTTTTCGGCTTTGTCAAGAGGGGAAAACAAAATTCACATTATATAAAAAAGTCCTTCCCCAGCTCACTGGGGAAGGTGCCGAGCGTATGCGAGGCGGATAGGGCATGACAGGTACTGATAGAGGTGTTCTGCCTACTTAGCTTCCTTTATCAGCCCTACCCACCGCCTGCGGCGGTCCCCCCTTCCCGCTGAGGGGGGAAGGGACTTTTGGCAAATGCGTCGAGACTATTGTTCCTTATTCTACGAAAACATGAGAACTCTAAAAGGGGATTACGGCTTTTTCTCCATCATTTCACGAATCCTGGTGCTGTTGTCCACCAGCTCGCCGAAGCCGTAGAGCAGGAAGCAGCCGAGCCACGAGACGAGGACACCGACGACGACGGTGACGATGCCGGAGGTGACGGCGGTGATGGGATCCGCCTGGCCGGAGGCAGCGGCGATAAAGAGGGAGATGCCGGTGATAATGCTGAGGATGATGCTGACCCAGCAGACGACCTTGGCCAGCTTTTTGATCTTGCTTCCGATGTTGTTAAACATGGGCGGTATTTCCTTTCTTATTCGAAGTCGGAGTCATCAAGGAAGATGGGGTTGGACCAGGCGCGGCGGCCCTGTGCATCCATGACGACGGCACGGATGTACTCATTGGGGCTGCTGCGGCGGAGCTTGACCTCATAGGAGGTGATGATCTCGCCCTCCTTGGCGGTCTTGAAGCGATAGGGAACACGGAGATGACGGAAGCCGGCGCTGACGCAGGGGGAGCACTCCACATGGGCGATGCCCTTGTCTACCCAGAAATCGTAGATCTCGGGGCCGCAGGAGGCGTAGAACTCGCCGTTATTGAGGGCGGCAAGTATGGAATTGAGGTCGTTCTTCGCATTGACACGGACCCAGCCGTTGCCGTGCTGATACATGGGATGGCCGTCGTCGGTGGCGACGCCCCAGATCTTTTTGCCGTTGGCCAGCAGATCGTCCCAGTAGGCGGCGTTGGTGTCCAGATTGTCCTCGATGGCGCAGCCGCTGTTCCATACTTCCATGGCGAAGTTGCCGTTCAGCATATCGAACTCACAGGCGGGCGTGCCGCTCCATTCGGGATGGCAGTAGATGGTCATGTTGTTGTTCTCATGCAGCCAGTCCAGCATCTTCTGGCCCTCGGCGGGATCTTCATAGCGGTAGCTGTCGAAGCGCTGATCCTGATCGAAGCCGTTGCCGTCTGCCTTGGAGGGGCCGATGGAGACGATGTGATGGCAGTGGATGCCGGGACCGGGCAGGCCTGCGTCCATCTCCATGCCGGGAACGATGGTCAGCGGGGCATTGCCGAAGTTGGTATAATTGTAGTTCCTGTGGTCGGTCAGTGCCACGAAATCATAGCCCTTGGAGGCGTACAGGGAAAGCACCTGCTCGGGAGTGCCCTGTCCGTCGGAACGGGTGGTGTGAACGTGGAGAGCGCCTTTCAGGAAGGTGCCCTGCTTGGCGAATGCAGCCTGTTTTTTCATGGGAAGAAACCTCCTTGTATTAGTGTGGAGTGAGCAGTTTGCAGTGAGCAGTTAGGCGGCAAAGCCGCCAATTGCTAATTGCAAATTGCACATTGCTAATTACTGATTACGTCCAGTCTTCTTCGTCGAGGAAGATGGGGTTCGTCCATGCACGGCGACCCTGCGCATCCGTGACGACGGCACGGATGTACTCGTTGGGGCTGCTGCGGCGAAGCTTGGTCTCACAGGAGGTGATGATCTCGCCCTCTTTTGCGGTCTTGAAGCGGTAGGGAACCCGCAGATGACGGAAACCGACGCTGACGCAGGGGGAGCACTCCACATGGGCAATGCCGTGATCGACGTAGAAGTCATAGATCTCGGGACCGCAGGAGGAGTAGAATGCGCCGTCGTTCAGTGCGGAGAAGATTGAGGGAATGTTGTTCTCGGCGTTGACACGGATCCAGCCGTTGCCCAGCTGATACAGCTGATGGGTGTCGTCGTTGGCGACGCCCCAGATCTTTATGCCCTTGGCGAGCAACTCATCCCAATAGGCGGCGTTGGTGTCGAGACCGTATTCGATGGCGCAGACGCTGTTCCAGATCTCCATGGCGAAGTTGCCCTTGAGCATCTCGAACTCACGGGCGGGCGTGCCGCTCCACTGAGGATGGCAGTATATGGTCATATTGTTGTTCTCGTGCAGCCAGTCCAGCATCTTCTGACCCTCGGCGGGATCATCGTAGCTGCCTCTGTCGAAGCGCTGATCCTGATCGAAACCGTTGCCGTCCGCCTTGGCGGGGCCGATGGAGACGATGTGATGGACGTGGGTGGCTTCGCCGGGCAGGTAGGCGTCCATTTCCATGCCGGGGATCAGCGTGAGAGGCGCATTGCCGAAATTGGTATAGTTGTAGTTGCGGTGATCGGTCAGAGAGACGAAGTCGTAGCCCTTGGCAGCGTACAGGGAAAGCACCTCTTCGGGGGTTCCTTTGCCGTCGGAACGGGTGGTATGAACGTGCAGAACACCCTTCAGAAGACGGGAGTTACCGGTAAATGCGGCTTGACGTTTCATGATGTACCTCCTTAGATAGCGGGAAGTGAGGAGTTGGGGCGGCGGAGCCACCTAATTGCTAATTGCTAATTGCACATTGCTAATTCGTCAAGAACTGCTCACTTTTTTCTTACCTTGGGACCCTTGGGGGTGTCTTCGATGATATAGCCCTTTTCGAGGACGAGGTTGCGGATGCGGTCGGCCTCGGCAAAATCCTTGTTCTTCTTGGCGGCGGTGCGCTGATCGACCAGCTCCTGAATGTCCTCGGGCGTGGTATTGACT
>JAZLHZ010000035.1:0-18531 GCA_045617085.1 Clostridia bacterium
CTCGTCTTCGGTATAGCACTTGATGAATTTCCCGGGCAGATTTTTGACGGTATACAGCAGGTCACGGCTGTTTTCCGAGTGGACCGCATCGGGCTCGTAATCGGAAATGCTGCTGCTGAGCGGTTTCTCCGGTTTTTCTTCGGGTATTGTTTCGGACTCGGGTTGAGGCTTCGGCTCGTTTTTCTTATGCTTTTTCAGCGCTTCGCACCACAGCGCGGCGGTGTGCGGCATATTCCGGAGGAAGCAGTCATCCATGAGCCTGACGACCTGCTCGCAGACGCCGTCCGAGGGCTTGAGCGAAATGAAACGGTTGGCGGAATCGTACATCGGATGTGTATTGCCGCAGAGCAGCTGATAGATGATCTCGCCCATCAGCGTGACGTCTCTGTCCCGGGAGGGCAGAACCTGCGAAAAATCGGCATAGGGATCGAGATTGAGCAGCGCCGTATAGTGCAGCTGTATCCGTCCGTCGGGGGCGACCAGCAGGTTTTCCGGGGTCAGATCCAGACAGCAGGTGCCGTATTCGTGCAGCGTGGCGATACAGCAGGCGAGGTTGTGGCACAGGAGTACTGCCGTGGCTTTGTCAAAGGCCGGGAAATACTTCTGCGGTTCCCCGAGGATCTGCGCCAGCGTCACTTCGGACAGGGGCATGGGCATCAGCAGCGCCTTGAAATCGCCGTTGGCATCGCACAGCAGCTCAGAGGGAAAAAGGATATGCTTCGTGTGCAGGCTCATGCCGATGCTGCAGATCTCGCTCCGGATGACGTTTTTCATCGGGAGCGCATCGTCATTCAGCAAAAGAGCGGCATTCACGCCGTCGGTGACGAAGCGTCCGCCGGGCATGTGATCCAGCGCAGAAGTCGGCACAAAGGGCTTGCCGTATAGGATACCGGTGTAGTTTTCGGGCATGTCGTATACCTCGATTATCAGACTAAAGTACAGAGTGCCACAATTCCTGCGGCAACGGTCACGGCGGACAGGCAGGCGGCTGCGACCCAGCCGAAAGCACGGAATGCGGTTTTTGCCTTCAGGAATTTGTTCTTAAATATGCGGGCGGCTCCCAGGCCGATCAGTGCGCCGATGATGATGAAGATCAGCTGAAAGACTGCCGAGCGGATCAGACCGTCGCCGCTGCCTCCGCAGGCGCCGAAAACGACGGCCGGGATCGACAGCCATTTGGTGCTGCACAGCGGTGCAGGTTTTACGGGAGTCCTTGTTTGATAGGGTGTAAACCTCGGCGCAGGTCTCGGCGAGGGCTGAGGATTCGGCGCAGGCTTGGGTGCCGGTGCGGGATTCGGCGCAGGATTGGGATTGGCGGTTACGGGGCGCAGGCCGATCTCGCACCAGGGACATTTGCCGTAGAAGGCGGGATAGACGTGGGTTGCATATTTGGTGCAGGTATGCGTGGGCTCCTGAAGCAGTTTGTCGAGGGCGGTGAGCCACTCGGCGGCAGAAGGCCGGGCCTTGATGACGGCAGAGGACTTGGCAGTGGCCTCGTTGTAGGTGAACGCTCTGTCGAACAGGTTCCGGATATATGCGGGGAACATGTTCATGCTCGGGATGTTCCGTTGGGGCCGGATATGGGGATTGGGATTCGATACATAGGCGCAGCGGCCGGTGACGATGTTGCGCACCTGACGGTCATCACAGCTGCTTTCGGAGGAGTTGTTGCCCGTCCAGATACAGGAGAAGGGGTGGCCGTTGTTGCACAGCAGGCCGAAAATGTGTACCGCCAGCGAGAAGCAGTCGGATTCCCGGGTGAATACGCTGGATTCGTCTGACCAGTTGAGCCCCTGAAGCTCCGGCGCCACGATCTCGGGCAGGGCGACCTTCGTCTTGTATACCGCACCGGTGCTGCGGTCGTTGATGGTGAAGGAGTCGGTATCGATCAGCGTGATGTAGCCGTGAGAATCCACCAGAATGTTGTTGTGGTTGAGATCGCCCACCACGGCGCCGCAGTTATGGACAAGTCCCACGGCAGTGGCGAGATTGCGGGCGATGATGACGCCGTAGCGCCAGGTGTAGTTGGGATAGTGCTTCGGGATCTCATCCGGCCTTGTGGCACTCTTGAGGTTGCCAACAGAGGCGGCTTTGGGCATTACAAAACCGACAAAAATGCCGTTGCTGCGCAGGAGATCGGTGGGCCAGGCGACAAAGGGACGGTTGGACTGGGCAGTCGGAGGGTTGCACAGCATAACGGAGATCTTGTTCTCCCGTTCCCGGAATTCGGCAGGGCTGAGCTTGTCGCTGCGGTAGAGCTTGATGATCTTGTTCGGGGCGCCGACGGCCTCATAGGTAACGCCCTCGCCGCCCTGCTTGATCTTGTTGCCGAGGGTGTACACAGCGCCGCTGCTGCCCGTCAGCCGTGTACCGATGAGCGTATCGGGATTGGTGGTATCCAGACCGTAACTCATATTGATTGCCTCCGGTGATTACAGAATGCCGTGGAATTCACGCAGCGCCTTGCACCACTCCTCCGCCGTAGGACGGATCTGCGCCGTTTCGGGCGAGGCGGCGGTATCGGGCAGATAGCAGAAGGCCCGCTCGAACAGGCTGCGGATATTGTCCGATAGATGCTTGGTGACGGAGCGGTTGTAGTCGCCCTTCAGGATGGCGCTCTTTTCCAGCTTTTGGGCGCCGGGCACATAGAAGGGATGCCGTCCGTCGCACAGCAGACGGAAGATCAGGCATGCCAGCGAGAAGTCATCGGACTGCCTGGTGAACGCATCCTGCGGGAATTCGGATACGATGACCTCGGGTGCGGAGATGTCCGTGACAAAGGGCTGGGGCAGCAGATGGGCATCATCGGAAAAACCGGGTACGACAAAAGAATCATTATCAATAATAAAAACATTTCCCTTTTTGTTCAGTACCACATTGTTCATGTTGAAGTCGCCGATGACCACATTGGCGGCATGCAGAGCGCCGGTGACCGTGGCCAGATTGTAGGCGATGGCGGTCAGCTCCTTCAGCCCGTAGTCAAAGCCCTTGATCCGGCGGGCATGGGGGAATATCACATGGACCAGCTTGGTGCCGCAGTCGATGTTGGGCATCACATAGCCGACGAACCTGCCGTTCTGGGAAAGTCTGTCCTCGGGCCAGGCCAGCATGGATTTCTGACGGGGCGTCAGCGGCAGCGCCAGCATGGCCTCTGCCTTCCGCTCCAGCAGACTCAGCTGGGAAGGCGTGATGTGATCCTTTCGGTAGAGCTTGGCGGCGAGGGTCTCTCTGGAGCTCATGGAATAGATGGCGGCGGTATAGCCCTTTCCGATGGGCTCGTTCAGTGTATATTCTCCGAGTCTGCCTAACAGGGTGACACCGGTAATGCGGGACATGGTTCATTCCTCCTAATTATGTGCATTGGATGATGACGCAGGCGATCATTGTGAGCGGCATCGTGGTGAGAAGCGAGGCGAGCATCGGCCACAGCAGACGGTTTTTTTGCCGGGTGGTGCGCCACGAAATAAATGCGGCGGTCAGTGCGCCGATCAGGATGCAGATGATCTTCGGTTCGGGACGGTAACTGCTGTTGAATATCAGGGCCAGGTTGATGCAGAGCCAGATATTGAACGCCGTGATCAGCAGCCGCAGGATCGGTATGTTCTGTTTGTGCTTGACTTTCTGTACCGATGCGGGCGGTATGCCGGGGGAGTTATAGGGCGTTTGGATGGGGAGATGCGCCGGCGTGCGTCCGGTCAGCCTGCGGAACGTGCTGCCGTCCTCCAGCGCACACCAGGGACACAGCTCCCGGCCGTCATAGTGCAGCGGATGCACATAGACATGGCGTTTGTCGGCAGGGCATTTCCGGAACCGGCTGTTGTCCAGCCCGGTCAGCGCCTGTACCCATTCCCCGGCGGAAGGACGCCTGCGGATGACGGAAGAACTTTGGGCGTTGGTCTCGTCATAGGTGAAGCACCGGTCAAACAGCGCCCGGATGCTCTGCGGCAGCGCTTCCATGTCCGGTGCACATTCCTGAGGGAGCAGGAACGTGCTGTGGTTGGTGACATAGGCACAGCGTCCGCAGCGGATATTGTCAAATCCGTCGCCCTTGAGCTTGGGCAGCGGCGAGGTCTGTATGCAGGAGAAGGGCTCCGCATTGTTGCACAGCAGCGAGAAGATGTGCGTCGCCAGCGTGAAACGGTCCGAATCGACGGTAAAGTGCGTGTCGGCGCTGCTCCAGTTTAGGTCGATCAGCTCCGGCGGCACATAGTCCGGCCGGGTGACCTGCGTCTTGTATACGATGCCCGTGTCGGGATCGGTGATGGTGAAGGAGTCGGTGTCGATCAGCATGACCCGAAGGTCTTTCATGATCCGCATGTTGCTGAAGTTGGAATCGCCGATCACGATATCGTTGTCGTGCATCTGCTGAAATGCGAGGGCGAGATTTTTTGCAATGCGGATGCCCATCCTCCAGGTGTAGTTCGGGAACAGGCGGATGATCTCCGAGGTCCGTGTGGCGCTTTTGATGTTGCCGACGGCATCGACAAAAGGCATCAGATAGCCCGCCAGATGTCCGTCTTCATAATTGACGATCTCTGTCGGCCAGGCGCAGCAGGGCGGGTTTTTGCCGTACTGCGGCGGGTGACGGAGCATGACGGAGAGCTTTTTCCGCATGGCGGCTTCGTCACAGTGACCTTTGTGGAATACCTTGACCACCGAGGCGGAAGTGCCTTTGATCCGGTAGACCGAGCCTTCGCCGCCCTGATGGATGTATCCGGCCAACTCGATGATGCGGCCGCGGTTGCCGTAAAGCTTCGTGCCGGACAGGGAGTCCATGCCGCTGCCGCCTCCTTTTTTATTTTCCGAAATGCTTGACGTTGACCCGGCGGCTTTTCAGCGCACACCAGGGACAGGATGCAAGCGGAGAGGGATATACATGATCCGGGTTTTGAAAGCAGTCCCGGAAACCGTCCCGGTACAGCTGTATCAGGGCCTGTGCAAACTGTTTCGCCGACGGCCTTATGATCGCCGAGGCGGCTGCGGTGGCTTCGTCATAGTCAAAGCAGCGCCGGAACAGGTCGGTGAGACAGGCTGGCAGTGCATAAAACGGCAGATATGCAGCGAGACGGGCATCATGCGGATCCCGGATAAAGGGACAATTCCCGGTGCGGATATTGTCGTTTGCGGCGGGGAAAAACGGATGCACGCCGTACAGGATGCGGAACAGCAGCACGGCCAGTGAGAAGCAGTCGCCCGCTTCGGAATACCGCCCCTCGGGAGGGCAGCAGGCGTTTTCACAATAGGGCTCGGAATAATAGATGCCGTTATGAATGAAGGCGCAGTGCTCCAGTCCGGTCAGCATGACTTTGCCCTTTTTGTCAAGGAAGATGCGGGAGGGATCGAAACGGCAGAGGGTCACTCCGGCGGCATGCAGGGTCGCAACTGCCGTGGCGAGGTTCAGGGCGATCACGACACGGCTCCGGAAGTCGAAGCTGCCAAAATGCGCCTTTACGTCTCCGCCGGCGAAAAGCTGCATCAGCGGAATGCTTTCGCCGTTGCGGGGCATCAGATAGCCGATGACACGGCCCCGGTCGACCAGCAGCTCGTCCGGCCATGCCAGCGTCACGACCTGACCGAGAAAGGGGTCGACCTTCATTTCCATCATGGCCGTAAGCTTTCCGGTGAGTTCGTCGGACTGCTCTTTGACGGAGAACAGCTTTGCCATGCGGCGGTCATCGCCGAGCACGGCGTACAGGGAATCGGCAGAAGAATAAGGCGTAAGCTTGTAGGAATCCGTGCTCCCTTTACAGGTGACGATGTTCTTCATACAGCCTGCGCCTCCTTTGATCGGTTACAGCTTGTTCATTGTCAGTGGTGAAAAGCTGCCGCATCTGTCCTGCTTCAGAAGCAGCTGCGGGTAAGTTTTGTCGGGAGCGGTGCTGACCTTGTTTTCCGGCTCCGGCGGAAGCTGATCTTCCTTGCCGAGCAGGCGGTACAGCATCGCCATCGTGAGCCATTTGTCATGCTCGGACGAGTGACGGTTCAGACGGCAGCCCCGGTAGTTGACTACGGCCTCGGTGATCTCGTTGTATTTCTCGCTGTCGAATACGACATTGGCTGCTGCTGCGGCAATGGTCTCGGTGTTTTGGGCTGCGGCAAACGTGATGTCGTCCGTCAGCTCTTTCCTCGTTTCGTCGGAAAGGAGGAAATCGTCATAGCCCTTTTTGCAGGCGGCCAGTTTTTCGTCGCTGTCCAGCGGCGTCAGCAGGTCTTCGATAAACGGGAAGAAGACACGCTCATCGGTCAGCTCGTCGTCGACGAATTTGTCCAGTACGCCGTCGGTCTGCACGCACAGCGCCGCCACATTTTCCGCAGCGCCGAACTGCCAGTAATCGGTAAAGTACAGCGGCATCACCATGTTCCATTCCTGACCCTTGCAGCGCTTCGTGATCATTCGGTAGGAACCATCGTTGAATATCGCCACGATGCCGGAATCGCCGATATGTCCGTACCATGCCGTGCTTCCGTCATAAACGGCGCAGGTGAGAGTGGTGCTGAATTCTTCGGCGGAGCGGTGGGTGGTTTTAGCCAGCTCGTTGATCTGCTTCAGTGCCTCGGTAAAGCCCATTTTCAGGAGAAGCTGCATATCCGCTTTTTCCGTATTCGGACCGATGCCGTTACGCAGTACGTTCATCAGCGTATCGACGGCGGTTTTCGAGCCCTCGTCACTGTACAGACAGGAGCCCACGCCGTCGGCGGCGATCAGTACGGCCAGCTCGGTGCCGTTGACGTGCAGTATCTGAGCATGTCCGGCATCCTGACAGACAGTGCCGTTGTCGATGTGGGATTTGCCCTGCTGAGTAATGTGAAAGGCGGCTAAACGCATCGAAACAATATTCCTCCGACTATCATAGTGATTTACAGAATTTATTATATCACGAAAAGGGCAAACCGTCAATAAATACAGGATTAGGTTTCGATAAGGACACAAAAACCGCACCGGATGCGGTGCGGCTGAAGGAGGTGTATGGGGGGAAGATCAGGTCCGATTGATGCTGAGCTGTTCCCAGGAAAGACCGTTGTTGGAGGGATTCGGGGCAACGGTAATGTCGGTGGAGGTGTTGATGCTGTTGGTGACAAGCGACGCGGACAGCCACTGAAAGATATCGGAGAACTGGGTGGTTTCGGGCGTGAGTACGATGCCGTTGATGTGCATGGAGCCGACCTCGTTCCGGTTGGCTTCCTTGCCGACGGCGATGCCGTAATAGACCAGGTGCTTGTCACACTGTGCCTGCAGGACGTCCTTGAAGGCATTGGGATACTGTGTGATATCGCCGTCATTGGAGCCGCCGTCGGTCAGCAGCACCAGCCACGGGCGGTAATAGGGTGTGCCCTGCTGCCTGTACTCCGCCTTGCGGGCTTCGATCTCATCCATGGCATACTGCACGGCGTCATGAGTGCAGGTGGTGCCGTCGCATACGATATCGGGAACGGAGAAGCTGGAAACGGGGCCGAAGCCTTCCAGCTTGTGAACGGAGGAATCGAAGGTGACGATCTCGATCTCGACTCTGGCACGGGCGTCCGTATCCCCGTTCAGGGCGCTGCGGAACTGGTTGAGTGCATCGATCAGGCTCTGAACATGGGGCCGCATGGAGCAGGAGGTATCGATCAGCACGACGCAGGGGCAGTGTTTCTCGGATACGTTTTCGATCATTCTGTTGCCTGCGGAGCCTCTGGGCTTTTCCTGAAATCTGGGCATGGGTTTATTCCTCCTCTGCTGATGGTCTGTTACTGGTTGATGGAGATCTGCTTCCAGGACATGCCGAAGTTCATGGGGTTCTCACTGACGGTGACATCGGCATTGCTGATACTGGTGGAAATGACGGAAGAACTGAGCCACTGGAAAGCATTGGTCAGCTGCATTTTGTTCTGCTGGATGACGACGCCGTTGACATGCATGGAGGCGATGGAATTCTGGTCAGCTTCATTTCCGATGGCGATGCCGTAGAAGACCACCTTTTTGTCCTTCTGCGCCTGAACCAGCCGCTCGAAGGCGCCGTTGTTCGCATCATTGGGCTTGCCGTCGGTCATCAGGATCAGCCACGGGCGATAGTAGGGAACGCCCTGCAGCCTGTATTCCTGTTTGCGGCGCTCGATCTCCTTCAGTGCGGTATCGATGGCCAGATGTGTGCAGGTCATGCCGTCACAGCTGAGGTCCGGGATCTGAAACAGCTCCATAGGCCCGAAGGGCTCGACCTTGCGGACATCGTCGTCAAAGGCGAGGATTTCCACCTCAACACGGGCACGGGCGTCCATGTCCTCGTTCAACTGATCCCGCAATGTTGTGAGACCTTTGATCAGCGCCTCCCGGCAGGAGTGCATGGAACCGGAGGTATCCAGCACCACGACGACGGGACAGTGCTTTTCGGAGATGTTGGAGATCAGTTTGTTGGGGATATTGCGGGGAGACTCATTAAAGCTTGGCATGGGAATGCACCTCTGTTGTTTTTTTTCATGGTTGTATTATAAACCGAGCGGAGGGTAAAGTCAACTTAGCATTTCATTATGTATGAAAATGCCGCCCTTCATTGGGGGCGGCGGAAAACATCACATGTCGAGGGCAGTGACCTTTTTGTAGTTGCTGATGATCTTGGAGAGCAGCTCGTTGTGGTCAAAGTCCTTCTGGCAGACCAGGCTGATCTCGCGGATCATGCTGAGGTTTTCAATAGGCAGCAGCGTCAGCTTTTTCTTTTTGAGCTCGTCCATGCAGGCGGACTTGGGCAGCACCGACACGCCCAGACCTCTGCGTATCAGGTCCTTGATGGTGGCGATGTTGTCGATCTCCATGATGACGTTGAAGTCGGCAATGCTCATGCTGCGGCTTTCCAGCGAGGCCTTGAACATGTTGCGGGTGTTGGAGCTGGGCAGGCGCAGGATCAGTTTTTCCTTTTTGAGTTCGTCAATGGTGACGAGGCTCTTGCCTGCCAATCGGTGATCGGGGGCAACGGCCAGCACGATGCTGTCGGTGTCCAGCGGCTCATATCTAAGCTGCGGGTCGTTGATCCTTCCTTCAACAATGGCGAAGTCCAGCTCGTAATTGATCAGCTTGTCATACAGCCCCTGCAGCGAGTCCGAGATCAGCTTCAGCGTGACGCCGCTGTTGTCGTTGACGTACAGCGCCAGCGCCTCGGCGATGGCATTGCTTTCGGCGGTATGCGTGATGCCGATGGTGAGGGACGTGAGCTGTTTGCGGCCGCTGGTGAGGTCCCGGCGCAGCGTGGCGTCCAGCGAAAGCATACGTCGGGCGCATTTGAGCACCATTTCCCCCTCGTGGGTGATGTGAAGCTCCTTATTGGAGCGGTCAAACAGCTTGACGCCCAACTCTGTTTCCAGAAGCCGGATGTGCTGGCTGACCGAGGGCTGTGTCATGGACAGCAGCTCGGAGGCCTTGGTGAAGCTGCCGGTCTCGGCGACCTTGATGAGCGAATACAGCTTGTTGTCTATCATAACTTACATCAGCTCCAGACGCTTTCTGCGGTTTTCTTCGAGTTTGCGGTCTTCCTCTCTCTGGCGCAGGTCTTCCTCGTTTTCCAGCTGTATTTCACCCCGGATGAACGAATAGGACAGAGCCAGAGCGGCGACACAACAGATGACATCGGCAATGGGAGTGGCGGCGGTGATGCCGTTGACGGGCCAGACCCTGTCCAGAAGGAACATCAGCGGGATATCCAGCAGCCCCTTGCGCAGGATCGCCAGCACGAAGGAGCGTCCGCTCTTGCCCACGGCCTGGAAGAAGGATATAAACGTATAGGCACAGGCGGAGAAGGGACAGCCGATACTGAGAATGTTGAGGAATGTGGAGGCATATCCGGCGGATACCGAGGCGTGCTGAATGAATATGCCGACGAGATTGTCTGCCCACAGCAGGTTGACCAGTGTGCAGCCGGCTGCGATCAGCACCGAGATAATGGCGGTCTCCATGACGGTATCCTTCATGCGGTGGATCTTTCGTGCACCGTAGCTGTAGCCGATCAGCGGCAGTACGCCCTGGGTCATGCCGCGGACGACGGAGTGAGCCAGCATGTTGATCTTCTTGGCCACGCCGACACCGGCCTGAACCGCAGTGCCGTACTTCATCATGCGGTTGTCCAGCACCGCATAGGAAATGTTCTCAAACAGGGTCATGACGCAGGCGGGAAGTCCGGTCAGCAATACGTCCCGTGGCACATGGTTCTGCAATGCCCGCTTTGTGGGATTGAAACGCAGCACGGTGGATTTTCCCATGCGCTTGAGTACGAAAATGAAATAGATCGTGGAAGCGAAGTTCGAGAGCATGGTCGCCAAGGCGACGCCCAGGATCTCTTCTCCCTCGGGCAGCAATACGAACATGAACAGAGGATCCAGTATGATGTTCAGAATGCCGCCTCCGGCAATGCCGAAGCTGGACTGCAGCGCCTTGCCCTGCGAGCGCAGCAGATGCGCCATCAGCGCATTGAGTCCCTCGGATATACCGCCGATGATGACGGTGTAGGTGAGATAGGTGACGGCTTCCTTATGAATGGCGGGATCCTTGCCGCCCAGCAGATCGATAAATGTATCCCGGAACAGGAATGCGCCCAGACAATACAGCGTCATCATCAGAATGCTGCCCCAGAAGGCGAAAGCAGAGGCGCCCTTGGCGGTCTCCGGGTCCTTGGCGCCCATCGCTCTGGAAATGACCGAGGCGCCGCCCACACCGAAAAGGTTCGATATGGCGGTGATGAACATAAAGGCGGGCATACAGACCGTGACGGCGGTGATTTTGGCATCGCTGCCGGCAAGGCCAACAAAGAAAGTGTCCGCCATGTTGTAGATGACTTCTATGATCTGTCCGATGACGGCAGGTGCGGCAAGATGAAGGATCGCCCGGTGTACGGGCATGTCTTCAAAAACGTATTTGTTATCGACAGCTTTCTGCATACGGCTGCACCTCCTGTTCTCTTCAAATGAAATATAACAGAATATTAGCACAAAATATGCAAAATGTCAAATAATAATGTGGTTGGATAGCATAAGAATAATTTATAATGCAGCAGGGTTGGAAATAGTGTCTTCATATTATACGTGCAATATGGATGCACAGAACGTATTTTATGAAAAAAATATGCCGTATATAGAAATAAATTATGAACTGAAATAAAAATGTTATAGCATGAAAGACAAAAAATCCGACGCAGGATCTGCATCGGATTTTTATTGAGAGTCAAATTACTTGATCTCGACCTCAGCGCCGGCCTCTTCGAGAGCCTTCTTGAGCTTCTCAGCCTCGTCCTTGGCAACAGCTTCCTTCAGGGTCTTGGGAGCGCCTTCAACAGCGTCCTTTGCTTCCTTCAGGCCCAGACCGGTGATTTCACGAACGGCCTTGATGACCTTGATCTTGGCAGCAGCGTCGAAGCCCTTCAGCACGACGTCGAACTCGGTCTTCTCCTCAGCGGGAGCAGCAGCGGCAGCGCCGGCACCGGCAGCAGCAACGGGAGCAGCAGCGGATACGCCGAACTTCTCTTCCATAGCCTTAACCAGATCATTGAGCTCCAGGATAGTCATGGACTCAATGGCGGAAATGATCTCTTCATGTGTCATGGTAAATTTACCTCCATCGTTATTGAGTGAAATATGTTGTTGAACTTGTTCGGTCCGATACGGTTAGGCGACAGCTATTAGGCTTTTAATTAAGCTTTTAATTAAGCTTCCTCGCCGGCCTGCTTCTTGCGCAGAGCCTCGACCACGTATACGAACTTGGAAACAGCACTCATCATGCTGCCCATGACCTTTGCAATAAGAACCTCCCTGGGGGGGATGCTTGCAAGAGCCTCAACGCCCTTCGCGTCGAGTACCTGACCATCTACGAAGCCGCACTTAATGGTGCCCTTCTTAGACTTGTCGATGAACTCCTTCACGACCTTGGCGGGGGAAACAGCGTCTTCCATACCGAAAACAACAGCGGTAGGTCCGTTCAGATAAGAGTCGAAGCCCTCAATGCCGACCTGCTTTGCAGCAAGACGAACCAGGGTGTTCTTCAGAACGAAGTACTGGCAGCCGTTCTTACGGAAGTTGTTGCGCAGCTCGGTAACCTCAGCAACAGTCATGCCGCAATAGTCAATCATGACTATGGACTTGCACTGCTCCATCTTTGCCTTGATCTCGGCGACGGTTGCCTGCTTAAGCTCCAGATTCTTGGACATTTATACACACCTCCATATCCGTCCATGAGTGACGGCATATGAAACGCCCTTGCGCACAGAACGCAAGGGCGGTGTTTATATATTCTATAAAAAACGCACTTACGCCTCGGCAGGAAATTGAGCGTTGGTACGCACCTGCTGTCTATGGCACGGCTATCTCATAGCACATGCGTTATTATATCACGGTCTCTCTGTTTTTGCAAGTTAATTTATACAAAATAATCTGTTTATTCTGCGCTTGCAAAAATGTCGTCTGCGGGGAGTGCGCCGCCGACTGAAGCCGGGTTCATGTCGTACAGGGCATTCAGGTAGCCGCATATCTTGCTCTTCATTTCGTCTCCTTCGATGCAGACGATGTTGCAGAAGGGCAGCGCCTTCTGAGCAAGGGGCGCCTTGGCGACGATGCCCAGAGCGGCGATCCACTCGGCGGCCTCGTCGTTGTGCTCGTTGACGTATGCGGCGGAGGCGGCCTGTTCCTCCATAAAGGTCTTTACCGCCTCGGGGTTTGCAGCGAGGAAATCGTTATTGACGACGGTCACGCCGGTGATGAGGGCGGAATCCGGATCGGCCTTCTCCCATTCTTCGGTGAGGCTGAGGGCGATGCGCAGGCCTTCGTTCTGGGCGAGGGCGGCGGTGACATAGGGCTGGGGCAGTACGGCGACGGCGGCGTTGTCGCTGAGCAGGGCGGAGAGCACCTCGGCGGCCTCGGACTTATATTCAACGGTAAGATCGGTCTCGGGGTCGATACCGTTTCCGTTCAGAATGAAGTTCAGCGCAAATTCCGGCGTGGTGCCCTTGCCGGTGGAGTAGACGGTCTTTCCCTTCAGGTCTTCCACGGTGTTGATCTCATTGCCGTTCTCCACGACGTACAAGACGCCCAGGGTGTTGATGTTGAGGATGCTGATCTTATGGGTGTTGTTGTACAGGATGCTTGCCAGATTGCAGGGGATCAGAGCGATGTCCAGCTCGCCTCTGGTCAGCAGGGGCACGATCTCATCCGCAGTGCCGGAGAGGGTGAATTCGTAGTCCTGTGCGGCGGTGCCGTTTTCGTTGTCGTTCATCAGCTTCACCAGTCCCATGGACGTGGGTCCCTTCAGCGAGGCGACCCGGACGGCGCCTTCTGCGGCGGCGGTGCAGCAGAGCACCAGCATCAATACGAGTACGAGGGCAAAGACTTTCTTCATAATTAGACACTTCCTTTCGTTTGTTCGTATATATATAATAAAGGAAGTCAGCCGGTTTGAAACAAAAGATTCTGTTAATTCGTATCCGAAGGGAGGAATGGTTCATGATTCGGCACCCCAAAATCTGCTCTCCGCCGTGAATTTAACAATATTTTTCTCAAATATTGCGATAAATGTCGGGAAAACACTTGAAAATGAAAAAGATTTGTAATATAATATGAGCTATACGAACATAGAGTGAGGTAGACCCATGAATATCAAAAAAATAGCGGCATTTGTTCTGGCAGTGTCTTTGGTAGGAGGCACGGTTCTGGCGGAGACGGTAACGGTCACCGCATCGAGGCTGTACCTGCGAGAGACGCCCGATACGGCAGGCGGTGTCCGCCGTGTGCTGGAAAACGGCGAAGAGGCGGAGCTGCTGAGCGAAGAGAACGGCTGGGCAAAGGTGGTATATCAGGGAGAGACCGGTTATCTGTCTTCCGAATACCTCAGCAAGAGCGGCTCACCTGCTCCCGTACAGCCCCAGTCTCCGGCCATTGTTGTGCCGGACGTGCCGAACACGACGCCCGCAGCGCAGGAGACCGGCTATTCTGTGGCTAAGGATGCCAAAACGACCACGAGGGTGAATGTCCGTGAGAAGGCGACTACCGACAGCAGCATTCTGGACGTGCTGGACGGCGGCGTATCCGTCAAGGTCACCGGCGAGAGCGGAAGCTGGTACGCAGTGACGGTATCTGCGGGCAGCGGCTTTATTTCCAAGAGCTATATTACCTTTAATACCACTTCCCAAACGGTTACGCCTGCGGTGAATCCGGAGGCATCTTCGACAGACGTTACCTATTCTGCCGCAGCACTGGGCAAGGCGACCAGCAATGTGCATCTGCGCAGCAAGGCGTCCCAGTATTCCGATTCGCTGGATATCATCTACGAGGGCATGAGCTTCTCCGTCACCGGCGAGAGCGGAACCTGGTATACCGTCACTGCGGGCGGCAAGCGGGGCTACATCGCCAAGAAATACGTGGAATTGATCGCCGCAGAGGTGAAGAACGACACTCCGGCAGCGGAGCAGACCACCGGCGGGGACGATTACAGCGCCTTTGACAAGGAACTGGAGGGCACGCTGACCACGCAGGTAAACCTGCGTTCCGGTCCCGGCACCGAGTATTCGAGGATCCTTATCATGAACGGCGGCGCCAAGCTGAAGGTTTACGGCACAGTGGGCGAATGGTACAAGGTGAGCTATAACGGCGAAGAGGGTTATGCCTCCAAGAACTATGTTAAGACCGAGGCCGTCAAGGCTCCCGAACAGAAGACGGAAACCTCGTCTTACGAGCAGTGGACCGGCGTGGCCAACGTCTCCGTAAACCTGCGTGCCGAGCCCGAGGGCGATATCCTGATGGTGCTTCAGGAGGGCAGCGAGGTTACCGTGACCGGCGAAAAGGGCAGCTGGTATCAGGTGAAGTACAAGAACTACACCGGCTATGCGGCGGCTACCTATATCAAGAAGCAGGGCGAGACCGTGGTAAAGCCTTCCGACGAGAAGGTGGAGGTCAAGGTGGATCCCGCAACCTCCGGCGTATATGCCTATGTGACCGGAACCTCGGTATATATCCGTTCCGGTGCAGGCACGAGCTATTCTCCGGTGACCACACTGGGCTCCCGCACGAGGATCACCGTCTATGAGGAGTCCAACGGCTTCTACCGCATGAACTACGGCACACTGAACGGCTATATCTCCGCAAAGTATGTGAGCCTGACCGACGATGTTCCCACGGGCGATGACGAGCCTGCGGTGCAGGGCGGCAGCGTGAAGAATGCCGACTGGTGGAAGAGCGATATCCAGAGCATATTCAGCGTCGGCACCGTAGCCACCGTGACCGATGTCAACAGCGGTATTTCGTTCCAGGTAAAGCGCACCGGCGGTCTGAGCCATGCGGATTCCCAGCCGCTGACCCCGGCAGACACGGCGCTGATGTATCAGGCCTACAACAATAAATGGGCATGGGACCGTCATGCCATCTGGGTCACCGTGGGCGGAAATACCTATGCGGCCTCGATGAACGGCATGCCCCACGAGAGCGGCAACGATTCGATGCCTTACAACAACTTTGACGGCTGCTTCTGCATCCACTTCCTGAACAGCCGCACGCATACCGGCGACCGGCTGGACAGCGCACATCAGTCCTGTGTCAAGGAAGCCTATTCGGCGGGCAACTGAGGAGGATGAATTATGGCGCATGTACGAGTACTGGGCGGCTCCGACTGGCTTCCCGTAAAGGGAAATGACGGCGCCAGCTATATCTTCGGCGAACATCTGATGGTGGATCTGGGCTGGGGCGCACCGGTGCGGCTGCTGATGAACGGCGAGAGCCTGCAGCAGTACACCACGCTGGTGTTTACCCATATGCATGCCGACCACGTCATGGCGCTGCCGCAGCTGCTGCTGGACTGGCGCATCAAGAAATGCACCGGCGAGGGACTGACCATCGCAGGCCCCTGCGAGACGCTGACGGAATGCTACGAGCGGGCAAGCATGTATGCCTTCGAGGGCAAGCTGAACGGCGAACTGAAGCAGCCCCCGAGACTGCTGGAGCTGAAGGAGAGAGACAGCTTTGAGACCGAAGAATTCGTAATCGATGCGGCTCCGTCGCTCCACGCGGCAAAGGGCAGGGTATACGTTCTGACGGAAAAGGCGAGCGGCAGGCGCATCGGACTTTCCGGCGACACGGCGTATCAGGATTTCTACGGCGGGTTTTTCAGGGACTGTGATCTGCTGATCCATGAGTGCTCCTTCGGCACCACGCCCGTGAACGAGAAGAACAACGCCGTCTGCAAGCACAGCAGCGTGTATGAGGCCGTCCGTGTGGCGGAAGAAGCACACGTAAAAAAGCTGATGCTGACGCATACGAGGGGAGACAAAGAGGCGTGCCTTGCGCTGGCAAGGTCGCTGACGGATATTCCCGTGGACTGGGCGCAGACCGGCGTGGAGATCGATGTATAACGACAAACGGAAGGGTTTCTGCAGAGCATAAAATCTGCAGAAACCCCTTTGTTTTTTTATTATACTGTTGACAATCTTTGAACTTTCATGTATAATGACTGCAAATATATATGGAGGTAGATCGATCATGAAACGAATCGTTGCTTTTCTGCTCATCCTTGTTCTTTGCATGACGTGTACGGCTGCGCTCGGTGAGGGCGAAGTGAATGCCGTGACCATTCGGGAATGGCTGGACGCCAAGGGGGACTGCGGCGACTGTCTGATCGTCGCCATTGTCGATGAGGTCGTCAATCCGATGCTGGCCGTCATCTGTGACGAGACTGCCTCTGTGCATCTCTTTGCCGAGGTGGCTTCGGCGGAGATCTGCGACGGCGACGTACTGCTTCTCCACAATCCCGCATACAATGAATATGAGGGCGAGATCGAGATGGCATTCCCCGAAATCGTCCGCAGGGTCTATACGTCCGAAGCCAACGCCTCAAAACGTGTCGATGCGGAACAGTATGAATTTGAAGCTTCGCCGGATGAAGAGATCGTCATCAGCGACAGGATATTCAACGGCGACGTGTCCGTCAGCGGCATCGGCCAACTGGTGATCTTCCAAAACTGCGAATTCAGGGGCAATATCGTCAACAACGCCCCCGAGTTCACGAAGGTCTATATCGGCTATGACTGCGAGTTTGCAGACGGCGCCCACTGCATCATCGACAGCGGCGTGCGTGAAGCAGACCTGTATTATGAGACCCCGAAGTTCATACTTGAAAAATACGTTGAGATCGAGTGCAAGGACCTCGGCGGCGTCATCGCCATGGGCGACGGCGAGATCGTATTCAACGGCGAGAGTTACGGCATGGATAATCTGCAGCTGATCCAGAAAGCGGACGGTTCCGTCGTCCAATATGAAGAGGGCATGGAAGAAAACTGCAGTATGCACGGAGTCATGCGCTGGTGGGAAAACGGCGAGGAAGTCTTCGTAACTGCGGGAATCGAATGATCGGAAGACGGGGTTGCTGCAGGAACGGCGGCAACCCCATTTGATTGGGAGGCGGAAATATGCGTATTCTGAAGCAGGAGAAGATCATGAACGACCTCGAAGGCCGCAATTGCCATGCGAGCCAGTGCCTGCCGCTGGGTAACGGCGAGGTATTTGCCGTGTGGTTTGAAGGCACCGAGGAGGGCAGGGATGACGTTTGTATCTGGGGCGCTCTGCGGGATGCAGACGGCTGGCAGGAGAAAAGACGCATTACCGACGAGGACGGCCTGCCGCACTGGAACCCCGTGCTGGACAGAAATGAAGACGGCAGCGTGACTCTGTACTACAAAAAGGGAAAGCCCATTGCCCAATGGTACACGATGAAATGCACGTCCGTTGACGATTGCCGCAGCTTTTCCGAGGCAGCAGAGCTGGTGCCCGGCGATATCGGCGGCAGAGGTCCCGTGCGGAATAAGATATTGCATCTGCCGGACGGCACGCTGCTGGCTCCGGCTTCGGATGAGGGTTTTGCATGGACGGCGTTCGTCGATATATCAAGAGACGGCGGAGTCAGCTGGGAAAAGAGCAATATCCTTTCGATCTCGCAGGAAAAACGCCGGGGCATTATCCAGCCGACCCTGTGGCAGGATCAAAACGGCGTGCATATGTTTCTGAGAAGTACCGAAGGCAATATCTACTGTTCCGATTCCGCAGACGGCTTCACATGGACACAGCCGAGAGCGATCTCCATGCCGAACAACAACAGCGGCATCGACCTCACACGGCTCGACGACGGGCGGATCCTGCTGGTGTGCAACCCGACGTACAAAAAGGGAAAGCGCAGTCCGATCTCCCTTTTTGAATCACGGGACGGCGGCGAGACGTTCAACAGAGTGCTGGAACTGGAAGCGGACGACGGCAGGGAATACTCGTATCCCTGTATACGAAACGTCGGGAATACACTGCATATTACATACACGTATCGGCGGAAGAATATTGCCTATTGGGAAATCGAGGTATAATGAGAGTGCTCCTCATTTTGGCTCTTCACGGAAAGTTGGGGGATATAACAAAAACGAGGTAGCAAAAAGAGCATAAAAGACTTTTAATGTAAGTTGCTTAGACAAACAAAAAGGAAGTCAAATTATGCTCAAAGATAAGGATATCGCAATCGAACTGAAATGTCAATCATTCGTGTGTAAAACATACATG
>JAZLHZ010000036.1:0-10701 GCA_045617085.1 Clostridia bacterium
GCGGCGACGCCATCATGCCCGGCAAGGTCGCCATGCCCTTCGGCCATCATCCCGAGGACGAATATACCAAGGGCCGCATCAACTGCATGCCCGGCATCGTCGGCGGCGAGTATCAGGTCGCCGGTGTGAAGTGGGTCGGCAGCAATCCCGGCAACCCCGCCAAGTACAACATCCCCCGGGCCAGCTCCACCATCATCCTGAACGACATGGAGACCAAACTGCCCGTCTGCGTCTGCGACGGCACGCAGATCAGCGCCAAGCGCACCGGCGCCTCCGGCGGCGTGGCCATGCAGTACCTCGCCCCGAAGAATGCCGCCGTCATGACAATCTGCGGCGCAGGCGTGCAGGGCAGGACCCAGCTGGAGGCCGCCGTCATCGTGCGCCCCACCATCAAAAAGGTCTATGTCTATGACCTGTATATGGATCACTCCCTCGCCTATATCGCCGAAATGAAGCCCCTGTATCCGCAGATCGAGTTCGTTCCCGTCTCCTATGAGGAGCTGGGCAAGGCCGTCGGCGAGAGCGACATCGTCGATACCGTGACGCTGGCACAGGAGCCCTTCGTCAAGGCCGAATGGGTCAAAAAGGGCTGCCTTCTGCTGAATATGTCCGGCTATGAGATGGAGGACGGCTGCGTCCGCATGGCGGACAAGGTCGTCGTGGACTTCTGGGAGACCGTCAAGCACCGCCTCCACAGCACCGTGGCGCATCTGGCCGACAAGGGCGAATTCCCCGATGACAAGCTCCATGCCGAGATCGGCGAGATCGTCAACGGCACCAAGTGCGGCAGGGAATCCGAAACCGAAACCATCTACTTCAATGCCGTCGGCGCAGGCATCCTCGACCTCGCCGTGGCGGGCAGATGCTATCATTATGCCAGGGAAAACGGCCTCGGCATCACCGTCCCCTACTGGGTCTGACAGGGCAAAACACGAGTTATTGAAAATCCGTGCAGATTCCGGCCTTCCGTTATTGAAATTTCGTGCAGAAGACGCCTCCATGAACTTGCAATTTCGTGCATATTTGTGCTATAATATATGCGAAAATGCGTCATGGAGGCGTTTTATGTTGAAAAGAAAAATATACGACCAAATGCTGGCATGGAAAAACCGCAGTCACGGACAGACCGCCCTGCTGATCGACGGTGCCCGCCGTGTCGGAAAGAGCTATATCGTGAACCTCTTTGCCGAGAATGAGTACCGCAGCCATATTCTCATCGATTTCGGCAGAGTGTCTCAGGATATTCTTGATCTGTTTGAGCATGACAGCGCCGATTTTGACCTGTTTTTCACCAAGCTTTCGGTATACTTCTCCACACCGCTGTATAAGAGGGATTCGGTCATCATATTTGATGAGGTACAGCAGTATCCGAAGGCACGGCAGCTGATCAAGTATCTAATTACCGACGGGCGATATGACTATATTGAAACCGGCTCGCTGATTCGGCTCAAGAAGAACACCGAGAACATCATCATTCCCTCCGAAGAGGAGCATCTGGAGCTATTTCCGCTGGACTTTGAGGAATTTCTGTGGGCAATGGGAGATGAGGTCACATTCCCCCTCATCCGCACCTGCTTTGAAAAAAAGCAGCCGTTGGGACAGGTGCTGCATCGGAAAATCATGAATGACTTCCGACAGTACATGCTGGTGGGCGGAATGCCGCAGTCTGTCCTCGCTTATGCAGACGGCAAGGACTTTGGAGCCTCCGATGAAGTCAAACGGAGGATCCTGAACCTCTATCGGGAGGATGTTTCCAAGTTTGCCGCCGGATATGAAGAAAAGGTCTATGCGGTTTTTGACGGAATACCGGGCCAACTGACAAAAAAGGAAAAGCGGTATACCCTCTCCTCCCTGTCGAAAAATGCCCGCTTCCGCACCTATGAGGACTCCTTTATCTGGCTCAGTGAAGCCATGATCGTCAATACCTGCTATAACTGCACCGACCCGAATACCGGGCTTGCACTCAGTTCCGATTTCAGTACGCAGAAATGCTACATGGCGGATACGGGACTTCTTGTCACTCAGACATTTATGGATTCGGCTTTCACCGACAATGAATTATATAAAGCCATCCTTTTTGACCGGCTCGACATCAATGAAGGCATGCTGACGGAAAACATCGTGGCGCAGATGCTGCGGTGCAGCGGACACAAGCTGTACTTCTATTCCCGTATAGATCCGAACCATCGGGAAAACCACATGGAGATCGACTTCCTCATCGTCAAGGACAAGAAGATCTGCCCGATCGAAGTCAAGTCCGCAAATTACCGTTCCCATTCCTCCCTCGATAAATTCACCGCCAAATTCTCTTCCAAAACAGGAACGCTCTATATCCTCTATTCCAAGGATCTCCTGTTCAAGGACGGGATATGGCATTTGCCCCTGTATATGGCGTCGCTGTTGTAATTTTTCTCCACGCAAACGATACTCATCACACAGTATACATTACAATAAGCCGATAACATACTTTGGAACGATCAAGCAGGAGGATTCATCATGCGTGTTTTCAATATTCTCGATTACGGCACCGTTCCCGGCAGTCCCGATCTTCAGACAAAAGCGATACAGCAGGCATTTGATGCATGCCGGGAAAACGGCGGGATCGTCGTGATCCCCTGCGGCGACTTCCGTACCGGAGGTCTACGGATGTGGTCTGATACCACACTGCGTCTTGAGCCGGGTGCACACCTGATCGCCTCGGAAACCTGCGAAGACTATCCCGTATTCGATGTTCCCGATGATGTTGAACTGCATACAGACATGGAGCTCATCACACAGTACTATCAAAACCGTCCTTGGCCGGAATACCGTCGGGCGATCCTGTCCGTTTACGGCGGAGAAAACATTTCGGTCATCGGCGCTGCGGATTCCGTCATCGACGGACAGGACTGCTGCGATCCCAACGGTGAGGAAGGTTACCGGGGACCGCACGGCTTCTTTTTCACAAACGTGAAAAATGTCCGTCTTGAGGGCTACACCATTCGCCGATGCGGCAATTTCATGCACCAGATCGACACCTGTGAAAACATCACATTGCGGTCTGTCACCTGTATCGGCGGTTCGGACGGCGTACATCTGCATCACTGCCGGCACATACGCATTGAAGACTGCGTCTTTCACACCGGAGACGACTGTATTGCCGGTATCAATATGGAGGACATGACTGTCCGCAACTGCGAGATCAATACGTCTTGTCAGGCATTCCGCTGCGGCGGTTCGCATATTCTCATAGAGAACTGCCGCATCTGGGGACCGGGCATCTATCCGCACCGCATGACGATCATCCCTGCCCGCGGTACAGAAGCCGTCCGGAACCGCAAGTATGATCTGCCGCAGACAAGCGGACGGCATAATTTGATCTGCGTCTACCTGCACTTTGCCAGCACAAATTTCATTGCATCCGAGCCATACCATGATGTCGTATTCCGCAACTGCAGCATTGAAAATGCAGATTCGTTCCTTCTCTACCATGCCAACGAAGGAACACTCATGAGCGGCACACACCTGACCGAGCTGAAGCTCGAAAACATATCCGTGACAGGTCTTAAGGAACCCTCGTCGGTTTGGGCAGATCCCGTCGAGCCGCTTACCATAACGCTTCAGAACGTTCGGTACTCTTTCCGGGAAGGCGCAGAAGGTTCCTCTCTCATCGGCTCCGATGCCGTCCATACAACTGTTCTTTCCTGAACACTCAGTAGTCATTTCCTTCTCCGCATCGTATCAATATACAGAAAAACAACAACGGAGGAAAAAGAAAATGGAAAACAAAAAAGCATTGAATGACAACAGCCTTGAACAGATCAACGGCGGCATGATCGCACACCTTGAAGAGATCAGCGGCGGCGACTATCCGGACCCGTCCGCTTACGATTCGGATCATGAATAAGAAAACAGGCATCCTTCCCATTGCGGAGGATGCCCGTTTTCTTATTCTCTTATTCGATTCCGTATGACCATCTTTGGGGTTTGCAGAAAAATAATGTTACATTGTACGTGTCTCTTTCGTCTAATTGAGTGAAAGGAGGTGACACGCTTTGACTGATGAGAATCAACTGCGGGAATGGATTGACCGATATGGCAACATGCTGCTTCGGGTGTGCTATCTTTATTTACATGATGCTGCTCTTGCAGAGGATGCCGTACAGGAGACGTTTCTCAAGGCGTGGGAAAAGCGAAACATGTTTCAGGGCAAAAGTTCAGAAAAGAGCTGGCTTACGGCGATTGCCATGAATACCTGCCGTGATATGTTGCGCAGCACGTGGTTCAAGCACGTTGACCGTCATGTGACGCCGGAGGATCTGCCGCAGGGCGGTACCGGGGAGGCAAAGGACGACAGCATTACTGTAGAACTGATGAATCTCCCCGAAAAAATCAGGAAAGTCATGGTTATGTATTATTATGTCGGTATGCGTACCGAGGAGATCGCACAAGCATTCGGTATCAGTCGCTCTGCTGTGATCATGCGGCTTAAACGCGGAAGGGAAAAACTGAAAACACTGCTGACAGATCAGGAGGGGAATGGGAATGGATGACAAAGAAATAATGTCCAAGGTCACAAAGGCAACAGATACCTCTCTTGCCGGACTTTGTTGCAAACAGGATTTGGCGGAGTATGTTCTCACAGCAGGGCGAAGTCGGGGGCACTGTTCTTACAAGCGGATCGCAGCAATTGCAGCTGCTGCCGTCATGCTGCTCATATCGATTGTGGGAATCGCCGAATTCCGCAGCAGACTGCTGAGTCGGCTGTTCAAAGGCAATATTCCGCAGAGAGCGGTCGATCTGTTGCACGATACACCGATCGTTGTGGAAAATAATGACGTGCGGGTAAGTATCGACGAATGGCTGTTTGATGGCAGCAAGCTTATTGTGGAAGCGACTGCCGTCAATAAATCCGATCAACTCCTTCTATGCACGCTCGGCGATGTTAAAGTCGGCGATACAAAGACGGAAGTGGGTTATGCTTCTTCGCTCATGATCGGCAAAGGCACGAGTCTTACCGAGATCGCGCCGGGAGTCTCTGTTTCGGGAATGGCATCATATTCTTGCAGTGTGTCGAAGGACAATCTTCCATGCGATATCACGCTGGACGTGTTGGCAGTACGTCCGAGAGTACCCGTTGTGTATAATTCATATGGCGGGGAACAGCCTGCTTATGAAGACTATGCGGATACTGAGAAAGCCGAAAAGGTACTGGAAACCGTGCTTTCTTTCACACTCGATGTTAATGCGCTGAACGTTACGGAAACAAAGATGAGTTCGTCCAATGAATGTTGCATGGATGGTTATACGGTAATCGTGGACAAGGCAAGCTTTCGGGCGGCTTCCTCGGAGATCGTTTTCCGCATCGTGCCTGATGATGTGAAAGATATCGAGGCATACGGAGAAGAAGGACAATCAGGGCACGCAAGGCTATACAGAGGCTACGCCGTATGGGTCAATGATGAAGAACTTGCATATAACGCTATGTCATGGGGCTGGAATGAAACACATACACAACTCGTCTACCATGTGGAAGGTCTGCCTGTCGAGGAAAAACCGCATGTACTCAGGTTGATCCCACTCTCGGATGACGGAATGCAGCTCAAAAACGAGGCAGCGACATTTACTTTGGACTGATGCCAAGCGGACGATGTCTCCTGAAAGGAAATGTCGCCGCCAATACGAAGAACTTGAAAAGACCACCTGAAATATAAAAATTATCAGCGGAATTGTTATGGGATGCTGCTGCGGCGTCAGAATTTATGATACCAATCCTGTCGGAATAGACGTAAACGGTTTTGCGGAAATTCAGTGCACACAGTGCGGAGAGCGGCACAGACTGCCGCATTGATATCAGGCGTTAACTTAAGAACAAGCCCCGTCTTTTGAGAGATGGGGCTTGTTCTCATTTGCGATCAGGCTTTTATCTAAATGCCATTCTTAAACCGGCCCCCGTCTTTCTTGGGTACTGTCAAAGACGGCGAAGACGTGCAGTTTTCAATTTGCGAAAATATGATACCTTATCCGTTGACGGTACCTGCAGCATATATCGTGTCGCCGTCGGTATCGGCCTTGCCGCCGGTGATCTCGCCGCCGTAGACGTTCAGTGTGCCGGACTCGGCCACATACGTATTTCCGCCGAGGCCGAAGTAGGGCAGCTCGTCCACGGTCTTTGCCGTGCCATCCCGGATAACACCGTCGTACAGGTCAAACGTGCCGCCCACGTACAAGGTGCCGCCGAAGCCGCCCCGGATATTGCCGCCGTCGGCCTTTGCCGCATAGCACTCGCCGCCGATCAGCGTGCCGCCGTACATCTCGCCTTTGGCGCCCTTATCGATGCAGCAGGCAGCGCCGTAGAAGTTGTTGCGGATCTGACTTGCATCGTACGTACCGGAGAATATCTTCAGTGTGCCGTATCTTGCCCACAGCACCGTGCCCTGCGCCGCGCATTCGCTGCCCTGAGCGATCAGTGCGCCGTCGGCCGCCTCGCTGTTATCCATCACTGCCAGCTCCACACCGGGATTGTGCAGCGAATAGATGCGGGCGTTGTTTGCGCCGTACACGGTATGGCCGTACAGGTCGAGGCAGATCTTCTGGTTTGCGGCGATCGACATCTGGCCGGTCAGGGTATCGTCCTTGGTCAGCCGGTAATGTCCGCCGGTGACAGGCAGCGTGCCGTTCTTGTTCCAGTTGAGCCAGCTCACGACCTCGCCGCAGTTGGGGCAGTAGCCTTCCACGGTATTGCGCTCCAGAATACAGAGCAGCCCGCACGTTCCGTCATCGTTCATAATGGCGGCAATGCGGTCCAGCCGGCACACCTCATTGCTGTCCGCACCGGAATCCGGCACCGCAATCACCTTACAGTCCGCCGCCAGCGGGATCACGGTCTCGATGCCGTTGAGACCGTGGGCAGAGTTCACGGAGATCTCGTCCTCTGCAATGCCCGTGACATAGCACCATTCGCAGATGGGCTTCACCTGTTCCACGGTGCAGACATTGCCCGCCCCGTCCTTTTCGATCCTCACATATTTGGCCTGATTATACTGCGCCACCGTGTTTTTGCCGATGACCGTTTCGGTGATCAGTTCGCCGTCGCTGTTCATCATCACCACATCGGCGGCCCGTTCACCGTCCTCGGTCTTGTAGGTCTTTCTGGTGTTCACATAATACGTATAGTATTCCGCATTGTAGAACACCTCTGCCTCCGCCGCTGCACACAGGCACAGCATGAGAAGCATTGCAAGAAGGACTCGGAATCCTCTTTTCATCACTTGTCCGCCTCCTCATACAGTCCCGTCAGCAGTTCGGCAAAATCCTGCGCCAGCATCTCCGCCGTGCCCTTGACATAGCGGCACTGATCCGCCTCGTAACAGGTGTTGTCAAAGGAGTAGTCGGCGGCAATATAGCTCTTCATGTCGTTGCAGTAGCCCATGATGAGGGTCAGTGCAAAGGGAGAGTTGTCCTTGATGAAGTCGCCGTTGACGTCGAACATCTCATACGGTGCACAGGCGATGCCCACATTGCCGAAGCTGAGAGCATATAGCTGCACCGGCTCTTCCTTGCCTAACTTGGTCTTGTTGATGATCGCCGAAGCGTGGTAGGGGCTGTGGATGTCATAGGGCGCACCGTCCGCTGCCGCCTTGGCATTGTTTCCGGTCTTAAGCCACTCGTCATAGATGACTCTGGCCTGCAGCGCCTTGCCGTCTTCGGTATGGTTGATCGTACAGGTGACCTTCGTATCGACCACCTTCAGATCGCCGCTCTCGACGGGCTGCATGTCTGCCATCATCTCCACGGCCTTCTTGCCGAATATCTCGCCCCAGACCTTGTAGTCGGTGGTGCGGTTCTCGGAGGTAATACGGCTGATGGGATTGATGTTGCCCGCCGCTCCCTGCATATAGGTACAGACGCAGTCGGTATTCGCCTCGACATATTCCCGCACCTGTCCCACGATATCGGAGGACACGTCATAGCAAGCCGATCCGCCGGTGCGGTGGGGATGTGTCTGGAAGTTGATGACGAGGATGTCCTCGGCGTTCTCTCTGCGGAACAGCAGCTCCTGAATGGTATGGTCGGCCTCAGTCTCGTGCGCCTTGTAGCCGCTGGATTCCGAGCCGTAGTTGTCACCGCAGTAGGTGCCGTCGTTCATCAGGTAGTGGCGCACGAAGTTGAGCCCCTCGATCTCGCCGGAGGCAGTAGCCAGCGTGGCGGGCTGCAGGTCTGCAACGGCATCCTCCGCCGCCTGCGCCACGAGTTTTGGCAGCACAAAGTTGTAATGTGTGATGCAGTCCAGCTTGCTGTATACATCCGGACCCGAATGGGTATGGGAGCCCTGCACCATGATATTCTCATTTTTGACGCCCGTTGCCGTATGCACGGCCTTGCGGATGGGCTCTGTGACCTGCGTGCTCGGCGCAGAGATCAGATCCAGCATGATGAGCAGCACGGTTTCGCCCTTTGCATCCCGCAGCGCCAGCACGTTGGCATACAAATAGTCCAGATACCCGTCCGACATGCGCCGCTCGGTATTGCCGTAGCCCGCCAGCGGCACGCTCTCATCGGGAGTGATATTCGCCCTGCCGAAGCCCGCCGCAAACGACGCTTCCGTTTCTTCCGCCGCCGCTAATGCCGGGATCAGCAGCATCAATGCCAGCAAACAAGCCAGTATCCTCTTCATATGCCCACGCATCTCCTTTTTATTCTTCGATCTCGTCCGCCTTATTGCTCCACTCGTCGACCAGTGCTTCCAGCTCCGCCTGCGCCTTTTCGTGGTCATGCGCCGTCTGCGCCGCCTTTTCGGGATTCTGATACACCTCCGGCAGCGCCATCCGCTCTTCCAGCCCGGCGATCTTCGCCTCCTGCTGTTCGATCAGTTTTTCCAGTTCCTTGACCCGGATCCTGAGCTGCTTCTGATATTCCTTCTTCTGCCGCTCATTGCGTTTTTCCTTGTCGATCTGTGTCTTCGTTTTCCCGGAGAATGCCTGCTCCTCGATGCCCGCCTCCAGCTGCCGCTTCTTATCGATATAGGCATCGTAGTTGCCCAGATATTCGGCAGTGCCGTCGGCGCTCATCTCGATGACCCGGTTGGCGATGCGGTTGATGAAGTAGCGGTCATGGCTCACGGTGATGATCGTGCCGTCAAAGCCCTCCAGTGCCTCCTCCAGCACCTCCCGGGAATCCATGTCCAGATGGTTGGTCGGCTCGTCCAGCAGCAGCACGTTGTCCTTTTTCAGCATCAGCTTGGCCAGCGCCACACGGCCTCTTTCGCCGCCGGACAACGTCTCCACCTTCTGGAACACGTCCTCGCCGGTGAACAGGAACAGCGCCAGCACGCTGCGCACCTCGTCCGGCTCCAGCCTCGGGAAGTCGTCCCAAAGCTCGTCCATGACGGTCTTGCTGCCGGTCAGTGTTGCCTGATGCTGGTCATAATAGCCCACGTCCACGTTGGCGCCGTACATCACGCTGCCGGTGTCCGGGCTGATCTCCCGCACCAGTGTCCGCAGCAGCGTCGTCTTGCCGATGCCGTTGGGGCCGATGATGGCGATGCGGTCTCCGGCTCTCACGTGCAATTTGAAATTGGAAAACAGTGTCCGCCCGTCAAAGCCCTTGGACAGGTCGTTCACCATCATTACGTCGTCGCCGGTACGGCGGCGGGCCTCAAACGAGAACCGCACCTTCTTCTCGCTGACGGGCTTTTCGACCCGCTCGATGCGGTCCAGCGCCTTCTCCCGGCTCTCTGCCAGCTTGATGCTCTTTTCCCGGTTGTACATGCGGAACCGCTCGATGATCGCCTGCTGACGGGCGATCTCCTTCTGCTGCAGGTTGTACTCCTTCAGCTGCCGCTCGATGTTCATCGTGCGCTGCTGCATGAAGGCGTCATAGTTACCATTGTACTGGGTCAGATGCGTCATCGTCAGCTCCGCCATGCAGTCGCACACGGCGTTCAGGAAATAGCGGTCATGGGAAATGACGATGACCGTGCCCTTATACTTTCTCAGCGTGTCCTCCAGCCACTCGGTGGCCTTCAGATCCAGATGGTTGGTGGGCTCGTCCAGCATCAGCAGATTCACGTTGCCGCCCATGAGGATGCACAGCCGCAGACGGCTCTGTTCGCCGCCGGAGAGCACCCCCACGGTCTTGAACACGTCCTCCCCGGCAAAGCCGAAGGCGGCCAGCCGGTCCCGGGCCTCCTGGGGCGTGCATTTGGCCTCGTAGAGCATGGTCTCCACCAGATCCCGGTAGGGGTTCTCGAATTTCACCAGCTGGGGCAGATAGGCGCTCTTCACACTGGGGCCCATCCACAGCCGTCCGCTGTCCAGCTCCTCCTCGCCCACGATGCACTTGAGCAGGGTGGACTTGCCCGTGCCGTTATCGCCGATAAGCGCCACCCGCTCGCCGCCCTCGATGAGCAGCTCCAGATCCTCGTAGAGCTTTTTATCCCCGAAGCTCTTGCCCGCGCCGTCGATGACCAGCACCTCGTCGCCCACGAACTCCCGCTCCTTGAAGCGGGCCTTCATCTGGCGTTCCTTCTCCGGGCGCTCGGCCTTTTCCAGCTTTGCAATGCGTTTTTCCATGGAAAACGCCCGTTTATGGAGCTTTTCTTTGCCCTTGAACGCCCACAGTTCCAGTTTGTCCGCCGCGTCCTGCATATGTGCGATCTCCTTCTGGTTTTTCTCCCAGATCTTCTTCTGCTCCTCGTAGCGGCGCTGTTTTTCCTCCACG
>JAZLHZ010000037.1:0-6127 GCA_045617085.1 Clostridia bacterium
GCACGGAAGGATGCCGGAACCAGATTTCCGCAGGAGAAGCTGACGGGCGAGATCAGGCAGAACAGATTCCTGCCGTTCACGGAATCGGTCGAAGTGTCGTAGCGATGATCCAGATTTGCATCGAAGCTGTATACCGTAGAAGCTTTTGCGCCGGTTGCCACATCTTCTACATAGACCGTTGCAATACCCAATGCCCATGCAGAAACACACATGGCAACATCCGCATAGCCGCCGCCGTTGCAGCTTAAGTCGATCACTACGTTCTCGATCGGGCTGTTCTCACGGTTGATCTGCTTTATGGCATAGGCGAGCAGCTCCACCGTGTCCGCCGTTTCTGCATCGTACTCCTCGGACAGCTCCGCCGAATAATAGTCCTTCTCCATGTCCATCATGAATGAATCGAAGGTTACATAGGCCGTATTGCCGACTTCTTCATAGCCGGGCATTACAGTAGGATACGCCGCCTTGCGGGCACTGTAAAAGTCGCCCATATTGACGAGCTTTTTGAATGTATCCGGTGTCAGAATGCTGAAATCCAAAAGCTGTGCGCCGTATTCTGTGTATGGCGACGCATCGCTCATTGCGCTGTGTCCGTCCGCAAAATGAGTGAGACACAGCTTGCTCAGTGCGGCGCAGCTGTTTTTTGCGTCAGGCTCCAGGAACTCGGTCAGGAGACCGCTGCGGCTGAAGTAATCCCGGAAATTCTCGATGCCGTGCTCTTCCTTGAGACCATAATGAAAATCCAGTGCCAGACACAATTCATTCAGTGTGAACTGCGTCAGTGCATCACTGCGCAGCCGGTTCGGAACGGAATAATACAGTGTTCCGAGATCGGTCAGCTGCAGCGTATCGTCCGAAAAGATATTCGGCGATGCGACGACCACGATCTCACCGTTGAAACACAGCGCTGTGCCCATAGCGGAAATGAACAGATCGCTGAATGTCTGAAGCGGCAGATAGCCTGTCCCGTCCACCATCGGAGTGGGGATCTCATATTCCTGCAGATTCAGATCCGTGTATCTGCCGGAACACTCAAAGGCAGATTCATGAAGAATCAGATTGACGTTGGATTCTTCGCTCAGGGGGACTTGGATATCATCCAACGGTTCTTCCTCCGAAACATCAGTTGACGAGTCAGACATATCGACAGTCTTCTCTGTGCGCATTCCCCCCATATACACCATATCCAGCATGTTTGCGCCGCCGGATCTGGCGAAGAAACGGTCATACTGGCTGAATCCCAGCAGGCCGTTCTTATAGTCGATGTATGCGCTGGCCCGGTTTTCCCGTGTGAGAACAGAATAGTTATCGTCATTTTGCAGCGTGACTTCAAAATCCGGGTCCTCATTATAACCTTGCCAAAGCAGGTTCATCACCCTGCACATCTCCTCCGCAGTCACATACGGGATATCCTCCTGTCCGTTCAAGAAGCACAGGCGGATATCATCCGAATCCTCAACAGAACCGATGTACAGCGGAACCGTTTTTTCGGTCACGTTGTCTTCCGCATATGCGGGCAGCATGCCGCACAGCAGTATGATTGCCGTCAGCACTGCGATCCATTTCCGTAACATCATAAAAACTCCTTTCGTATTAACCGCAATTGCCGACAGCTTCCCCTGTCGGCCAACTGAACACTGCCAATTGCTACCTGCCCACTTATTCCTCGGCTCTGTTCTTTCTGAGCTCGGCGATCATCGCATCGAAGTGGCGCTGACGGAGCCTGCCCATGACCTCGCCGTTGATATTCCAGATCATGTCCGTGCACTCGGCCCGGTAGTTATTGGACTCGCCGCCCCGGAACGACCAGGAGATGATCGTGCGGGCGCCGGCATCATAGATGGCGTCGGCGGCGATCAGCAGCTCATCCTCTCTGCCCTTCGGGAAGGCATAGGACTGGAGCCAAACGTTGTGATCCTTGCCGTATGCCTGCGCCGTGGTGACTGCCTTCTTCGCCCTCGTGTAGTTGTAGTCATATACCTCCTGCGGCGTTTCGGCACGTCCGTACCAGTAGGGATCGCAGCCCACGTTGTCGAAGTTCGGCAGCGCCAGCAGCCGGTCGATAGAGTCCAGACTGATGCCCTGTTCGGCATTGAACATGATGCAGCCGGTATTGGTGATGCCGCAGGAATGGGCATAATCAGTGGCAAAGCGGAAATAGTCCACGATGGAATCGGTGCGGAACGCCATCACATCGTCATTGAGCTCGGCGGGTATTTCATAGCCGAACCGCTCCTTGAAAAGCCTGCGGCAGTTGGGACAATGACAGGCAAAGCCGTGGTCCTTGTCCATCGTCAGATGCGGCTCGTCCCAGAACACCGTTTTGCCGCCGGCCTCGGCAACGTAATCGACCCACTTCCTTGTGAAGGCCCGGAAATCGGGATGGTTATAGCAGGGTCTGAAAAAACGGGAACCGTCGGCGAACTCCTGCGCCGCCTGCGGGATCCTAGCGGTGATATAGCCCTTGTCGCCGGGGCCGTCGTCGATGCCCCAGTTGTCCAGCCATACCTCCAGACCCTTGTCCTCGGACACCTTGATGATGTCCTTCAGCACTTCGGCGTGCCGGTCCATATCGTTATGGGTAAACATGTGCACCACGAGGTTCATGTTGTGGTTCACGATGTCGGTCATGTCCTCCTCGACATGGCGCAGAATACGGTTGCCGTGGTAGGCGGTACCGAGCTTCAGTGTTCTGTTCATTTACAGTTCCTCCCTTTGAATCGTCAATACTTCGTTTGCTTTTATCGCTGCCGTGCCGGAGAGCTTTTTTTCTCCGAAGGGGCATATCACCTTATCCACCGAAAGGCTGCCCTCGGTCACGGAAATGACCACCTTGTCCTTTGTCACCTCGGCACTGCCCCATGCGCCTTCCACCGACCAGAAGAAGCTGCCCTCGCCCTTCAGCGGAATAAACCCGACAGTCCGGTTCGGCAGGTCGAATTTCAGTCCCGAATACGTCAGCAGCAGGGCATAGCTGGCCATGCTTCTTGCATAGTTAGAGCCGCACTCCATCTCGTTCCACGGGTTGCGGGTGCTGCCGTCGTACCTGTCCCGCACGGCTTTTACCATTTCCAGGCCCTGCTCCTCAAAGCCCCGGCTGATCAGGTGACTTGCCGCCTGATACTCGAAGCCGTGCATGGTCTCCTCGGAATAGGGCACCGGCACCACGGGCTTTTTGACGTGCTTCGGCCATTCGCAGATGACCGTGCCCGCCTCATCCTCCAGACAGTATACCCGGCAGGGATTGGCATGCTCCCGCATGGACTTCTTGAAGTTGTACTTATAAATGGCGTTGAGGGCGCTGTTGACCTTGTCCCTGTCCAGTATCTCACCGAGGCCGCTCATGTCGCTCATCCACTGCGCCAGCACCTGATCGATGCCGCAGCCCTCGCCGATCTGATACTTGATCTCGCCCGCCTCGCTGTTCCAGTAGGTGTCCAGCACACCGCCGCCGATCAGCGTATTGCCGTCCTCAAAGCCCTCCAATACGGACCTGTCCTTCAGGTCGAGCTTCTGGGCAAAGTATTCGCCGTTGAAAAGCTCCTTTTCGGTATACGCTCTGCCCTTCCGATAGATCTGTTCGTACTCCTCTGCCGATGCGTCGCCCAGATGCCCTGCGATATCCGCTGCCGCCTTTAATGCCGCCAGATAGAACGTGTTGAGCCATGCGTTGGCGCCGAACAGCTCCATGTCGAGGGTGTGATGCTGGCGGCCGGTGATGACGCCGCTCTTTTCGGGATCCCATTTGTCCCGGTTCCCGCTGCTCCATGCAAATTCCAGCGACCGCTTGACCATCGGCCAGTTGCGCCTGAGGAATTCCTCATCGCCGGAGATGCGCCAGTCTCTCCAGAACTTGATGACGCCGCCCATCAATCCGTCCACACAGGAACGGAAGCCCCACTGTTTTCTGCCTAAGGGGAGCATCAGCCGGAAGTTCATGCCGCCGTCCGGCTTCTGATTGTATTTGTAATCCAGCTCCCGCATGCTGCGCTCCAGCTTCGGGAACAGGAACGGCAGGGCAAAGGCGTAATTCCACACATGCGTGCAGCTGCCCTCACAGGAGCCGTTGTTCATGCCGCAGCCCTCAAAGCCGTAGAACTCGCCGTTCTCCAGCCGCATACAGGTGGGCGATTTCAGCAGCGACAGGTTGGCCGTCACGGCGTCCAGTGCAGCCTCGGGCAGCGAGGATGCATACAGGATGTCCGCAAACTTTCTCGTACGGCTTTCCAGACCGTCCCACTTTTTCAGGGCGTATTCCGCCGCCGACTTTGCGGAATCAAACAGCTTTGCGTACCAGTTCTTCCAGAATTTCGGCACCTTCTCGTCATCCGCCACCGGATGCCAGTAGGGATAGTAGTTCGGGTAGTACCAGCTCAGTACGATGCGTACCTTTTTCTCCCCGCCGGCCGGGAGCCTGCCGCTGACGCACAGAGTCGCCGTATCCTCGGTGCCGGGCTTATCATACGTCCTGTTCTTCAGCGCATCGCCGGAAAGATCCTGCCAATAAACCTCCAGCCCGTCGAACCATTGGCCCCGGTACCAGTACTGCTGAAGTGCCGTATTTTCGGCGTCGGTCGCCATGCAGAGGCTGCCGAAGCTTTCCTCCGTATCCGCTGTGCCGGTATCGCCCAACACGATGCCGCTGATGCCGTTTTCGCTGAAAGCCGTGTTGACCTGGTTTTTCGGCTGGGGATTGGACACGGTGAAGTATACCGAAGCATCGGTCTCCTCATTCCGTTTGTTTTTCAGCGTCACGGTGAACATGGCGCAGGGAAGGGAGGATGCGTCCTCATCGTTGGGGATAAACGGGTTGAACGCTTCCAGCGTGACCTCCACCGGATAGTCGTCCTCCGCAAAGCCCAGTTTTGCAAACGGGAACGCCGCTTCAAAGGTGTTCTCCTTAAAGTGGGGCATGCCCGTCATCAGCTCCCGCTGCACGCCGAAACCGTAGTTGCCCCGCCAGCCGTCCTCCGGGTTCCGCCTCGCCCGCAGCACGGGGATATAGTTATCGCCCATACGGCAGGAAAGGGTATCGCCGTTCAGCACCCGCAGCTTGCCGCCTGCCTTGACCGCAAAATGGGTATAGCCGTTGACGCTCTTTTTCTGGGGACGGTTGAATATCTCCCAGTCGATCAGCCGCCCGCAGCCGTCCAGACCGATACAGCCGGTGCCGATGCCGCCCAGAGGAAAGGAGAGCTCCTTTCTCTTTGCGCCGGGATACTGCTTCATATTCATACGTTCATTGCCTCCTCTATAACAGGAGCCTGCTTTTTTGCGGCAGGCTCAATAAAGGTTCAGTGTTTCGGCTCCTCGATATGGACGATGCCCTGATCGAAGATATGGATCACGTGGTTGTCGTGGAGCGAATACAGGATCTGACGACCTTCCCGGCGGGATTTCACCGCTCTGCCGTCCTTCAGTATCCTCAGCTGATGGGAGATCGCCGACTGGGTCATGCCCAGCATGTCCGCCAGCTCGCACACGCAAAGCTCACCGTGGAACAGCGCACACAGGATGCGGATCCTCGTGGGATCGCCGAACAGCTTGAACAATGCCGCCAGCTGCTCCAGCTCGTCATCGGCGGGCATTTCATGCTCCACAGCGATCAGATTCTCATGGGAATGATGGCCGTCACACAGCACACGGGGGATGTTTGCCATACTTTCTCTTTATCCTTTTTCTTTTATTCGATGCCCAGTATTCTTTCGTACATTCCGACGTAGCGCTTCGCTGACTGATCCCAGCCGTAGCTGCCCCGCATGGCCCTTCTTGCAAGGCGGGTAAAGGTCTTCTTGTCGCTGTTGTAGACGCCCACTGCCAGACGGATCACGTTCAGCATGTCGCCCGCATTGAAGTCGGTAAACGAGAAGCCGTTGCCCTCGTCGGTATACTGATTGTAGGGCTGCACGGTGTCCTTGAGGCCGCCGGTCTCCCGGACGATCGGCAGGGTGCCGTAGCGCAGGGCGATCATCTGGCTCAGTCCGCAGGGCTCAAACTTGCTGGGCATCAGGAACAGGTCGGAGGCCGCATAGATCCTGTGCGCCAGCGGATTGTTCATTTCAAACCGGGCGGCGATCCTGCCGGGATACCGGTTCATGGCGTCGTTCAGCATATTCGTCAGATCCTC
>JAZLHZ010000038.1:0-7355 GCA_045617085.1 Clostridia bacterium
GTAAGGGGCGCACGGGCGCACAACCTGAAAAACATCAACGTGACCTTCCCGCTGGGCGTCATCACCTGTGTGACAGGCGTATCCGGTTCGGGAAAGAGTTCACTTGTCAATGAAATTCTGTATAAAGCGCTGTCCCGCACACTGAACCGCTCGCAGGAGCATCCCGGCGAGCATGACGGCATCGACGGCACCGACAGACTGGACAAGATCATCGCCATCGATCAGACACCCATCGGCAGAACGCCCCGTTCTAACCCCGCCACCTATACCGGCATATTCGATCTGATCCGGGACGTATTTGCCGCAACACCCGATGCCAGAGCAAGGGGCTACAAGAATGCCCGATTCAGCTTCAACGTCAAAGGCGGACGCTGCGAAGCCTGCAGCGGCGACGGCATCGTCAAGATCGAAATGCATTTCCTGCCGGATGTCTATGTCCCCTGCGACGTATGCAAGGGCAAGCGCTACAACCGGGAAACGCTGGAGGTGCGCTACAAGGGCAAGAGCATCCATGACGTGCTGGAAATGACCTGTGAAGAAGCACTGGTATTCTTCTCTGCCATTCCGAAGATCGCCGTCAAGCTGCAAACGCTGGTGGATGTGGGACTCGGCTACCTTAAGTTAGGTCAACCCTCGACAACGCTTTCCGGCGGTGAAGCCCAGCGTATCAAGCTGGCGACCGAGCTTTCCAGAAAAGCCACCGGACGCACGATCTATCTGCTGGACGAGCCCACCACCGGCCTTCACATGGAGGATGTGGCACGGCTCAATGCGATTCTCCAAAAGCTTGCCAACGGCGGAAACACGCTGATCGTCATTGAACACAATCTTGACGTCATCAAGACTGCCGACTATATCATCGACATGGGACCCGACGGCGGCAACCGCGGCGGCACTGTCATCGCCTCAGGTACTCCGGAAGAAGTCGCCAAGTGTGAAAACAGTTATACCGGACAATTCCTCGACAAGATACTCCATCCGTGATATGTTTACTGAGAAAGATACTTATTTCATGCGGGAAGCGCTGAAGCAGGCGCAAATGGCCCTAAAAGAAAACGAGATCGCCGTCGGTGCAGTACTCGTAAAGGACGACACGGTCATTGCTGCCGGAAGAAATACCCGGGAAGCGCTTTTCGACCCCACCGGCCATGCCGAGATCAATGCCATCCGGGCAGCAGCAAAAACGCTGGGCACCTGGCGGCTGGACGGCTGCACGCTGTATGTGACGCTGGAGCCCTGTTGCATGTGCGCCGGTGCCATCGTACAGAGCCGTATCCGCCGTGTGGTTTTCGGCGCCTATGATGAAGCCGCAGGCTGCTGCGGAAGTATCTACCGCATCTGTGAAGACCCCGCTTTCGGCTCGTTTGCGCTGTCCGAAGGCGGCCTTCTTGCAGAAGAATGTACCGATGTTTTGAAAGCATCCATGAAAAGGAAGTGACGGACGATGCCCATGTTTGAAATCAAAAGCAAGTTTCAGCCGATGGGCGATCAGCCCCAGGCCATTGACAAGCTCGCAGCAGGGCTGTCACAGGGACTGCGAAATCAGGTATTGTTAGGTGTCACCGGCTCCGGCAAGACCTTCACCATGGCGAACATCATCAAGAAAGCGCAGCGTCCTGCACTGATCATCGCCCACAATAAAACGCTTGCCGCTCAGCTCGCCGGTGAATTCAAAGAGTTTTTCCCCGACAGTGCCGTGGGCTATTTCGTCTCCTATTACGATTACTATCAGCCCGAAGCATATATCCCCGCTTCCGATACCTATATTGAAAAGGACTCTGCCGTCAATGATGAAATCGACCGGATGCGTCACAGCGCCACCGCATGGTTGGAGGAACGCCGGGACGTTATCATCGTCGCCTCGGTCAGCTGCATTTACGGCCTCGGTGACCCGAAAGAGTATACCGGACTGTCGGTTTCGCTTCGTGAGGGCGAAGAATTCGGGCATGACGAATTGCTGGACCGGCTGGTGGAAATGCAATACACCCGCAACGATTTCGAGTCCGCCCGCTGCACCTTCCGGGTCAAGGGCGACATCGTCGAGATCGTTCCGCCGAATTCGGACAAGACCTGTATCCGGGTCGAGTTTTTCGGCGACGATGTGGACGCCATATCGGAAGTGGATACCACTACGGGAAAAGCCCTGCGCAGACTGAGCCACGTGATGCTGTATCCCGCCTCCCACTATGCCACTTCCAAAGAGCATCTGGAGAAGAGCCTTGTGGAGATCGAAAAGGACTTGCAGACGCAGCTTCAGGCTTTCAACGAAAACGGAAGACTGCTGGAAGCCCAGCGTCTGGAACAGCGTACCAACTATGATATCGAAATGCTACGGGAGATCGGCTTCTGTCAGGGCATTGAGAACTATTCCCGCTACTTTGAGGGAAGAGCCGAGGGTACACCGCCTTTCACGCTGATGGACTATTTCCCCGAGGACTTTATCGTATTCATCGATGAAAGCCATGTCACGATCCCGCAGATCCGTGCCATGTACAACGGCGACAGAGCACGAAAGGAAACGCTGGTTGAATACGGATTCCGTCTGCCTGCCGCCTTTGACAACCGTCCGCTGAAGTTCCACGAATTTGAAGACCGGGTACATCAGGTCATCTATGTCTCCGCTACGCCGGGCCCCTATGAGCTGCAGCGCTCGCAGCAGACCGTGGAGCAGCTGATCCGCCCCACGGGACTGATCGACCCGGAGATCATCGTCCGTCCCGGCACCGGACAGGTGGACGACCTGCTGGGCGAGATCCGCTTGGCCGTAAAAAACAAACAGCGTGTCCTCGTGACCACGCTGACAAAGAAAATGGCGGAAAGCCTCACTGCCTACCTCAAGGAACTGGACATCAAAGTAGAATATCTGCATTCAGACGTGGATACGCTGGATCGTATCCGGCTGATCCGCTCACTGCGTCTGGGCGAATTTGACGTGCTGGTAGGCATCAACCTGCTGAGAGAAGGTCTCGATATTCCCGAAACGGGACTGGTAGCCATTCTCGATGCGGACAAAGAGGGTTTCCTGCGCAGCGAAACCAGCCTTGTACAGACGATGGGTCGTGCCGCCCGAAATGTATCCGGCAAGGTCATCATGTATGCCGACATAATGACGGATTCCATGACCCGTGCCATCAATGAAACCAACCGCCGCCGTCAGATCCAACAGACCTATAATACCGAGCACAACATCACGCCCCGTTCCGTTTCGTCGGTGGTGCATGAGCTGTTGGAGATTTCACATCCCGTTTCCGAAAGCGGTTCCGGTACAGAATTCTCTGATGAGGAGAAGGAAGCCACTATCGCACGGCTGGAGGAAAGCATGCTGGAAGCTGCCGAGCATCTGGACTTTGAGAAGGCTGCCAAGCTGAGAGACCGGCTGCTTTCTCTGAAGGGAGAAGCCCCGATGAAGAGCAACGAGCAATCCCGAAAGACAAGGAGAAAGCGCAAATGACTTTTCCCTTTCCGATCGCATTGAGGAGATCACTATGAATTTGATTCACGAGCAGTTTGATGCGCACAGTTATTATTGCACCTGGTCATCACAGAGCAGTTTATGTGCCCTTTATCCGCATACATCCGAATCTCCATCCATGCGGGACATGTTGCGGGAAGAAACGGTTTTCGGTGAAAACGGTCTGATCCGTCAGTTTCCGGATATCCGATCTTCGCTGTATTTTGTGTTTGATGACGGCTGGGATGTCCCTTACGGACTGCACAATAATGAGCATGGTGATTTCGGCTCCCTGATCGTAAATGATAAGCGTTTTCCATTTTGTACGGGAGAACCGAAAGAACGTCTGAAAGCGCTTGCCGATCGTGTGGCCTCCTTCGGCTGGAAAGGAACAGGCATTTGGGTTTGTGCCGGCGGAAAGGGAGAAGTCAACAGCCATTTATTCACTTGCGAAGAACGAGAGCGGTACTGGCGTGAGCGGTTACAGTGGTCCAAGTATGCAGGTATTTCTTATTGGAAGGTCGACTGGGGCTGCTATGGCAATAATGTAGATTTCAGATGTCAGTTAAATGCTTGGAAATCTGAAGAATATCCCGAACTGATCATTGAGCACGCCGGTGTGTGCGGTCCGATCTCCGGCATCAATCAATCGGATCTTTCGCCGCAGCAATCCGGACGATTTGCGGACTGGGAAGAACGCCCGCAGGAATGGGGAAAACTGGTTGCATTCTCCGATATTATCCGGACATATGATGTGTCTCCGTTTTTATCCGTACCTACTACGATCGACCGTGTACAATACCTGTTACGCATAGGTGAATGTATCCGCAGCAATACAATCATCAATGCCGAAGATGAAGCGTATATTTGTGCGGCTTTGGGGCTCGCCATCGGAATTATGCGCAATCAACTGCGGAACCGCAGCGGAAAACCGTTCTGCAGGAATACAACAGAAACGATCCGTGCTGTAAGATGGCTTACAGCCTTCGCACCGCCATATCCGATTGGGATCGGCGAAACACGTTTCGGGAAATACATATTAACGGATTTTTGCCATTTCGACGGCAGAAACTGCTGGATCTCTTCCTATGGAGACCGTGATATTCCGCAAGGCGCCCCTGCTTTGGTAGCAAGGAACTGCCATCTTCCGGGTATTGAATACCTGACAGACGAAAAGCCGTACGTCGTTTTATCCATGCATCCCAATGAAGCCGTATCGCTTGCAGTACTTCCCCGTTTTTCCGAAAAAACAGGACGCCATACGCCGCCTGTCAAAATCACCATTCGTCAGCATATACATAATCCGGTAACCGGAGTATTCGGATACTTGGAAGAGTTGACAATTATATATGATGCCGCTTTGTCCGGAAAAAGGATCATGGTGCAGGATCTGGCAGATGATACTGCGGAAGACATTACGGATAAGTGCGTGATAGCAGATACATATTTTACGGTCAGCGGATCGATTTTGTCAAATATCGGCACAAAAGCGAATGCACCTGACGACGCTTCCGAGCCCGGAGTTGTCATTACCCTTGTATAAGTTCACAAAAAGGAGAAAGCGCAAATGACCGTATACCTTTCCGATTATCTGCACCTTTCCTGCGGAAACGATACGACACCGGCTCTGTCGGAAGCGTTGCTCTGCTGCAAAAAGAAACCGGATTCCGTACTGATCATCGATAAGGGAATCTATCATTTTTACCCGGACAGGGCATTCACGAAGGAATACTATATGTCCAATAATGACGGCGGCAGAAAGCCCATCGCCTGCCCCGTCGTCGGCTTCAACGGCTTGACCATTGACGGAAACGGTTCGGAGTTTATCTTTCACGGGAAGGTATCACCTTTCGTCATCGATGCCTCGGAAAATGTCACGATACGGAACCTCTCCATTGATTATGTGCGCCCGTTTTATTCGCAGGGACGCATTCTCGCCTCGGAAAACGGATACACCGATATCTGTTTTGATAAGGACTATCCTTTCCGGGTGGAAAACGGCAAGCTGGTTTTCTTCGACCCCGAAACCGGCACCATTGTCTCCGACGGAGAAAACTACCTTGTCACCGAATTTGACGAGAAACGGCTGATCCCCGACCGGCTGCTGTACCTCGCCTATTTTGAGCATCCGGAACGTGCGGGCTTTCTCGGCTCACTGGTTCGTTCCGTTCGGGCAGAACAGCTAAATATTACCACTGTCCGACTGTACGGGATCGATACACACAAAGTCGGAGCCTACTGGGTCGCTACACACTCCAAGCGGGAACATCCGGGCTTCTTTATTCAGGACAGCAAAAATGTCACGCTGGAGGATATCACGATCTATCACAGCGCCTCTATGGGTATTATCGGCCAGATGAGCGAAGACATCACACTGCGCCGTATCCGCACAGAGAGACGAAACGGCAGACTGCTGACTGTCAACGCCGATGCCACGCATTTTGTTCACTGCAGCGGCACAGTATTGCTGGAGGATTGTGTATTCACCCACATGCTGGATGACGGCGGCAATTTCCACGGCAACTATACCGTTATAGAGCAGGTCATTGATGCGCATACGTTTATCGTCCGACTGATGCATAATCAACAGCAGGGTGTCAATATCTACCGCAGCGGCGAGAGTATTTCTCTTGTGGAGCGTGCTTCCCTGAAACGCATTGCCGGAATGACTGTCAGAGCGGCGTTCATGATCAGTGAGAAATATATCCGGGTAGAAACGGAAGACGAACTGCCCGAAATAATAAAAGAAGGAATGGCCGTAGAAAACCATTCCCGGATGCCGCAGGTCATCATCCGCAACTGTGAAGTCGGCTGGAACCGGCCGAGAGGCTTCCTCATCTCTACCTGCAAAAAGGCACTGATCGATGGCTGCACCTTCAGCAACATGAATCAGGCGATCCACCTCAGCGGCGACGCCAACAGCTGGTTTGAAAGCGGCAGCGTACAGGACCTGACCATCCGCAACTGTATCTTCCGTGACAGCGCCTATACCGCAGGCTTCGCCATTGTCGCCGACCCTGTGATCGAGAAGAAGCACGGTAATTACTACCACGGAAAAATGGTCATTGAGGACTGCATATTTGAATCGGATACACCGAGAATTTTGGACTGCCGAAACATCGATACCATCGTCATGCGCCGCAACCGGTTCGTCAAGATCAAATCTGTCAATCGGCATCCCGATGCGGAAAACAACGGCTTCCGCATCAGCGAGTGCCGGGATCCCGACATTGGACCGCTCACCATACTGTAAGACATTGAACCCCTTCTTCCGTCAAACACGGAAGAAGGGGTTTGCATTACAGAATCAGCTTGAGCATAGCGCTTGCAAAATCGGTAAGTATCGCTTGGTCGGGATATGAGGCATGTGTATCTGCCGTATAATCGTCAAGCGCCATCTGTATCAACCTGCGGAACCTGACATCTGCATGCGCCAGTCCCCATTCGCCTCCCTCTTTTTTCGAGAGCACCAGACTGTCCTGCTTGTATGCAAGCACTCTGCACAGGTTCAGTATGATATAGGTGGAGTCCGTCAGAATATCCTCCTCCGCACACTCGATATCATATCGGATACTGTCCAGATAGTACTCTTTCGGCACAGGCGCAACCACATCACAAATCGGTTCTCCGCAAAGGCACATGCCGCGATGATACAGGATCGTGAAGTGCGCTCCCAGATCCTTATCGGTTCCGTGCAGGCGCTCAATGTATGCCTGCGGATCCGTATGATACTTTTTCAGGTGCAGCGGCGAAAAGTGCAGCTCATACGGCGTGGGATAGACAAATGGCTTGCAGACACTCTTTTTTACCACACTGTACTCGATTCCCTTTTCGGGAGCATAATCGTTCAGCGGAACCGTTTCCCTGAGCAGCGCCAGCTTTTCATCTTCGTTCATCTCTTTCT
>JAZLHZ010000039.1:0-10694 GCA_045617085.1 Clostridia bacterium
AACTCTGGTAGAATGAAGTTGTCATATAAACATTGGGTAATTACATGGCAACTATCGTAGCGATCATACCGGGGGCTCTGATATCAAAACGGAGCAGCATGGATATAAGCAGGAGAACAAAGGTACAGGATCCATGAAAAAGAAGATATTCACTCTGATGGTGTGTTTCTTGCTCCTGGCCGGAATGTCGGGATCTGTATATGCCGGCACAAAGGAGAAGGCGCCGGAAGATGTTTCCTTTTTGTTTTACTCAGACGTCAATCCCCAAAACAGGCATCTGACGGGTGTGATTCCGTATGCCGATTCCCTGTTTGATGCCCCGGCCACTGTGTACCGTCATGCATTGGCACAGGCCTCGATGGGGATCGCCTTTTCCAATTTTCGGGAAAAGGGGAAGAAAACGGAAGAACAGGGATATGCGGTACGTGACTTGTTGACAGCGATCGGCTTTACAGATTTGCAGGCAGACCAGTATGATGTCGATACGACGGCGGATACGGTTGCTTCCATGATCGCCCGAAAGGAAACGGAGATCAACGGAGAAAAGTGCACGCTGATCGCCGTCAGCATCTGCGGCGCCGGGTACAACAACGAATGGCTCAGCAATTTTGCCTTTTCGGAAGATGAGCGTCATGCCGGATTTGACAGGGCGGCAGACATCGTACTGGGGAGACTTCTTTTATATTTGTTCAATCATCCGGTAGACCATCATGTCAAGCTGTGGATCTGCGGATACAGCCGGGCTGCCGCCATTGCCAACTTACTCGGGCAAAAGCTGAGCAATGAGAAGATCTGCTCTGTTGATGATCTGTATGTCTATACATTTGCGACCCCGAATACGGCGATCGCAGAGAGTGACTGGCCCTGTCCGTCCATATTCAATATCGTCGGGGCATTCGATCCTATCTCCACCATTCCACCGGCGGAATGGGGATATACCCGCTACGGGAATACGCTGTTCCTTCCGGCCCAGGAGGTCGACAGCGACTATCCAACCCATCGGGAAAAGACTGCCGAAATCTACGAGAAATTGACAGGCATTACCTACTGGAACAATCCCAATGCCAATTGGATACTGCAGAAGCTGTTCCAGATCATATACAGCGATATCAATTCAGCAGAAATGTACAGTTCACTGGTGAAGGACATCATTTCGGGAATGTGGGTCACCCGAGGCATCCTGCCGAGAATACGACTGCTGTCGGATATGATGACTGCCAGCGTGGAAACGGACTCCTCTGTGCGGAGCATGGTCCTTTCGTTCAAGGATGTGTTTTCGCCGTTCCTGTATAATCTTCTTGTCAGAAGCAGCCGGGATGAAAGTGAAAATTGGGGAAATGGTGTTTCCACCACGACCCAGATCATGCATGAGCATTATCCGGATGTGTATTATGCATGGATGATGAGCAGCGAGGCCCCGTCGGAGCTGTTCATTTCCTCTCCGGCGTATTATCGGGTATCCCTGCTCCCGGAGCTGACGATCGACGGTATCGAGTGGACGGACGGTGGAGAGAGGCACTCCGTATCGGATATATCCTGTATTTCGTTTGACATCAATACCGTTCTGAATATTCCCGGCGATCATACGTATTATCTGAAGGTATCTGCCGAAAAGGACATCGATGCGGGTACGATCATGATCAACAGGTATACCATTCCTTCATTGGAGACGAATTCAACACAGATCACGATGGACTTGAAAGCCGGTGAAAAGGCGAATATCGTCCTCCCGGCGGGGGCTGTTCCCGAGATCCTGAAATCTGCGCAAAGCGACACCGCAGATGATGCTTTGTCCGTCGTTCAGACATATGTGGATGCGGATGACGAAAAAAAGGCAGTGATGTATGAATACTATCACAGCGGCTGGCTGGCCAAAAACATCATTGACCTGTTCCTCTGGCTATCCGTGATTTTGCTTTGTCTGATTGCCTATATCATTATCCGGGTGAATATCAGCAAGAAGACGAAAGTATTCAATGTGCGACGGGCGTTCCTGTCACTGATGGTCGTATTCTTCTTTATCGATCAGATATTGCGCAATTTTTACCCCTGGGGATTGATGCCGATCATTATCTGCCAGGGCATATGTTCCGTATCGGCGGCAATTATATCCTTTTCCGCATGGGCCCAGAAAAAGGATCACTATACATTCCTGCTGTTTTCAGCCATGCTTTTTTGGACGGCCGGTGATGTCATAACAAAGACGAATTCCTCTATCGGAACGATCAGCTTCGGCATCGGGCATCTCGTCTTGTGTATTGCATTTTGTATGGATCGGCGTCCGAGCATCAGGCATTTGATCATACTTCTGGCCTCCGCACTGCCGGTGTTCTCGGTAGAGATCCTGACCATCCCGCAAACTGGTGAACTGGTTCTTAGCATGGTGTATTCGATCCTTCTGCTGTCGATGACGGTGTTTTCCTCTGTCCGGGGGAAAGCCACCCTGTCCGGTGGGATCTTATTCCTGGTCTCGGATCTGTTGCTGACGTTGAAGACCGTACTGAATGCCCCCGGCTGGCTGTTTTTCCTGACATTGGGAACGTATTACTTATCGGTAGCGATCCTGTCGTCGGCGGCATACGGGGAGGCGGAGGAGGAAGAACTCACCGAAGTGCCCCGTTGAACTGACGAAATCGAATATGAAAAAGGAGAATGTCATAATGCCCCTGCCCGGAAAGAAACGTCTTTTGTATGTCCCGGTTATTGTACTGATCGAAATGTGGTTTGCCATATGGATCGATTGTCTGATCGTTGACGCAAGAGAGGCCTGCTGGCTGGCTTGCGGCATGATGATCCTGTTATTGCCTGTCGTACTGATAAGGAAGGAGAACGGCGGGAAGATCATCAAAGTACTGAAAAAGGCGGCCTTATTGCTGAGTTTTGTCTTGCATTTGTATATTATCGGGATGATCGTATTTCTGATGCTTTTTGCAGGGCGAAATCTCGCAGCGGGCGATGAATCCGATGTGGTCATACTGCTTGGCAGCGATTTGAAGAACGACTGGCCCGGCGGGCTGCTCGAGTCACGGATCGATAAGGCAACGGATGTTTTGACAAATGATCTTGAAGTGACTGTTCTTGCATGCGGCGGTTTGACCGGGACGAATACCAGGACCGAGGCATATATCGAAAAGACCGTATTGGAACTGAAAGGGATCGCACCGGAGCGCATCCTCTGTGAAGACCAAAGTTCGAGGACATTGGATAATCTGCAAAATGCGGCGGATATGTTTGCGGATAGTGAAAAATGGAACTGCCATCAGCGAACCGCTGTCATAACCAACCGTTTTCATTTTTACCGCACGAATTGCCTGGCAAAGTCGGTGGGGTATGATGCTTTGTGCCTGATCCCTGCCGAGTGCAGCTTTGCAAGCGAGTTGCCGTGGATAATCCGTGAGGTGATGACGGTAACCAAATTCTGGGTGTGCGGTCCGAATTAAGTGACAATCTATGTCGTGCCGGAGTTGCGAATTATGTTGCCGACAGATTTGAAAGCAGCAAAAGTGTGAATGTCAATGAATAATTGAGCCATATAGGAATATAAAACACTCCTCGTAGAATGGACAGACAGATTTAGCACAATTGTAATTGCCGCTCTTTTTTGTCGTCTGTGAACGTCAATAAATATCAGATCCATGAAGATGCGACAACAGGAAGAATAGCTTTTTTCTATTATTCTGTTTTCATCCGCTGTTGAATTTCAGTCAGCTTGAAAAGGCGGTTGTTTCCGTCTGTACGGACGGGGTGGAGCTTTTTACGTCTTACGAGGTCAGCTATATTTTGACGGGAGCAATTCAGAAGCTTTTGAGCTTCGGCAGTGTTGACGATGCGCAGAGAGACAAAACGGTAGAAATCATCGAGCTGCAAAGGTATGATCTCACCGGAATGATACAGGAATTGATCTGATAAAACAGCACTGTCACTCCACTGTATTCCGTAACCATCGGGTTGCAGCTTGACAGTATTAAAGCGTTCCTCGCAGGATAAATAGGGAATAAATGAGCGGTTTTCCTTTGTTACTTCCTTGATTGATATCTTTCTTGCGGAACCGTCACGAAAGAATACAAGCAGACAATATCCGGAAAGAGGGATAACATCTTCGATTTTGTAGTCCCAACGCTGCTTTATGGAATCGGGGAGGCCTGAAATTTCTTCGATATACACACTGTCTTGTGCGCATCGCCCATGACCAAGCAGAAGCAGTGCAAGTTCATCATATTCCGTTAGATTGTTATCGCGCAGAATCTGACCGAGATTCTGGCGGTCTTGCGGAATGATGCGTTGACGAACCCATTGCAGACTCCAATATGCATTGACAGAATGTTCACCCCTGCGGATAAATGATGAGAGAATGAGGGGAGTATCCCATTCGTCGGCATTGACCGGCAGTTCAATGTAAAACGATTTGCTTTGTTCATAGTACAGCAGATAACCTAAGTCTTTCTGACCAAGTTCGTCATCTCTTATGACAAATATTCTCATATTCTTGCCACCTCATCCATATCATATCCCACAGTCGGAGAAGCCATTGTTCCGGCAGTGCATGTTCCAACCCGGCCAAGATGTAATCCCGGTGACTCTCTTTCAGAGGATTCAGAACCGGTTGCTGTTTCGGCGGGATGAGAAATAGATTCTTGAATGATGAACTGCCACCAACAAAGCTTTGTACACGCTGATCAGAAAGGATATCAAACTTCATAGCATCGGTTTCATCTTGTGCACGGCACATCAGGGAAAGACCGTGATCAAACAGCGGAGCAAGACGTATGGTGTGTGTGTTCCTGTTTCGCAGTACTTCAATGTTAGCACCATGTCTGTCACGATTTAGAATAAGATAGTCAACAATAAGCATGCGATAGATATACTCAGCCCAGCCATAGCGGATGCAGAGGTCCAACGGTGTTTCTCCATCTATACGTTCTTGCTGATAGTAGGCTTCCAGTGTAGTCTTGCTTTCGCCTGGCTTTTTGAAATCCTCTGATGCACACAACCAGGTTTCTATGACTCTATTGTCAATCAGGATGTCCGCATGGATCAATTGATAATGCAAGTGTTCGATACCAAGTATATCTAACAGTCTGTCTACGATAATTTCATTGATGCACTCATGCCCAATTATACCGTCTGCAGCATTGTAATTTGACAGCTTGTAGTATGTTTTAACCCCGTCTAACTCGGAATATGCTTTCATAAAGGATCCGGCAGTTCCCGAACTGTTGCGAAGTTTACTCCAGGACAGCCATGTCATATCTTGTTTTTCAATGATTATTTGATCCATATTTTTCTCCTATATTGACGTTTGTCAAGTAACAATAGTATATCATAATACTTGACATATGTCAAGCATTATAGCTGCGAGATTTGTATGATATGACTGCAAAATGTGCTGAAGTGATGCTTTTTTCGTAGAATAAAGATGAACAAGTCAGAAGTAGTAAAAAAGTATACGAACATAATTGGGGTTAGTGCGAAGTCACTTGCCAGAGAAAGGAGAGAATTGCGGTAATAATCGGAAAAAAACCTACCGAATACTACGGGGTTCAAGGATAATGTGAAGGGGCGGCTGTATTGGCGGCTCTTTTTCATTTACTCAAAAGAAGAAAAACAGTATAATCGAATATCAAAAATGCGGCGATTTGCCGCACTGTGAAGCGTAATACCGCAATAATCCGGATGCCCCGGAGTCCTGCCGTGGCAAACGAACATGATGCGAATCATTGAAAAAACCTCCGAAAATGCCGTATTTTGCGCATATTTGCCCGATTTTGCGATCATATCCTCAGAGAGAGGTATGTGTAAAAACAGTACAGAATGTATAGATCATTATAGCATATAGTATAACGGTAATCAAGAAGTTATATATCCAAAGATACTCGACAAAAATGTTTGTACATGGCCCATGATTACATCGGGAGGAACATACTGATATGGGTACCTTTTCCCTGTGCACTGTCGATGGTCAGTGATGCTTTTTCCGGGAATGCCAGCTTCAGACGCTGATTGACATTGAACAGGCCGACATGTTCGTTTGTATGCAGGACGCTTTCCGACAGCATCTGTTGTACTTTTTTCAATGCTTCCGCAGAGAAGCCGATTCCGTCATCCGAAACAATGATACGGAGGCTTCCGTCGACTTCATCCGCCCGGATGTCAATGGTGCCATGTCTGTTCGCCGGTTTGATACCGTGCGATATGGCATTTTCGAGCAGAGGCTGAAGTGTCAGGGCAACAACAAGGGTGTCCAGATATTTGTCGGGAATGTTCCAGGTCACATCGAATTTATCGGGGAAACGTTTCTGCTGGATGCGGAGATACACTTTGGCATGCTCAATCTCATTGCGAAGCGGGATCGGTGTATCATCAGTTTTTGTGCTGAGGCGCATTAACTGGGACAAGTCGCAGATCATATCGGAAATTTCGTTCGGTTGTCCGTTATAGAGGGAAAGTACTTTCCAGTTGATGGCATCCAGCGTGTTATGGATGAAATGCGGGTTGATTTGAGATTGCAGGGCGAGGAACTGTGCGCTTTTCAGCAATTGACGGGAGCTGTTCATTTCATTCTGTGCAGCATACAGGCGGTATTTAGATTCCGAGATCAGGTCACGTATAATGCCGAGGTCATCGGCTTCGGCGTAGCTTTCCAGTGTGCCGGAGTCCTGCACCGGTGTTGACAGCAGTTGGGCAATGACTTTATAGGGACGGCATACGTTGATTGTGATAATGAAGGCGAGCAGTGCCCCCAGAACGATCAAAAGGAGAAGAATGAGCAGGCATTGGAATATGGCGGAATGCAGCGTTTCGTCAAAACGGGTTTCGTTGCCGTCCAATACGATTGTCCAGGAGCTGACACTGGAGGTCAATCGAATGATATGCTGCCATTTCCCGTCACGATACACGATACCGGAAGTTTCCGGAGTATCCGAAGCATTCCTGATATTGATCAGCGGAGAGTCATTGGCGTCCAGCAGCAGCAGGGAGGAATCGTGAAGATGAGTCTCCAGCCGCTGCGTGATCTCGGAACACTTGAAGGAGAGAAGACAGCTGATGGGATTATTGTTTATGCTGTTTTGCGTCAGATAAAAAAAGAGAAGGTTTTTATCGGCATACCATCCGTTGTTCAGTTCATTCTCAATGAAATGAATTGCATAGGTGACAGTATCGTTATGCATAGCTCGGTTATAGGTGTTCATATCAGTGTAGTATTTCGTATAACCGCCTTTTGCATGGATATAATACGTCGGATCGTGAAATATCATGACTGCATCCGACAAATAAGGGGTATATGAAGAGATATTGACCAGCCTTTGGCGGATGTGTTCAAAACGCTTGAGAAAAGAAACGGAATAGTCATACTTGTTTTTGCTGCTGAAGGAGATGGCGTCGGAGCTGTTTGTGAGGCTGTAGCTGATCGTGGAGCCGCTGTGCCAGATTTCATCCAGGAACTCCAAACAGGTCTGTGCGGTGATCTCATTTTCCGCTTCGATACGGCGCTTTTCCGATGCCACGATCCTGTACTGATAGAGCATTGTGAAACAGACTATAGGGATCAATACGCAGGTGAGGATGTATTTATAGGTTTTGAAAATGATCTTCCGGAATCCCGGTTCTACTGCTTTCATTGGCGATGCTTCTTTCTGTATACTGACGGGTTTTCACCTGTAATCGTGATAAACTGACTGACAAAGTATCGTGAACTGTGAAAACCGACGGACTCGGCCAACTGATCGATGCTCAATGCCGGCTGCTCAATAAGGAGCAGCTTGGCTTTTTCTATACGGGCTTTGTTGGTATATTCGCTGAGCCCGACACCGCATTCCGACTTGAAAAGCCGGGACAGATAGCTGGAGTTGTAGTGGAATTCCTGAGCGATCTGCGAAAGGGAAATGCTCTCGGACAGGTGTGCATCAATGTAGCTGCATACGGAGGAGATGACCGGATTTGCGGATGAAAGCAGAGATTCATCGGTGTCTGCGATATGCTTTTTATCCAGCTCGGTCTTCAATTCATTGAACAGCGAAATGAGGTGAGAAATTTGGGTGGGTTTCAGCAGGTATCCGAATACTCTTGCATTCACGGCATGATGAGCATATTCAAACTCACTGTACGCACTGATCAGTATGACACGGGTATCGGGGAGATTCGTTTTGATATAATCCGCAATATCAAGTCCGCTGATACCGTTCATTCGGATATCGGAAAGAACGGCATCACAATGCCGATGCTTTATGTATTCGAGTGCCTCTTCGCCGTTGGAGAAAGCTGCATCAATGTGAAAACCGAGCTCATTCCATTTGACGATATTGCAAAGACCTGTCAGTATTTCGGGTTCATCATCAACGAGGATCAGTGAATACATCCGGATTGCCTCCTTTTTCAAATCGATAGGTGAAAAATAACCAAACGTATTATACCATAAGGAGACGAAAAAAACAATCATATGTCAAAAAAAGCAAAAATCATTCGAAAGATAGTAAAATTTAAAGAAGAGAACAGGGAAAAAAGTAAAAATGTGTGAATGAAAAGTAAATATAGTACATTGAATTAACAACGGCTTAAGTGCTATAATACCAATAAAGGAGATGGTATTATATGACTGATGTACAAAAAGCAAGATCACGCCGCAGCCTTCAGGTCAGACTGAAGAGATACCTTCCGATATATCTGCTGATGTTCATACCGATCGTTTATATGTTCGTCTACAGATATTATCCCATTGTACTTCAGGTTGTGCTTGCACTGAAGAAGTATAAGATCAAGGGCGGTATTTGGGGCAGTGAGTGGATCGGCATGGACAACTTCGTCAAGCTGTTCACATCTCCCAGTATTTCCAGAATCATCGTAAACACGATCCGGATATCCGTACTTCGTCTTGTCATCGGATTCTTCCCGCCGATCATATTGTCCATCATGCTGTTCGATATGACGAGCAACAAGTTCCGGCGAGTGGCGCAGTCCGTACTTTACATTCCTCATTTCTTCTCCTGGGTCGTTGTGTACGGTATCGTGATGGTCATTTTCCAGACGGACGGTTATATCAACAATATCCGTGCCGCACTGGGATATGAAAAGGTCGAATTCCTGATGCTGAAGAGCAGCTTCCTTCCTCTGCTGATTGGCAGCGGATTGTGGAAAGGCCTCGGCTGGTCGACCATAATCTATATGGCAGCGCTGACCGGTATCAATCCCGAGCTGTTTGAGGTTGCCAAGATCGACGGTGCAGGTCCTCTGCGCAGAATATGGTATGTAACGCTTCCCGGAATCAAGCCGGTCGTCGTGTTCGTACTGATCACCAGCCTCGGCGGAATCCTTTCCGGCGCCGGAACGGAACAGATCCTTCTGTTCTACGGTCCTGCAAACTATGCCATCTCGGATGTTATCGGCACATGGGTCTATCGTCAGGGCCTCGGCAAGCTGGAGTACGGCCTGTCTGCGGCACTGGGTATGTTTGAATCAACGGTAGGTCTGGTTTTGGTGCTGGTTTGCAACAAGCTTGCTGATAAGTTTGCAGGCGTGGCAATCTGGTAAGAAGGGGGCGGAGAAAATGAAATCGAATGCAATCAATAATAAGATCCGCCTTACGACGGGCGACAAGATATATCAGACCTGTATCTATGTTATTGTCGGTGCGCTTCTTGTGCTTTCCCTGTTCCCGCTGCTGTATGTCGTTTGCCTGTCTTTCGCCAGCCAGCAGGAGATCTATGAGCGTGGTCCGCTGATGGTCATTCCTTACAGACCGACATTGAAGGCATATCGCCAGATCCTCGGTTATTCCAATTCGTATATCAAAGCATTCGGCATCAGTGTACTGAGAACAGTCATCGGCACCAGCTTCACGACGTTCTTCAGCCTTTCCCTGGGCTACGGCCTGTCAAAGAAGGATCTGCCAGGCAGACGCATCATCCTGTTCATGGTCATGGTGACCGTGCTGTACGGTGCGGGCCTGATCCCGAGCTTTATGGCAATCAAGCAGACGGGACTGCTGGACAAATTCTGGGTCTATATCATTCCCGGACTCGTGGACAGTTGGAACGTCTTGGTTTTCAAGCAGTTCTTCAGCAATCTGCCGGATGAGATCGAGGAAGCGGCGTATATTGACGGCTGCGGAGAGACGAGAATGCTGTTCTCCATCGTACTGCCGATGAGCCTTCCCGTACTGGCAGCGCTGTCCCTGTTCACCGCTGTCGGCCACTGGAATTCTTGGTTCGATGCACTGGTCTACATTCAGTCCAACAAGGATCTGTATCCGCTGCAGCTGCTGTTGAGGAACCTGTTTGAGAATGCAAACCTCGGATTTACCACCGGCGGTTGGGAAGTGTTCGATATCGAGGCGGTCCAGTCTTCTTCGACCTCCATCCGTATGGCGGTCACGGTGCTGAGCACGATCCCGATCCTGTGCGTATATCCTTTCCTTCAGAAGTACTTCGTCAAGGGCGTGTATGTCGGCGCCGTCAAGGGCTGATAAACTGTAATGAGGTGATAGTATGGTCAATGTAAACAATTACAAGGGACTTACCGATATTGATATCATCGAAGCTGCAATCAAGGACAGGGGTGCAGACGGCATCGTTGTACTGCCTCCCAGAAAGTCCGACGTGGAACCGGAACGTGACTGGTGGCTGATCGACCGTGCCATCCTGCTGCCTTCCGATACTACCTTCATCATGCAGAACAGCAAGATCAAGCTGTCCGACAAG
>JAZLHZ010000040.1:0-3702 GCA_045617085.1 Clostridia bacterium
CGAAGGCCTGCGTGTGAAAATCCGTATAGTATACCTTGGATTTGCTCATGATATATCCTCTCCTTTACTCGATCCAGTTGACGGTACCTTCCCGGCGGGGCGCTCTTTCGCCGGGCTCGATGTCGGTATAGCCCAGCGCCAGCGACAGGGTGGGCTTGTAGTTTGCGGGGATCCCCAGCTGCTTCTTGATGTCCTCGGCATTGTCCTTGAGGAACGCATTGCGGAAGGCGGCGGCATAGCAGCTGCCCAGCCCCAGGGACTTGGCGGCCAGCGCCATGTTCTCAATGGCGTTGGCGCAGTCGATCTCGCCTGCCGTGCCGTTGCCGATCTCAAACGAGGCGAGTATCGCACAGGGTGCGCCGCGGAAGGCGTCATAGCCGCTTTCCCGGCATATCATGTCGAGAACGGCCTTGTTGGTGACAACGGTGAAGTGCCAGGGCTGCTTGCCCAGCGCCGTGGCGGCGAACTTGCCGCATTCAAGGATCGTCTCGATCATTTCCTTCGGCACGGGCGTATCCTTGTAGGAGCGCACGCTCCGGCGGGTGAGTATGGTTTCTATGGTGGGATTGGTCAGCATGACTGCGCCTCCGTTCCGTATCGTATTTCCGTTTTTATTATAACCGATTTCCGGCCAAAAGTAAAGAAGAAACAACAAAAAAGCGCCGCCGGGTGCGCTTTTCGTGGTTGATTTGAATACCTTCGTATTGGAAAAGGCCATGTCTTGTTCCGTAAATCAGCATTTTGGTATATATCAGCTTAATGACAAAAATCTATTTCTCAATTTTGATAAAAATTCAATTTTGGGAAATAGAAAAAACGACCTCGGCGCCTTGATGAAAGGACGCCGGGGTTTTTCGTTCACAATCTGAAAATTGCTAATTGCTAATTGCACATTGCTAATTCTTCCGCTTTTCCTCACTCACATCTCGTCAATGGAGAGTATGTAGCTTCCGAAGGTCTTGATGTGCAGCTTTTTGCCTGCCTCGTACTTGGGCATTTCCTTGTCCGCATCGAAGAACAGCTTGCGCTCGTTGTCCACTTCCTCGCCGGTGGCCTCGTCGATCTGTTTGCCGAGGCTGATGATGAAATCGTGGAATTTGACGCCGTCGCTCATGCGGGTGTCGTCGCTGCTGCTGAGGAATTCGCAGTCCATTTCGTGGCGCTTGCCTTCCTTAATATCCTTCAGGTAGGCCTTGTAGCGGAACCAGGGCATGATCTTGTTCATCAGGATGAACATGGCCACTACGCCGCCGACGGCGCACAGGGCGATGACGAGCCAGAGCTTGCGCATCAGGCTCAGGCACAGCACGACGGCGGTGACGAATACCACGATGACGACGGCTTCGATGATGATGTGTTTGGTAAACTGGCTGTTTGTTTCGGAATAGTCTTTTTCGCTGTAAAGCTCCATAAATATCACCTCAGGTTCAGTATACTATGAAATGCCGGTGTTGTAAACCCTTTTCGGCGTTTTTTCACACTTTATTCGGAATGCCGCCGGGTTTACTTCGTGGCAAAGCCCGTCCTTCTCTTGGGCACATAGCCGTTGGTGGAATACTTGCTGATCGGGAATACCGAGCAGATGACGGTGCTTCCGTCGCCGCCCTGCTCAATGATCATCATGTTGTTCTTGGAGGCGTCGGTGTAGTACAGGAACATGATGACGTGGCTGCCGCTCTTGACCATGATGTCGCCGGGGCGCAGCGCCGAGTAGCCGGACAGTGTATTATAGTAGGACGAGGATGCAATGGCGGTGGTGTTCAGGAACGATGCGCTGTGGCTCAGTCCCCAGATGGACATGGAGACGAAGGCGGAGCAGTCGTTGCCGACGTACATGTTTTCCAGCAGGTTGCTCTGGTTCAGCAGGTAATAGCCCTTGCCGCTGGAATACCATCTGCCCTCGTTCAGCGCCTTGTCCACGTTGTAGCGGCGGTTGACGTAGGTGTTCTTGGACGAGGTCTGGATATAGGGCAGTCCGTAATACACGATATCGGGCAGGTACCGCTTGTAGGCATAGGACTTGCTCCAGTATTCCTGCGTGCTGAGGGTCATCCACGGGAAGGACTGCATGCTGAAGGCGTTGTCGATGATCTGGATGCGCAGGGCAGCCTCTGCAGCGGTGATGGCGCCGGTCTTCTGCAGCGCATCGATCTCCGCTTCCGTGCTGCGGCGGATGGCCTCGATCTTCGCCATATTGGCGGGGATACCGGCGATGTCCGTCGTGCGGGCGGGGATCAGCGTGGTGCGCTCGGTGGTGAATACGGATACCATGCACTGGGCGCTGACGTTGGCGACGGCGCTCTTGCAGGTGATATAGGCGATGCCGGAGGCCTTGGCGCTGATGACGCCGGTGCTGCTGACGGTGGCCACGGCGGTATTGGAGGAGGTGTAGGTCACGCTGCGGGAGGCGTTGGAGGGGCTGACATTGAACGTGAGCTGACGGGAATCGCCGGTGCCCAGGTACATCGTGCTCTCGGTCAGCGTCAGCGACGTGGGATAAATGACGCTGCTGACGGTGAGCGTGACGCTGGACTTGATGGCGGAATTCTTCTTGGAGTAGGCGGTGATGGTGACGGTGCCGACCTTCCTGGCGCATACCTCGCCGGTATCGCTGACGGTGGCCACGGCGGTGTTGGAGGAGGTGTAGCTCACCAGCCCGCTGGCGTTGGCGGGCACGACGGTGGTGGTCAGCGTCAGCGAATCGCCGACGGCCATTGCACGGGCGCCGGACAGCGTGATCGTCGAGGGCGCAGGCTTATTGACGACGTTGACCTGGATTGATCTGGAAATGGTGGGGTTATAAGAGGAAGCAACGGTGATGATGGCGGTGCCGGGGGCCTTTCCGGTAACGGTGCCGCTGGAGTTGACCGAAGCTATAGTCGTGGAGGAAGAGGAGAATTTGCTGCCGGTGTTGCAGCCGGAGGGAGAATAGCTCGGCACAAGGGTGTAGGTCGAGCCCGCCTCGATCGTGAGGGAGGAGGTGTTCAGCGCAATGCCGGTGGGGGAATAGGGATCGATGACGCTGACGTTATAGGTGGTCTTGATGTTGGGGTTGGCCTTGGAGGTGGCGGTGATCACGGCAGTGCCGCCCCTTACGCCCCGGACGACGCCCTTGGAGCTGATGACGGCGATATATTTGTTGGAGGAAGTCCATGTGACCTGATTGGCGGCGTTTTCGGGAACGGTCACGGCGTTGAGCTGTATCGTCTTTCCCTTATTGACGCTGTTGAAGCCGCTGACGGAGAGCGATGTGGGGGCAGGCAGGTTTTCGACCTTGACGTTCATGCTGACCGACACATTGCTGTTGACGGTGGAGGTGGCGGTGATGACTGCCGTGCCCAGCCGTCTGGCATACAGGATGCCGTTGGCGTCGACGGAGACGATGCCGGGCTTGCTGGAGGTGAAGCGCACCGAATTGCTCTTGCCCTGCGGATAGGCGGTCATGGTCAGCGCATAGCCGCCGCCGGGATTCAGCGTGAGGGCAGGCTTGTCAAACGAGAGCTGCCTCGGCGAATCCGCACTGACGACCAGTATCGTACGGCTGGCCTTGATGCGGCTGTTCTGGCGGGAGGTGCAGGTGATGGTGACCCGGCCGGTCTTGAGGGCGGTGACGGTGCCGTCGGCGGCGACCGTCGCAATGGCGGTCGAGGACGAGCTCCAGGTGAAGTAGCCGGAGCAGCCCACCGGATAGGGGATCGCCGT
>JAZLHZ010000041.1:0-3083 GCA_045617085.1 Clostridia bacterium
ATCGCAAACTGTATATCATCGTTTGTTCTTGCAAGTTTATTCGATGCCATTACTATTCTCCTATATACGGGCACGACGGGCGCCTCGGAAACAAAGCGCCCGTACTATATTCAGTATAATCAAGGATTGATCTGCTCCATCACGAAGCATTCGATCACATCGCCGATCTTGATGTCGTTGAACTTCTCGACCTGCATACCGCACTCATAGCCGCTGGCGACTTCCTTGACATCGTCCTTGAAGCGGCGCAGAGAGGCAAGCTCACCCTCATGGATAACGATATTGTCACGCAGGACACGAACCTCGCAGCCGCGCTGGATCTTACCGTCCATGCAGTAACAGCCGCAGACGGTGCCGACCTTGGAGACCTTGTAGGTCTCGCGTACCTCGGCATGACCGATGACGGCTTCTCTGAACTTGGGAGACAGCATACCCTTCATGGCGGCCTCGATCTCATTGATGCAGTCGTAGATGACGCGGTACATACGCATATCCACCTTGCTTCTTGCGGCACTGTCACGGGCAGCATTATCGGGACGGACATTGAAGCCCACGATGATGGCGCCGGAGGTGGCGGCCAGCATCACGTCGGACTCGTTGATGGCGCCGACGGCGCTGTGGATGACCTTGACGCGCACCTCGTCGTTGGAGATCTTCTCCAGAGAAGACCTTACCGCTTCCGCCGAGCCCTGTACATCTGCCTTGACGATGATGTTGAGGGTCTTCATCTCACCGGCCTGGATCTGGCTGAACAGATCCTCCAGGCTGACCTTCTTGGCGCCGGGCATGGAATTGTTTGCCATCTGGACGCGGCGTTCCTCCGCAAGCTCTCTGGCCATACGCTCATCGGCGACAGCATTGAAGGTGTCACCCGCGCTGGGCACGGAGTCCATACCGGAGATTTCGACCGGTGTGGAGGGGCCTGCTTCGGTGACGCGCTGACCCTTGTCGTTGACCATGGTACGGACACGGCCGACAGAGGTACCGGCAATGATGATGTCGCCGAGATGCAGGGTGCCGTTCTGCACGAGGACAGTCATGATGGGGCCACGACCCTTATCCAGGCGTGCTTCGATAACGGCGCCCCGGGCGGCACGGTTGGGATTGGCCTTGAGCTCCTGCACTTCCGCAAGGACGGCAAGGTTTTCGAGCAGATTGTCGATACCGAAGCCGGTCTTGGCAGAGATCGGGCAGATGATCGTCTCGCCGCCCCATTCCTCGCTGACCAGATCGTACTCGGTGAGCTGCTGCTTGATGCGCTCGGGATTTGCTCCCACCGTATCCATCTTGTTGATGGCAACGACGATGGGAATATTGGCGGCCTTGGCATGGTTGATGGACTCGATGGTCTGCGGCATGATGCCGTCATCGGCCGCAACGACCAGAATGGCAATATCGGTGACCATGGCGCCTCTGGCACGCATGGAGGTAAATGCCTCATGACCCGGTGTATCAAGGAAGGTGATCGGGCTGCCGTTGATCTCAACGGTATAAGCACCGATGTGCTGGGTGATGCCGCCGGCCTCGCCGGAGACGACGTTGGCATGGCGGATATAGTCGAGCGTGGAGGTCTTGCCGTGGTCAACGTGACCCATAACGACAACGACGGGCGCACGGGGAACAAGATCCTCTTCCTTATCCTCATGGTCATCGATGAGCTTTTCCTCGACGGTGACGATGACCTCCTTCTCCACCTTGCAGCCGAGTTCCATAGCCACCAAAGCGGCGGTATCATAGTCTATGATCTCGGAGACGGAGGCGAAAACGCCCAGCTTGAACAGCTGCTTGATGACCTCGGAGGCGGTCTTCTTCATGCGGGAGGCGAGCTCGCCCACACTGATCTCGTCGGGGATCTCCACCTTGAGCTGCTGCTTTTTGGCGATCTCCAGCTGCAGCCGGTTCATCTTGTCGCGTTCCTCCTGACGGCGTTTCGCGGATGCGACCTGCTGGTTGGGGCGCTGCTTGGCCTTGCTGCCGATCTTTTCCTTGCTCTGACGGCGCATATTGCCGCCCGCCTTGTTGTCCGCCAGATCTTCAAACTTCTCGTTGTATTTCTCGATGTTGACAGCGGCTCCGCCGCGGGTATCGACCACGCGCTTTTCCGCCACCTGTCTCGGTGTATGGGGCTTGTTCTTCTCGGCCTGCACGGGAGCCGCCGGAGCCGCTGTATGCTTCTCCTGGGGCTGAGAGGCCGGCTTCTGCTGAACGCTCTGCTTCTCCTGCGGATTCTGGGCAGGCTTCTTCTGTGCCTCGGCGGGAGCCTTCTCCTTTTCCTTCGGCTGTTCCCTGGCCGGGGTATTAAAGATATCCTGCAGGCTGGCAGCCTGATTGTGCTGGGTCATATACTCAAAGATAACATCCAGCTCGTTGGGTTCGAGAACCTGCATATGGTTCTTGGGTGCCGCAATATAATCGGTGAGAATCTGAGAGATCACCTTGGAGGTAACATTAAAATCCTTTGCCACCTCGTGAATCCTGTATTTAATCATGCTCATACTTCAGTCCTCCTCTTAACATTCCTCTTGTCACCCTTACGGGCCGCTGTCTCTCTCCTGCGGCGCTCCGCCTTCCGGCATCGCTTTTCCGTTTCCTCCCGCAGAGAGCCGTATTTTTCCGGCTGCTGTTCAGCCAGCTGCTTCATAAGGGTGTCCGCAAAGCCTATGTCCGTCACCGCGGCCATGGAGCACATTCCTATGCCGAGGCTGTTCGCCAGTTCTTCCTTCGTATAGTCCAGCGGGACGATCAGCGTCCTGTGACCGTATGTGTATCCCTCCGCCCTGTGACGGGCCTTATCCGAAAGATCACTGCTCAGCAGCAGAAGCTTTGCCTTTCCGGCATGAACGGCATCGGCTGAATTGTCTTCCCCGATCTCGATCGCACCGGCTCTTCTCATGAGGCCGAGCAAGCTCAAGGCTTTGTCACTCATGACCGGCCTCCATTTCCCGCTCCAGCTGCTCATAGATCTCCGGCGGGATCTGCGCGGAGAAAGCACGCTCGAACGCTTTTGCCTTTATCGCCTTTTTGAGGCACGCGGCATTCGGACAGACATACGCGCCGCGACCGGAGACCTTGCCCCGGAAGTC
>JAZLHZ010000042.1:0-8926 GCA_045617085.1 Clostridia bacterium
TGTATCGTGTTCGGTGTTACCTCATATTCCAGCGCCATATCCCTGATGGAAGGAAGCCGATCACCGGCGCAGTAATCGCCCTCGATAATCCGACTCCTCATGATATCGATCAGTTGAAGATATATGGGGATTTCATGCCGATATGTATAACCCAAGGTCATTCTCCTCTTCTGTGTCACTGTATCAATTAAGTGATACAGTGACATTATACCACAAGCTTCCCATAATGTCAATATCCCGTCTGCATAATGATAGCATAAAAAAGATACGTCACACCGGAAAAACCGATGTGACGTACTGTTATATGATGCGTATCAGCGTCCTCTGCCGGGACCTCTGCCTGCACCGCCGGGACCGGGCTTGGGGCCGGGACCTGCAGGTCTGGGACCGGGACCGACGGGTCTCGGGCCGGGAGCAGCGGGTCTGGGAGCGGGAGCCGGACGTACTGCAGCGGGACGGGGAGGAACAGGCGCCGGACGCGTGGGAGCGGGTCTGGGTGCGGGACGGGGAGGAATGGGTGCAGGCCTTCTGGAGGGTCTGGGCGCAAAAACTCTGCCGAAACGCATCGGGGGACGAACGCTCCTGAAACGGAAGAGCGGCGGTCTGGTGCCGGTATAACGGTAAGGATAGTTCATCGGGCGGATGAGGGCACGGGGAATGCGGTTGGCCAGTGTGATCAGGCTCAGGGCATTGGCGACCTTCACATAGAAATCACCCTTGGTGGTGAATACGCTGTCGGTATCGCTGATGACCTCACGGTAGCCGTTGCGGTCAAATACGGAGACCTCCATATCGTACTCGCTCAGTGTCTGGGCAAGATAGGTGGCAGGCATCAGAGGCAGATCCTTGGCGATGGTGATAGGCGTATTGGAGATCAGCAGAGCGGCATCCTCACGGCTGTAGCCGCATGCCTCGCAGAGCACTTCAATTGCCTCGGTACGGGGGCACTCGCCGAGGGAAACCAGCATAACACTGAGATCATTGACGGAATTAACTGCCGGGTTTACTACAGCAACGCCTGCTGCAGAAAGCTGTTGACCGCAGTTGGGGCAGAATCGGGAATCAATACCGACCTGCTGACCGCAGTTGGGACAAAATGGCATAATATCACCTCGAATATAGAGTATACATATATCATAGCACAAAAAGAAGAGTTTGTAAATAGCATAAGGCGTATTTTACATAAAAACGCTAATGTAATCCTAAGTTGACAATTTATCGGGGCGTGGTATAATAATCGGGCTTAAGGAGGTACAAGCGTCGGGAAAGCAACACAACAGCGGACAGAGACAATCAGAAAGGAACCAAGCTTTATGGGAATGATCATCGGGTACAACAACGAGAAGAACGAACTGGCACAGCTGAGAGAGATGCTTCACAACGCAGACAAGTACCGGGAATGCGGCATCCGCATCCCGAGGGGGATCATCCTGAGAGGAGACCCGGGCGTGGGTAAGACCGTGATGGCTCGTTCCCTCGCAGATGACGGCATCGAATTGGTCGAGCTGAAGGCGGCGAACTGCTGCAACGACACCGTTGCCGAGGATATCCAGAACGCCTTTGCCGAGGCTAAGGAGAAGGCACCTTCGGTGCTGCTGATCGATGAGATGGACAAGATCGCACAGACCGAGCACCGCCCGTTCCGCATCATCGGCGAGAACGATACGGCCATGAAAGTGCTGCTGCAGGAGCTGGACGCCCTGACTGCGGACGACATGGTGCTGGTGGCTGCCACCTGCAACTCGGTGGACGAGCTGAATCCGGCGCTGATACGCAGCGGCAGATTTGACCGGCATCTGCTGATTGCCAAGCCCGACAAGGACACCCGCCGTCAGATCCTGGAGGCGTACTTTGGCGCCATCACCATCCCCAACGAACTGGACTTTGACTATCTGGCCTCGGTCACCGGCGGCTATTCCGGTGCGGAACTGGAGTGCATTGCCAACGAGACCGGCATCCGGGCGATGAACCGTCCGGAGCAGTACATCGGCATGGACGATGTGGTGGATGTCATCAGCCGTAAGGAGCTGGAGGCCGAGGAAAAGGGCGCCAGTCCCAATGAGAAGACCCGTTACCGTCTGGCGGTTCATGAGGCGGGTCATGCGCTGGTGGGACTGGTGCTGCAGCCGGACTCCGTGGTCAAGGCGACGATCAAAACGCAGGGCGAGGCAAGAGGTCATGTGATGCTCATGTACCGCAACAATGACGATCTTCTTACCCGGACGGAGATGGAAAACAGTGTCACCGTGCTACTGGCAGGCCATGTGGCAGAGCGTGTGGCGCTGGGCGAATACCTGCTGGGTTCCGGCAGCGACATCAACAAGGCGACCGAGTCCATCGGCTCCCTGCTGACAGAAAGCGGCGTATACGGCTATGACTACGTGGGCGAGAGGAGCAACTACGGCGGTCAGAACAGCGAGAGCTTCCTGAAGGGACTCGATGTCAAGCGCGCTGAACTGCTCGAGGGGATGGATCACCGGGCGGAAGAGATCACCCGTACCCACCGCCGGGCCTATGATGAGAGCGTAACCCGCCTGGCCGACAGGGGCGTGCTGGCCAAGGAGGAGATGCAGGAGATCCTCGCAGGCTGATAATGGAAGAGGATATGTCAAAAATGCTTGACATATCCTCTTTTTGTGGTATGATAAAGATAATCATCCCAATCGAAAGGAAGCGGCAGTTATGTGGCAGGAGTTTGAAAATCCGTCGGCCGAATGGCGCGGAAAGCCGTTCTGGTCCTGGAACGGAGAATTGAAAAAGGAAGAACTGATCCGTCAGGTGCATATCATGAAGGAGATGGGCTTTGGCGGCTTCTTCATGCATTCAAGATCCGGTCTGGCTACCGAATATCTGGGCGAGGAATGGTTTGAACTGATCAATGCCTGCGCCGATGAGGCCGAAAAGCTGGGTATGGAGGCATGGCTGTATGATGAGGACCGCTGGCCCAGCGGTTCGGCAGGCGGCAAGGTCACGGAGGACAGGCAGTACCGGATGAAGGCGGTATGGCTGAATGAATCGGACACGCTGCTTCCGAAAGAAAAGTGTATCGCCCGATTTGCTGTGACGCTGAAGGAAGGCAAACTCGTTTCCTATAGGAAAGCGGAAGGAGCACTAAGGCAAGACGAAAGAGCTGCATGCTTTACCGTGGAGGATATGGAATGCTCCAGCAACTACAATGGGTATACTTATATCGACACGATGTCACGGGCGGCTACCGAGCGGTTTATCGAACTGACCCATGAAGAATATGTCCGCCACTGCGGCAGCAGACTGGGGAAAAGCATCAAGGGCATTTTCACCGATGAGCCGCATCGGGGCAATGCGCTGTCAAACAGGAAAGAAGAAAACGGCATCGTGCGCTGCTCAACGCCCTGGACGGAAAAGCTGCCCGAAGAATTTGAAAAGCGCAAGGGCTATGACCTGATCACCAGACTTCCGGAGCTGTTCTACAGCGCCATCGACAGTGATGAGAATGATCTGACAAGGGACTATTTTGACGTGACCGATCAGCTGTTCCTTGAAAACTTCGCCGAGCCGATCAATGACTGGTGTGAAAAGCACGGGCTGATATTTACCGGTCATGTACTGCACGAGGATTCCCTGACGGCGCAGGCGGTCCCCCAAGGTTCACTGATGCGGTTTTATCAGCATATGGGCATACCCGGTATCGATCTGCTGGGCCCGGATAACGAATGTTACTGGGTGGCGACACAGCTCAGTTCTGCCTGCCGTCAGCTGGGAAAAAAGAGACTGCTGTCTGAGCTGTACGGTGCGTCCGGCTGGGACTTTGATCTGAACGGCCATAAAGCGGTGGGTGACTGGCAGGCGCTGGAGGGCATCAATCTGCGCTGTCCGCACTTGTCCTGGTATACCATGGAGGGCGAGGCGAAAAGAGATTATCCAGCCAGTATCCTGCATCAGTCGCCGTGGTATCCCGATTACCGGCAGGTGGAGGACTATTTTGCCCGTTTCGGCTATATGATGGCGCAGGGAACACCGGACTGTGATGTGCTGGTGGTCTCACCGATAGAGAGTGTATGGTCACTGGCGTATGCAGGCTGGGCAAATTGGATCATTCCGAATGATGAACACGTAAAGGAACTGGAAAATACATATGCCGAAACCTTCCATGCACTGGCGGACCGGGGCATCGACTTCGACTACGGCGAAGAGGAAATGATGGCAGGCCTCGGAAAAGACGATGGGGAAGGTATCCGTATCGGTCAGATGAAATACCGTATCGCCGTGGTATCCGGAATGCTTCAGATGCGTGTTTCCACGGCGGTACTGCTGGAAAAACTGATGAACAACGGCGGCAAGGTGGTCTTCTGCGGAAGTGTGCCGAAAAATGCGGAAAGCATTGCCTCCCATAAGAACGCACTGCACTGTGAGGTCAGTGAGCTCGGAGAGCTTGTCGAAACGCTGACAAATGAAAAGGCGAAACTGGCATACGTTTTCGGAAAGCCCATATTCATGAAGGCGAGAAACATGGAGGACGGTTCACTGCTGGTGACGGTACTGAACAGCGACAGAGAGCATCCGGCATCGGCGGTCGAATTGATGGTAAAGGGAGATTATGCGCATGTACTGAAGCTCGATCTGGAAACAGGAACGCGCATGAAGACAAGCTTCAATAGAGAAAACGGCTGCTGTGTCTTTTCGATGAACCTTGACAGCGGCGAGAGCAGGATGCTTCTTTTGACAAACAATGCGGAAGAAGCGGAGCCGGAATCCCGTCCCGTGCGTGTGATAAAGAGCCGTGAGATCGAGGGCGAACTGGATTACAAATTATCGGAGGAGAACGTCTGTGTGCTGGATCGCTGTGACTGGCGATGGGAAAACGGTAAATGGCACGGCATGAACGATGTGCTCCGCTCGGATTCTCAGATTCGTGATGAAGCCGGGATCGAGCATCGGGGCGGTGAGATGCTGCAGCCCTGGTTTGCGAAAAAGTTCGATGATCCGAGTTTCGGCAGCATCGAATTGAGATATGAGTTTGATATCGAGGAGCTTCCCGAAGCAATGACACTGGCGGCAGAACGTCCTGACCGGTGCAGGTATTTCATCAACGGTACGGAGCTCAGCTGTCCGAATGAAAACGATTTCTGGATCGACATCTGTTTCAAGCGTTTCCCGATCCGTCGGAGTCTGCTGAAAAAGGGCAGAAATGAGATCACAGTGAAGACGGTATTTACCAGAACGAGTAATATCGAGGCGGTATACCTGTTGGGACCGTTCTCGGTCCGGCTCTCCGGTGTGCAGGCTGCCATCGGAAAGCTGCCTGAAAAGCTGAAGCTCGGTGATATCAAGCCGCAGGGACTGCCGTTCTATACCGGTCCGCTGACACTGTATGTGCCGGTCTCCGGAAATGCGGATAAGGTCACGCTTTCGCCGAAGGGATTTACCGGGGCGGCGATTCGCATTCGGGATGGGCTCGACGAGGAGGTCACGCTGAAATGGGCTCCCTGGGAGGCGGACATCACAAAAGCTGCACAGAACGGCGGCACTGTCCGGGTGACATTGGTTCCTACCCGAAGGAATACCTTCGGACCGCTGCACGTGAAGCCGGTGCGCTTTGGTCCCTGCGGTCCTCAGCATTTCACCTTGACGGACGAGATGTGGACAGATGAATACTCACTGCTCGAAAACGGAATCGAAAAACTGATACTTATCGAATACGGAGAAGATCATCGTGAATGATATTTCATTTTATGCCGGCGTAGCCGCCGAGCTGCGGAAAGATCTGCATGACATTCCTGAGCCTTCAATGCATGAAACGAATACGAAGGCACGGCTTATGAGGTTTCTCCGGGAGCAGACTGCACTGGAAGTATACGACATGGGCAGCTGGTTCTATGCCGCATCCCGATATGAGGATACAGCGAAGAGTATTGCGTTCCGGGCAGACTTCGATGCAGTGACCGGTGAGGATGGCATCAGCCGTCATCTCTGCGGTCACGATGGCCATGCGGCTGTGCTGGCGGCATTTGCCGTGTGGGTCGATAAAAACAGACCAAAGTGTAATATATTCTTTCTCTTTCAGCCGGGTGAGGAATCCGGCGAAGGCGCCAAGGTCTGTACGGGGTTGTTTGAAAGGGAGCATATTGATGAGATATATGCCTTTCACAACATTCCGGGCACTGCATTGGGTACTGCACTGATCTGTCACGGTACGTTTGCCTGCGCTTCGGAAGGGTTGGAGCTGTCGTTTACCGGAAGACCTGCCCATGCGGCGTATCCGGAATTCGGTGTGAATCCGTCCGCTGCCATGGCCGAACTGATCCTTGCAGTCAATGAAAAGCTCAAAGAGCCGCATAACGGCATCGTGCTCTCCACAGTGATCGGTATGGATGCGGGAAGTGACCGGTACGGCGTTTCGGCATCAACGGGTAAACTGCGGTTGACGATACGTGCTGAACATCGGGAGGAATTCGAGGTACTGCGGGAATATATCACAAAGACGATGGATACTGTATGCCGAAAGCACGGCCTGCAATACGGTATTACGGAGAATGATGTGTTCCCTTCAACGGAGAATGATGAGAAATGTGTTGAAAGACTCGTTCATGCCTGTGAAAAGGCAGGCATACGAATGCAGGAGCCGGAGGAGCCCTTCCGATGGTCGGAGGATTTCGGCAGGTATCTGATGCAGGTGAAGGGCTGTATTTTCGGCATGGGCTCGGGTGAGAACTGTCCTGCCCTGCATACCGAACACTATTGTTTTCCGGACGAAATCATAAAATATGTACTTAAAATATATATCGCACTTTGCGAAGAAAAAGGTGAGCACAGTGAAAAATAAGAAAGCACCGCTGCTGGTATTGACGGCGGGTATCCTGTGGGGCGTGATCGGGCTGTTTATCAAGCGGCTGGATGCGGCGGGCTTCGGCACAATGGAGATCGTTGCCGTGCGGGCGCTTACAACGGTGATATTGCTGCTGGCATTCCTGCTTGTATATGACAGAAGTCTTTTGAAAGTGCGGTTGAAGGATATCTGGTGTTTTGTCGGTACGGGTATTTTCAGTATCGTGTTTTTCAACTTTTGCTATTTCCGGGCGATCACATTGACTTCACTGGCCGTAGCGGCAGTGCTGCTGTATACCGCTCCGGCATTCGTGATGCTGATGTCGGCGGTGCTGTTCCGGGAGAAGATCACACCGGTGAAGCTGATATCGCTGGCAGCGACATTTCTGGGCTGTGTGCTGGTGACCGGGTTGATCGGGACACAAAACAACATCGGGACTGCCGGGATATTGGCCGGACTCGGCGCCGGATTGGGCTATGCGCTGTATTCGATATTCAGCAGGTATGCGCTGGACAGGGGCTATAACTCGCTGACGATCTCGTTCTATACCTTCCTGTTTGCCCTCGTGGGCACACTGCCGCTGGCGAACCTTCCCGTAATGGCGGATGTGGTGCGTGCGGATCTGACGATGCTGCCGTTCTGTCTGCTGTTCGGACTGGTCAGCACGGTGGTGCCGTATATCGTGTACACGCTGGGCTTGAAGGACATGGAAAACAGTACGGCATCGATCATTGCTTCCATCGAGCCGGTGACGGCGGCTGTGCTGGGCATGGTCGTTTACGGAGAGCGGTTGACGATTCTTCAGGCAGCAGGCGTGCTGCTGGTTATCGGCGCCATCGTGATCTGCAATATAAGGAAAAAGGTGTAAAGATATACCCTGAGCGAAGGAAAAACGCTCAGGGTATTATCTTATTCAATTACCGCTTCGGCAATGTCGTAATAGCCGCCGTTTCTCAAGAGCTGTTTGTTCATTCCGATTTGTATCGGTGTACTGCCTTCAAAGATGCCTGCCTCCAATCGATATTTGCCGGAGGGAAGCCCTCTTGTATCGATCTCTGCGTGCTTAATATACGTTTCGCCGGGCAGCCAGCGCCTTGGGTCAATGTCCTGCGTCATGATACGGCAGGTACCGTTTCCGGAAACGAGACGGAGCCGGACCTCAAATTTGCGATAGCAGGGGGCAAAACCCCTGTTTTCAAATACGATATCGATATGGTTCCGTGCATCGGAAATTAGTTTCGGAAGCTGCAGACCGTCGATGAAGAACCAATAGCCCAGCCGTGCACCGAGATAGTCCGCCAAGGTCGGGAATTGTTTAAGGAAATCTCTGGGCGAACCGTGGAAACCGGCAAACGATGCATGACTGCGGCGGCAGGCTTCCATTGCCGGATAGCCGTCCCGGATCAGCGGCGGGTCAAACTTGGGATTTGTATAGTGCCACATGTGGGCAAATTCCATATCGATCGGGGCATTGCGCCAGAATTCGTCAAACAGCATCGGTGTGCGCAGAGTGTCATAGCCGTACTGCATCACATAGCCGTCCACGCAGACGGAGTCGTCCCGCATGCCCAATCCCAGCTGTTTTGCGTAGGAAAGGATGCGGTCGGTCTCGCCGGGATGCGGTTCGGGGCGGCAGTTGACATAATCGTCGTTTAAGAGGACAAAGCTGTCCGGGAAGTGCCTGACGTGAAGGTCGATGTGCTTCAGCATGGTTTCCAAAGGGAATATCCTGTCGGAGCCGGCAATGGTATGACCTTCTCCCCAGGTGCCGAAGGTGCCCACATCAATGAATTCCAGCCGGGGATCTGCGGCATAGTGTTCGCCGAGCATGTGCATCATGCGGTCCAGATAAGACAGGAAGACCGGGTCGGAATAGTCCGGCTCATAAGTATCGTTGACCTTGGTGTATGCGGCACCGGCTTTCCAGACCCATTCGGGCGTGGCGGATTTGATGAGCGGATTGTCAAAACACTCATAGGTGCAGGGACGAAGCGAGAAGCGGTAGCCGTGTTTTCCCCAGGTTTCGATGATCTCGTCCAGCCGGGAAAAGTCGAACAAGCCGTTTTCCGGTTCCACGTCCCGCCAGTCAAACCGCAGATACAGGTGATTCAGTCCCGGAAA
>JAZLHZ010000043.1:0-2284 GCA_045617085.1 Clostridia bacterium
CTCACCGATATCACCAACTACGCCGAGGCTCTGCGTGAGGTCTCCGCCGCCAAGAAGGAGGTTCCCGGCCGACGCGGCTATCCCGGCTATCTCTATACCGACCTTGCCACCATGTACGAGCGTGCCGGCCGCCGTCAGGGCAAAAAGGGCTCGATCACCATGATCCCCATTCTGACCATGCCCGAAGACGACAAGACCCACCCCATCCCCGACCTGACCGGTTACATCACCGAGGGTCAGATCATCCTCAGCCGTGAGCTGCACCGCAAGGGTATCGTGCCCCCCATCGACGTTCTGCCGAGCCTGAGCCGTCTGAAGGATAAGGGCATCGGCGAGGGCAAGACCCGTGAGGATCATGCCGGCACCATGAACCAGCTCTTTGCCGGCTATTCCCGCGGCAAGGATGCCAAGGAGCTCATGACCATTCTGGGCGAGGCCGCCCTGAGCGATGACGACAAGCTGTTCGCCAGGTTCGCCGACGAGTTCGAGAAGGTCTATGTCAGTCAGGGCAACACCGCCAACCGCAGCATTGAGGATACCCTCAACATCGGCTGGGATCTGCTGAGCATCCTGCCGCGGCGTGAGCTCAAGCGCATCAAGCCCGAAATGATCGACAAGTATATGCCCGGGAAGTGATCCTCGAAATCCACCGCAAACGATCGAATCGTTTTTCACTCGAAGATAATTTTTGGAGGTGATGCTTTTTGGCAGGTACTGCGATAACCCCGACCAGAATGGTGCTCAACCAGCTCAAGGGCAGACTCAAGACCGCCCGGCGCGGCCACAAGCTGCTGAAGGATAAGCGCGATGAGCTGATGCGCCAGTTCATGGATGTGGTCAAGCTCAACAAGGAGCTGCGCATCCGCGTCGAGGAGGGTCTCACTGACGCCTTCGCATCGCTGCAGGTGGCGAGCTCCATCATGTCCCCCGAGATGCTGGAGCAGGCGCTGCTTTACCCGCGGCAGAGCGTTGAGCTGGGGCTGAAATACAAGAACATCATGAGTGTCAACGTCCCGCTGTACAGCTTCACGACGAAGAACAGCGACCCCTCGGAGATCTATCCCTACAGCTACGCACAGACCTCCGGTGAGCTGGACGATGCGCTGGAGAATATGGCAAAGGTCTTTGAGGATATGCTGGAGTTGGCACAGGTGGAAAAGACCATGCAGCTTCTCGCCCAGGAGATCGAAAAGACCCGCCGCCGCGTCAATGCTCTGGAATATGTCATGATCCCGGAGCTGGAGGGCAATATCAAATATATCTCCATGAAGCTGGCGGAGAACGAGAATGCCACCAAGGTCCGCCTGCTCAAGGTCAAGGAAATGGTTCTTGAAAACGCCCACGACTTTAAGTAAACGCCAATCGAGTAGGAGGCGGTAATTAGCCGCCGACCTCTCACACCACCGTGCGTACCGTTCGGTACACGGCGGTTCAATCGCATAAGTGCAGGGACTCGTACCTGTCGGATAAAGAATAATATCCGGCTCGTGCGAGTCTCTCATTTGTAATCGTCGTTTTGAGAATGCCACTTCCTGCAACAGCCCAGTAGCCTTTGCTGGAGTTGCCGTTTCTGTATGCCTTCCACGGCTCCATTCCCAGCTTTATGAGGTTCTTTACTCTTGTTCTCGGCAGCTTCCACTGCTTCCGGATGTACATTCTGAAACGGCGGCGAAGCCATCCGTCCCATTCCTTCATCGTCGTTTTCATGCTTGCAATGTAGAAGTAGCCCAGCCATCCGCGTATGTATTTCTCTACGTTCTTCATTACCACGCGCACATTTCTGCCCTGACTGCGGGAAGTCAGCTCTTTCAGTCTGGCTTTGGCTTTCTTCAAGGACTTCGCATGGGCGCGTATGTATATTCCCTTGCGTCCCTTCCCTAATGCAAAGCCCAGAAACTTAAAATTTCGGATGCTGAACACGCTTACGACTCTGCTCTTTTCCTTGTTCATCCTGAGCTTCAGCTTCGCTATCCCAACATTGAGCACAATAAAACAAATGGTTACTGTCGCCCCTAAGCGTAATAAAGCAAATTGGTTCAACTCACTGTGGACGAGGAAGATAGCTCCTATCGCTGCCAGCGGTGCGATGCGCACGGTTTTTTCGGTGGCAGGCAGAAAAGGCAAATGATTCATTATTAAAAAGAGACCGCATCAAAGGTTTTGACACCGATGATGCGGTCAGTTCTGTTTTATCAGTTGATAATTTTCTCAAAAAAGCTATGCAGATACGTCGTTATGCCTTGTGCTGCGTATATCGTAGCCATCATAAGCTCGTCCGTGTCAC
>JAZLHZ010000044.1:0-1847 GCA_045617085.1 Clostridia bacterium
AACTCCTCCCTCCACACTTCACACTCCTCACTGATATATTAGGAGGTATAACTACTATGAGCACTGTAAAAATCGGTTGGGCATCCCGTGACATTTCCACTGACAAGCCCGTGATCATTTCCGGTCAGGCACATCAGCGTATTTCCAAGGGCGTACATGATCCCGTGACCACCACTGCACTGGTCATCGATGACGGCGACGCCGCCATCATGGTTTCTGCAGACATGGTATCTTTGACCGGTCCCCAGCTGGACATGGTTCGTGCCAAGGTTGCAAAGAAGAACCCCGAGATCCCCGTGATGAACATCTTCATGGGCGCCACCCATACCCATACCGGTGCTCCCAGAACGGCAGAAGCCAATCTGTGGAAGACCATCGACGGCCTTGAGGAGTGCCCCGTCAAGGTGGAGGTCGCCAATTCCGACGAGTATATCGACTGGATGACCGATATGGTCACCGACGAGATCTGCGAAGCATGGGACAACCGCAAGGAGTCTCAGATCGCATACGGCTACGGCTATGCCGTCGTCGCACATTCCCGCCGTGTATGCTATTTCGACGATCTGTCCAAACGCGGCAACGTGGATATTACCAACACCTTCGGTGTGAACGGCCATGCCGCCATGTACGGCAACACCAACGATGATAAGTACAGCCATTACGAGGCCGGTGCCGATCACTTTATCAACATCCTGTACACCTTCGACAAGGAAGGCAATATTACCGGTGCCATCATCAACGTACCCTGTCCTTCCCAGTGCTCCGAAGGCGAGTGGGTGCTGAGCGCCTCCTTCTGGCATGAGACCCGTGAGATGATCCGCAGGAAGTACGGCAACATCTTCATACTGCCCCAGTGCGCTTCCGCCGGTGACCTGTCTCCCCGCATTCTGCACTACAAGAAGGCGCAGGAACGCCGCTTCAATTTGAAGTACGGCGACGGCGAGACCATTGCCGAGGACTATATGCGCCGAGACATCGCCGAGCGCATCAGTGAGGCTTTTGACGAGGTGCTGTCCTGGGCGAAGAAGGACATGCGTACCACGATGCCCGTTGTCCACAAGGTCGAGACCTATGAGATCGAGCGTGTCACCCTTACCGAGGACCTTGTGGAATACTGCAGGAACGGCTTGGCTATGGCTCGCAAGAAGCCCTTTGTCGAGACCGATGATCCCGTGCAGGATTTCATCACCAACACCCGTCTGCTTTCCGACCGCAACAACTTCCTCGCCATCCTTCGGGAATACGACGAGCAGCTTGCCGGGATCAAGACCAATCCCGTTGAGGTGCATGTGATCAAGGTCGGCGAGATTGTCTTTGCCACCAACCCCTTCGAGCTGTATATGGACTATCAACACAGGATCCAGGCCCGTTCTCCCTTCGAACAGGTCTTCATGGTCCAGCTGTGTACGGAACCCGTGGCCTATGACGGAAATACCAGCTACCTCTGCACCGAGCGCGGCAAGGAAGGCAAGGGTTATTCCGCAGTTCCCTTCAGCTGCGATTTCTCTCCCAACGGCGGCCAGCAGTACGTTGAGGCCGTGCTGAAGGACATGAAGGAAATCTACTGAATTAGTTAGGAGTGAGGAGTTAGGAGTGAGGAGTGGTATCCATGTCGGAAAAAACTCCTTTCTCCAAATTATATACTCTTCACTGCAACATGAAAAAGGTAGGAGTAGGAAGTGAGAAGCGGCATCATTGCCGGGGAAAACTCCTCCCTCCACACTTCACACTCCTCACTGATATATTAGGAGGTATAACTACTATGAGCACTGTAAAAATCGGTTGGGCATCCCGTGACATTTCCACTGACAAGCCCGTGATCATTTCCGGTCAGGCACATCAGCGTA
>JAZLHZ010000045.1:0-2169 GCA_045617085.1 Clostridia bacterium
CCGGATGTCAAGCATTCGATTCGTGTTGCCAGACATCTTTACGCAAAAAAAAGTGATTTCCAACAGATAGATATTTTTGAGACGCCGGAATACGGTCGTATACTCGCACTGGACGGAAATGTACAGCTTACGGAACGTGATGAATTCATCTACGACGAGATGATCACACACGTCCCCATGTCCGTTCACACGGGGATTCAGGATATTCTGGTCATCGGTGCCGGAGACGGCGGCGTTGTCCGGGAACTGACGCGCTATGATCGTGTCAAGCGCATTGATCTGGTGGAAATGGACCCGCAGGTTGTTGAAGCCTGCCGTGAATTTCTGCCCGGAAATGCCTGCCGGATGGATGACAGAAGAGTTCACATCTATTTTGAAAATGCGCTTCGCTTTATCCGAAGATGCGAAGGCGAATACGATCTGATCATCGTGGATTCCACCGACCCTTTCGGTCCGTCAGAGGGACTTTTCACAAAAGAATTTTACGGAAGCTGTTATAATGCGCTGAAAGCGGACGGCATCATGGTCAATCAGCAGGGCAGCCCATTTTATACGCACGATGCCGAAGCAATGAAGCGCAGCCACAAGCGGATCGTGGAAACCTTCCCGATCAGCAAGGTCTATCAGGCGCATATTCCGACCTACGCAGCAGGATACTGGCTTTTCGGATTTGCAAGCAAAAAGTATCATCCGACCAACGACGTTAATGCGGAAGAATGGCTGAAATTGAATCTGCATACACGTTATTATACGCCGCGTCTTCATATCGGCGCGTTTGCGCTCCCCGCATTTTTGGAGGAAATGCTCATGGAGGTGGAAAACTGATGCCCTTGCAGCCTAATATCGAGACCTTTATCGGGTGTGACAGCACCTACGAAAATGCGGATATCGTCCTCTTCGGTGCACCGTTTGATTCCACCACATCTTTTCGTCCCGGCGCGCGGTTCGGTCCTGCTGCCATCCGGCACGAGAGCTTCGGTCTGGAAACCTACAGCCCCTATCAGGATGCCGACCTGACGGATCATGCCGTTTTTGACAGCGGCGATCTGGAGCTTTCCTTCGGAAGCCCGGAATGTGCGCTCGACATGATTGAAGAACGGGCACAAACGATCTTAGCGGACGGGAAGCTGCCGCTTCTGATCGGCGGCGAGCATCTTGTAACACTTGGCAGCGTCCGTGCGGTATTTAGAAAATATCCGGATCTTCACATCATCCATTTCGATGCACACGCCGATCTGCGCAGCGAATATCTCGGTGCAAAGCTCAGTCATGCCTGTGTTCTGCGCCGTTGTCACGATCTTTTGGGAGACGGACGCATCCATCAGTTCTGCATTCGCAGCGGCGAGCGGGACGAATTTCGTTTTGCAAAAGAGCATACCGATATGCACCCGCTGACATTGGACGGTCTGTATGAAACGGCAGAGGAACTTCGGAAAGCGGACGCACCTGTATATTTTACCATTGATTTGGATTGTCTTGATCCCTCCGTTTTTCCCGGAACCGGAACACCGGAAGCGGGAGGAATCACTTTTCTGCAGCTATTGGATGCGATTCGGACAACAGCCGCCTGCCGCATTGTCGGCGCGGATATCAATGAATTAGCCCCCATGCTGGACAACTCCGGCGCATCGACAGCCGCTGCCTGCAAAGTATTGCGGGAACTGTTATTGGCATTATTGAAACATTATAGGCAATTGTAAAACCGCGTTTTACAATTGGTTTTCTCGCACTTACATTGCATTTCGCTCGTTTGGTCGGTGCGAGGACGGGATTCCATCCCGTCTTAAAGGTGTTTTTACTGCGGCAAAGCCGCACCAAAAACGGATTTATTTATATGTTCGTTACGAATCTGACTTTTACAATCGCCTATTGAAACATTAAAAAAGGAGACATAAACATGAGCAGAGTATTAGTTATCGGCTGCGGCGGCGTTGCATCTGTCGCCATTACCAAGTGCTGCCAAGTCAGCGAGGTCTTCACGGAGCTTTGCATAGCTTCACGTACCAAATCCAAATGCGATGCGCTGGCAGCAAAGCTCGCCCCTAAAACTTCTACCAAAATCACCACCGCACAGGTCAATGCGGACAACGTCGATGAACTTGTCGCACTAATCCGAAACTATCAGCCCGACCTTGTTATGAACATCGCCCTTCCGTATCAGGACCTGAC
>JAZLHZ010000046.1:0-19157 GCA_045617085.1 Clostridia bacterium
TATCTACTATTCCACCGATACCGGCAAGTACTACCATTCCGATCCCACCTGTTCCGGCATGAAGAACGCCAATATTGTAACACTGGCGCAGATCCGCGCAAGGAATCAGGATGCCTGCCCTGACTGCATCAAGAAGGCAACGCCCACTCCCGCAGCCACTGCAACGCCTTCTCCCACACCCACGGCGGCAACCGAAAACACGCCTATACCTTCTTCCGGCACCAAGTATTACTACACCGGCGGCGGCACCTACTATCACCGTCTGGCCAACTGCACCGGCATGAAGGATGCGATCTCCGGCACCAAGTCCGAGGCTGTTGAAGCCGGAAAGAAGCCCTGCCCCGTCTGTGTCGGCACTGTATACGCCACCTCCAACGGCGACTATTACCACTCCGACGCCAACTGCTCCGGCATGACGAATGCCCAGCTGATGACCGTGGACGAGGCCGAACTCAGCGGCCATGCGCCCTGCCCCGTCTGCCTTGCCACCTCCAAGCCCACCTCCGCCTCCACCACGGGTTCTGCAGCCAATACGCCCGCTCCCACCGAAAAGAAGGCCAACGGCAATGACAGCGTCTGGATCTCGATCCACGACGGCAAGTATCATACAAGCTATGACTGCTCGGCCATCGATAACATGGCGGACACCGCAGAGGCTACACTCGCCTGGGCTATCGCCAGCGGCTTCACCGCATGCGATGTCTGCGGCGCACCGTCCCTCAACTGATATTTCCTCTCCGTTGAAATAAATGACCTCCCACTGCCCTGCAAAGTGCAGTGGGAGTTGTTCAAAGAAAGGTGTTGATCGATATGCGGGATCAGATCAATCTGAAGAGACTGGTCATCGCCGCCATGCTGCTGGCGATGCAGGTGCTGCTGAGCTTTATCAGCATCCCCATCGGCGATATGCTGCGGGTCTCCTTCGGATATATCGCCCTGGCGACCACCGGCATGCTGCTCGGTCCCGTCACCGCTGCGGCATCCGGCGCACTGGCAGATGTTCTGGGCTATCTCGTCAAGCCCACCGGCCCCTACTTTATCGGATTCACGATCACCGGCCTCGTCGGCGGTGTGATCTACGGTCTGATGCTGTATAACCGCCGTCCCTCGATCCGGCGTATCCTGCTGACGAAGCTGCTGATCGACCTCATCTGCAATCTTTTCCTCAATACCCTGTGGCTCAACCTGCTCTACGGCAAGGCATTCTTCGCCGTGCTTCCGGCACGGGTGCTGAAAAACCTGTGTCAGTATCCGGTGGACGTGCTGCTGCTGTACCCGCTGCTGACCCGCATCTACAAGCTCTCCCCCAAACTCGGCATCAGGAGTGAACATCATGCCCGCTAAAAACATCCCCCTCATCGAAATCGACGAATATCTGGCGCCGTACCGCTCGGCCATTGCATTGCGTATCGGCGATTATAAAAAGAAGCATGCCCGCCTGCTGAACGGAAAGAGCATCCGCTCTTTTGCCAACGGACATCTGTATTTCGGCCTGCACCGCACGGCGGACGGCTTCGTGTTCCGTGAGCATCTGCCCTGCGCCAAAAATGTGTGGCTCACCGGAGACTTCAACAACTGGGATCGACGCTCCCACCGGCTCACCAAGCTGCCCGGCGGCAACTTTGAAATAGTCATCAACGACAAAAACGCCTTCCGTGAGGGCCAGCGCCTGCTGATGGACATCGAAACCGAAAGCGGCGAGCACATCGACCGCAGCAGCGCATATTCGATGTATCTGTGGCAGCACCCGGAAACGAGGGTGTATGACGGCTGCGTATACTTCTCCTCCTACAAATGGAAGCACAAAAAGCCCGACTGCAGACCCGACCCTCTCCTTATTTATGAGTGCCATGTGGGCATGGCGCAGGAGAAGCAGGGCATCGGCACCTATCGGGAGTTTGCCGACCGGATACTGCCCCGCATCGTCGCCTCCGGCTATAACACCGTTCAGCTGATGGCGGTACAGGAGCATCCCTACTATGCCAGCTTCGGCTATCAGGTAAGCTTCCCCTTTGCGGTATCCAACCGCTTCGGCACGCCGGACGATCTCAAATACCTCATCGATACTGCCCACGGACTGGGGCTGCACGTGCTGCTGGATCTGGTACATTCCCACAGCGCCCCCAATGAACGGGACGGCATCTGCAACATGGACGGCAGCGGCAGCTTCTACTGCAGCGGCTCGCATCCTGCCTGGGGCAGCCGGCTGTTCGACTATTCGAGAGACGACACCATCCACTATCTGCTTTCCAATATCAAATACTGGATGACCGAGTTCCGCTTTGACGGATTCCGTTTTGACGGCATCACCAGCATGATCTACCACGACCATGCGCTGGGCAAGAGCTTCACCGGATATCCGGACTATTTTACCGCCAATACGAACACGGCGGCGCTCACCTACCTCACGCTGGCCTCGGAGCTGATCCACAAGACCGACCCCAACGCCATCATGATCGCCGAGGACATGAGCGGCTACCCCGGCATGTGCATTCCGATCAAGCAGGGCGGCATCGGCTTTGACTACCGGCTGAACATGGGCGTGCCCGACCTGTGGATCAAGCTCATCAAGGAGAAAAAGGAATGGCACATGGGAAAGCTGTGGTATGAGCTGTCCCAGCGGCGGAAGAACGAGCTGACCGTCGGCTATTCCGAATCCCACGATCAGGCGCTGGTCGGCGACCAGACCATCATATTCCGCCTGTTGGGTGCGGACATGTATTCCTGCATGGACAACGCCTTCCACCGGGTGGACGTGGACAACGGCATCGCCCTCGAAAAGCTCATCCGCCTCATTACCATTGCCGCCGCCTCGGACGGTTACCTCAACTTCATGGGCAACGAATTCGCCCATCCCGAATGGGTCGACTTCCCCCGGGACGGCAACGGCGGCAGCTTCAACTATGCCCGCCGCCAGTGGTCACTGGCAGACAACGGATTCCTGAAATACGGACGCATCGGGGCGTTTGACCGGGAAATGCTGAGGATCGTCTCGGATAACAACGTGCTGAACGCCGGGATGCCCTCGCTGATCTCCGTCCACGAGGACGACAAGCTGCTGTTCTTTGAAAGAGGTGGTTTGCAATTCCTGTTCAACTTCCACCCGACGAAATCGTATGAGGCCAAGGCAGACAGGAATACCGAGCTGCTGCTGGACAGCGACGAGGAACGGTTCTGCGGCTTCGGCAGGACGTGGAATAAGGATGTTCTGCGTATCCCGCCGCTGTGCGCCGTTGTACTGAAAAAGAAGTAAATCGTTATTATTCTCTCCCACGTTTTGACACAAACAAGTGCTATAATAGGCAGGCAATCAAGAAAGGAAAGGAGGAAACCGCAGATGAAGAAGCTTCGTATCTTCGCAGGATGCGCCGCACTGGTGTTTGTCCTGTTCCTCGTCTGTTCCGCTTTCCTCTCCTGCTTCCTGTTTGCCCATGACTGCTGCGGAGACGACTGCCCGGTCTGCCTTTGCATCAATCACAGCCGGGACACCCTCCGGCTGTTCTGTCTGTGCGTTTGCGCCGTGCTGTCTGCAGGCGCCGCACTGTGTCTGTGCAGGGCTGTTTTCGCTGATGTTTTCGATTCCGGCAAAGCCAGCCTTGTATCTCTCAAAGTCAAGCTTTCCGATTAAGAAATGCCCTGCTTCTGCCGTAGAAATACGGCTTGTTTGAAGTATGGCATTTTTCTTGTACTAAAAAATCGGGAGGCTTGTTTTATTATGAAGAAAATCCTTGTATCCGTCCTGCTCATACTCGTTCTCCTTTTCTCCTGCACGGCACAGGCGAAGGACGGTCTGCACATCGTCGCCACGATATTTCCCGAATATGACTGGGTGCTGCAGGTCCTCGGCGAGGACTCCGCTGCCGACGTCACGCTGCTGCTGGACAACGGCGTAGACCTGCACAGCTTCCAGCCCACGGCAGACGACATCATCGCCATCTCCGACTGCGATGTGTTCATCTATGTCGGCGGCGAATCCGATGCATGGGTCGACGAGGTGCTCGCCGCTGCCCGCAATGAGGACATGAAGGTCATCGATCTGCTGGAGGTGCTGGGCGACAGCGCAATGGAGGAAGAACTGAAGGAAGGCATGGAAGCCGAAGAAGAGGAAGAAGAAGGCGAAGGTGAAGAGGAAGAGATCGAATATGACGAACACGTCTGGCTCTCTCTGCGCAATGCAAAGACGCTGGTCTCCGCCGTCTGTGATACTCTCTGCGAGATCGACTCCGGCAGCGCCGAGGTCTACCGTGCCAACACCGATTCCTACCTTGAGAAGCTCACCGCTCTTGATACCGCCTATGCGGAGGCAGTGGATACTGCCGAAACGAAGACGCTGCTCTTCTGCGACCGGTTCCCCTTCCGCTATCTGACGGAAGACTACGGGCTGGACTACTATGCCGCCTTCTCCGGCTGCTCGGCAGAGAGCGAGGCCAGCTTTGAGACGATGGCTTTCCTCACCGAAAAGCGGAAGGAATTGGCACTGAAACACGTCATCATTCTGGAGGGCAGCAACGGCAAGCTGGCCGACACCGTTTCCGGCGGACAATGCGATACTCTGACGCTGGACTCCATGCAGGGCACCACGATGAAGGATGTCGAAAACGGCTGTACCTACCTTTCCGTCATGGAAAAGAATCTGGAAACGCTGAAACAGGCGTTGAACTGAGGCGGTGACGAAAATGGCTCTGCTTACCTGCAAAGATCTCCGGCTCGGCTATGAGGGCCGGGAGCTGGTCCGTGACCTCTGCTTTACGGTCAATGCCGGAGACTATCTCAGCATCATCGGCGAGAACGGCTCAGGAAAATCCACGCTGATGCGCACGATACTGAACCTGCAGCCGCCTCTGTCCGGCCGGATCGAAACCGGCGACGGGCTGAAGCGCAATCAGATCGGCTACCTTCCCCAGCAGACCCCGGTGCAGAAGGACTTCCCCGCCTCCGCCTATGAGATCGTTCTGAGCGGCTGTCAGGGAGCCTGCGGTCTGCGCCCCTTCTATTCCAAGAAGGACAAGGAAAACGCCCCTGAGAATATGGAAAAACTGGGCATCACCGCACTCGCCGGCCGCTGCTATCGGGAACTTTCCGGCGGACAACAGCAACGGGTGCTCCTTGCCCGGGCGCTCTGCGCCACAAAGAGGCTGCTGCTGCTGGATGAGCCGGTATCCGGGCTCGACCCGAATGCCACACAGGAGATGTATACGCTGGTAAACGAACTCCACCGGGAGGGCATCGCCGTCATAATGATCACACATGACATGCAAGCGGCTTTGACCTATTCCGACCACATTCTGCGGCTTGGCAGCAGCTGTTTCTTCGGAACGAAGGAAGACTATCTGAAAAGCGGGGTGACGGAACATGGCGCTGTTTGAAAAGCTGTCACTGTACTGGGAATATCCCTTCGTGCGGTATGCGCTGGTCGTCGGCATCCTGATCTCGCTGTGCTCGTCACTGCTGGGTGTGCCGCTGGTGCTGAAACGGTTCTCGTTCATCGGCGACGGGCTCTCGCATGTGGCGTTCGGCGCCATGGCCATCGCCGCCGTCGTCGGGCTCACCAACGACATGCTGCTGGTGCTGCCCATAACCATCATTTGCGCCGTGCTGTTGCTGCGCACCGGTCAGAACACGAAGATCAAGGGGGATGCTTCCGTCGCCATGATCAGCGTGGGTGCGCTGGCACTGGGATACCTGCTGATGAATCTGTTCGCCACGTCATCCAACCTGTCCGGCGACGTGTGTTCTACGCTGTTCGGCTCCACGTCCATCCTCACCCTCAGCATCACGGAGGTATGGCTGTGCGCCGTGCTGTCGGTGCTGGTGCTGACGGCGTACGTGTCCTTCTACAACAAGATCTTCTGCGTGACGTTTGACGAGGCTTTTGCCCGGGCTACCGGCACCAATACGGAGCTGTACAACCTGATCATCGCCGTGATCACCGCCGTCATCATCGTGCTGGCCATGAATCTGGTGGGCTCACTGCTGATCTCGGCACTGGTGATATTCCCTGCCCTGTCCGCCATGCGCCTGTTCAGGAACTTCCGCTCGGTGACGGTCTGCGCCGCTCTGCTGTCGGTCTGCTGCTCATCGCTGGGCATCCTGATCTCGATCCTCGCCGGAACACCCGTCGGCTCCACCATCGTTGCCGCCGACATCGCCGCCTTCTTTATCTTCTCCCTGCTCGGTAAACTGAAAGGAGTCCGTAAATCATGAAAAAAAGCATTGCATTTCTGCTGATCCTCGTGCTCGCCTGCCTGCTGACCGCCTGCGGAAGCGAACCCGCGGCACCTGCCGATACACCTACTGCCGAACCCGAAGCAGCTGCCACCGCCGTCCCCGAACCCGTCTATGACGTGGATCTCACAAAGCTCAGCAGCACGATGGTGTATTCGGAGGTCTATGCGATGATGAGCGACCCCGACGCCTACATGGGACAGTCCGTCAGGATGAACGGCACCTTCTCGGTATACCATGACGAAACCACCGACAAGTACTACTTCGCCTGCGTCATCGCCGACGCCACCGCCTGCTGCTCGCAGGGCATCGAGTTCGTCCTCAGCGGCGACTATCGGTATCCGCAGGACTATCCGGAGCTGGGCAGCGAGATCACCGTCGCCGGAACCTTCGGCACATATTACGAGGGCGAGTACATGTACTGCCAGCTCTCCGACGCCGTATTTGTCTGATTCCCGATACAACAACAAAACCTCCCGATCATTTGTCGGAAGGTTTTGTGTTTCATTCAGAACCTTTTCATTTCAGCCCGTATTCCTTCAGCTTTTCTTCCCGGAAAGCTTCATCACTGCTTACCTGGGCAATATCGTCACTCCTGCCATCCCTCAGCAAAAAGCTGATGAGCTTTGCCATCAGGGTCAGCCCTTCCGCACGTCCTTCTGTACGACCTTCCGCACGTCCTCTCTTTTCTGCATCCAGTTGTGTCATTTCATACATCATATGCTTTCGCCTCCAGTCTGCATCCTGATTTGCATCATCCACGATTCCGTCAAGCTTCCTGACCAGCTCTGTCTGCTGCTCCTCCAGTGTCTGTTCCGGGTCGTGAAAGTAGCCCAGCAATGCCTTCAGTTCATCGCTGATCTCACCCTTGTGTCCCGCAGCATTGAAGAACAACTTATACGATTCATCCTTCAGCCGGAAACCGTCCAGACGCCTGCAGCAATTCTCGAACTCATAACAGTATTCATCCAGTCCGAACGGGTCAAAGGTACAGATAAATATCACGTAGGTCGGCCGAAGGTCTTCATAATCCTTGGACTTTTCCAGCTGATCACAATCGAGTTTTGAGCCGTAATACCGCACCCGTTTGGGGAGGTTTCGTTTGTTGCCCGTCTGCATCTCCACATTAAAGACCGTTTTCCCGTCATCCAGATATACATCCAGACGGACATCATGATATCCCGGATTCCCCTGCAGCGCCTTTTGCGTCTCGGGGATCAGATCTGCCTCGTCTGAGAACCGCACCTCTGCCACCGGCACTCCCGGCAGCAGACATTTGATGACATCCGTACATATCCCCGGCTGACGCATCACATATCCGAACATGAAATCATCCGTGATCTCTATTCTCCTGTCATTATCATATCCCTTATCCACCGATTCTCACCTCTTTTTCAAGCTTATTATACCACAATTTTCCTGTTTCGTCAACAGTCCAAATGCGCTGCCGACTCGCTTTTCCGTGCAGATATCGGCTTGAAAAGAATCGCTGCTCATCTCATACCAGCAACAGCATAATACCACTATTGTGGAAATTTGCGGCGAAATTACATATAGTTTCCCGTAATCGGCTTTACGTCATCTTTTTTATCATATATAATGTGTAAAATCAAAAAATATACAATCACACCTTGGAGGTAATAGTTATGGCCGCTTCTACGATCAAATCACTGTATACCGGCGCATATACCGAAAATGTCGAAAACATTACCGTCAACGGCTGGGTACGGACCAAGAGAGAGTCCAAGACCTTCGCCTTTGTCGAGCTGAATGACGGCACCTATTTCCGCAATCTTCAGCTGATCCTGGACGAGGAGAAGCTCGCAAATTACCGGGAGCTGACCAAGGACATCACCGTGGGCGCATCCCTCACCGTGACCGGCACGCTGGTCATGACCCCCGAAATGAAGCAGCCCTTTGAGCTGCACGCACAGAGCTGCGAGGTGCTGGGCATCAGCCCCGTGGACTATCCGCTGCAGAAGAAGAAGCACTCCATCGAGTATCTGCGCACCATCGCCCATCTGCGTCCCAGAGCCAACCTGTTCCAGTGCGCTTTCCGCATCCGCTCCTGCGCCGCACAGGCCATCCACAGCTTCTTCCATGACAGAGGCTTTGTCTATGTGCATACGCCCCTGATCACCGGCAGCGACTGCGAAGGCGCCGGCGAGATGTTCCAGGTCACCACCCTCGACCTTGAGAACCTGCCCCGCACCGAGGACGGCAAAGTCGATTACAGCCAGGACTTCTTCGGCAAGCCCGTTTCCCTGACCGTATCCGGCCAGCTCAACGCCGAGACGCTGGCTCTGGCATTCAGCAACGTCTACACCTTCGGCCCCACCTTCCGTGCCGAGAAGAGCTATACCCAGCGCCATGCCGCCGAGTTCTGGATGATCGAGCCGGAGATCGCCTTCGCCACCCTGAAGGAGGACATGGACCTGCAGGAGGACATGATCAAGTACATCATCAACACCGTGCTCAACGAGTGCCCCGAGGAGCTCAAGTTCCTGGACAGCTTCGTGGAGAAGGGTCTGATCGACCGCCTCACCGCCGTCCGTGATGCGGACTTCGGCAGAGTCTCCTATACCGACGCCGTCAGGGCGCTGGAGGAGAGCGGCGCTGACTTCGAGTACAAGCCCTACTGGGGCTGCGACCTGCAGACCGAGCACGAGAGATACCTCACCGAGCACATCTACGGCCGCCCCGTATTCGTCACCGACTATCCCAAGGAGATTAAGGCCTTCTATATGCGCGCCAACGAAGACGGCAAGACCGTTGCCGCAGCCGACCTGCTGGTTCCCGGCATCGGCGAGCTGTGCGGCGGCAGCCAGCGTGAAGAGCGCCTCGACGTTCTCACCGCAAGGATCGAAGAGCTGGGCATGAAGCCCGAGGATTACTGGTGGTATCTGGAGCTGCGCAAGTTCGGTTCCGTCAACCATGCAGGCTTCGGCATGGGCTTCGAGCGCATGGTCATGTACCTCACCGGCATCTCCAACATCCGTGACGTACTGCCCTTCCCCCGCACCACCGGCGTTGCCGAGTTCTAAGAAACACACCGCCCTCTCGATCTTCTTTCGGGAGGGCTTCTTTCCAAGCATTTTCAGAACGGAGAGATAAACCATGAAGACTGAATATATCGGAAAGGTCCGCTCGGGTCAGGACGGCGCCCTGTACAAGGGACTTCTGTTCCGGGGCAGCGGCGACGGCTCGCTGGCCGTTTACCGCATGAGCGATTTTTCACTGCTGGACAATATCCTGCTGGACAGGGTCGAACAGGTCATGCCCCACTCCAACGCCGTGTTCTTCGGCGGTTTCTGTGACGAGGGCGACGAGTTCCCCGTACTGTACACCAACCTCTATAATTCCTATGCAAAGGAAGAAGACCGCAGAGAGGGCACACTGGCCGCCTACCGCATTTCGCAGAAGGACGGAAAATTCACCTCCACCCTGCTGCAGCTCATCCGCATCGGCTTTGTCGAGGACCGGGAGCTGTGGAAGTCCCTGCCCGGCAACGGCGACTACCGCCCCTACGGCAACTTCATCCTCGACCCGGAAAAGAACCGCCTGTGGGCCTTCGTCATGCGGGACAAGGAGCCTCTCACCCGCTTCTTCGGCTTCGACATGCCTTCGATCCGTTCCGGGGAAAGCGGAGAACTCTGCCCCGTCGTGACCCTGAATAAGGAGGACATCCGTGCCCGGTTCGACATTCCCTATCAGCACGCCATACAGGGCGCCTGCTGCCATGCGGGCGTCATCTATACGCTGGAGGGCTTCGGCACAAATCCCGACTACCTCAGCGTCCTGCGGCTGGCAGACATCGAAAAGGGCGAACAGATCGGTTATTTCGATTTCCCTGCCCTCGGCATGCCGGAGGAGACCGAAATGATCGACTATGATGCGGAAAGCGGCACATTCCTCTACAGTGACAGCACCGGCGATCTGTTCCGGCTGACGTTCTGACGGACACGGAAAACAGTAAAAGGAGACTCATCGATATGAAGATCACACTTGCGGTCATCGGCTGCGGCGACTTTGCGCAGAACTTCGTTCCCCTGTTCAAGGCGCATCCGACCGTTGAAAAGGTCTACGTCTGTGACCTGATAAAGGAAAAGCGGGACGACTACGCCAAGCGCTTCGGCGTGGAGCCCATCGCCTCTTTTGAAGAGGTGCTGAACAACAAGAGTATCAATGCCGTGGCGATATTCGCCCAGCGACATCTGCACGGACCGCTGGTCAAGGCGGCGCTGGAGCACGGCAAGCACGTGTATTCCGCCGTTCCGATGGCCAGCGAGGTGGAGCAGTGTCTGGAGATCGTGGAGCTGGTCAAAAAAACCGGACTCACCTACATGATGGGCGAGACCTGCGTCTACTATCCCTGCTCCATGTTCTGCAAGGCGAAATATGAATCCGGAGAGTTCGGCAAATTCGTTTATGCCGAGGCGCAGTACCACCATGACATTTCCCACTTCCCGAAGACCTTCCTCGCCGACCTGAAGAGCGCCGGAGTGCCGCCGTTCTATTATCCCACCCACTCCACGGCGATGGTGCTGAACGCCGCCAACGCCCACGTGGTCAAGGTCACGGCGATGGGCTATGTCGATCAGGAGGACGACCCGATCTTCAAGAAGGGCGTCAACCAGTGGGACAACGTATATTCCGACAGCTTCTCGCTGATGCAGCTCTCCAACGGCGGCGCCGCCCGCATCAACGAGTGCCGCCGCATCGGCTATAAGGCGCCCTCCTCCTATATCAACGGCTTCTACGGTACCAAGGGCGCCTATCAGTTCGCCAACGCCCAGCACACCGTGACGCACCTCACCGAAAAGGGCGTTATTCTGGAGGACGTGAGCGCCCTCGTGAATCCCGTGGAAATGGAAAAGCACCGGGGAGAACCCGACTTCATGAACCGGGTCGCCAACCACGAATGGCAGTGGGATTCGCCCTCTCCCCAGCAGTTTGAACGCAGAAAAACGCTGCCGGAAAGCTTTGCGGGCCTGCCCAACGGACATATGGCCTCGCATCAGCTGCTGGTGGACGACTTCTGCTCCGCCGTATTCTTCGGCAAGCTCCCCTATGTAAATGCGTGGCAGGCTGCCCGCTTCACGATCCCCGGCCTGATGGCGCACAAATCCCTGCTTGCGGGCAGTCAGCCTCTCGACGTGCCCGACTGCGGCGATGCGCCTGCAGAGCTTTGACCCGCTGCTTCAGATTCCATTCGCTCCGTATGCCGCAAAACCGTTGACATACGGGGCGTTTTGTAGTATACTGATTAGGAATAATCGGGAAAAGAGGTCTGTTTCCATGAGTACATCCGTACTTCTCGTCGGCATCGGCGGCTACGGCGCCAACTATACGCATGAGCTGCTGGACAATGCCGGCAAATACGATGCACACATTGCCGGCATCGTAGATCCGTTTGCAAAGACCGCAAGGGACTATGAACGGCTCGCCGCCATGAACATCCCCTTCTACAACACCGTGGAGGAATTCTATGCGGCCAATTCGGCAGAGCTTGCCTGCATCGCCACGCCCATACAGTTCCATGCGCCGCAGGCCATCTATTGCATGGAGCACGGCAGTCATGTGCTGTGCGAAAAGCCCGCCGCCGCCACCTATGCGCTGGCCTATTCGATGAAGCAGGCCGCCGAGCGCACCGGTAAAAAGCTGGCGATCGGCTTCCAGTGGTGCTATGACCGGGCGATGATGGCGCTGAAAAAGGATTTCGATTCGGGTCTTCTCGGAAAGCCCGTCTCCCTCAAGTGTATCATCCTGTGGCCGAGAGACAGAGCCTACTACACCAGAGGTCTCGGCTGGGCCGGAAAACGGTACGACAAGAACGGCGATGCAATATTTGACAGCGTGGCCTCCAACGCCACCGCCCACTATCTGGAAAACATGCTGTGGCTCACCGGCAAGGGCTTTGCGGGCACCGATATTGCCGAGATGGATGCGGACATCCGCCGTGCCAATCCCATTGAGACCTTTGACACCGCCATCCTGAAGGGCACGCTGGAGAACGGAGCCAGATTCTTCTACACTGCCACCCATGCGGGCGGAAACGCCTTCGTGCAGGATCCGCATTTCGTCTACACCTTTGAAAACGCCGTCGTGACCTTCGGCAAAAAAGGCGAGCGCAACCAGTGGCTCATCGCCCACTTCAACGACGGCACCCAGAAGATCTACGGCTTGAGCAACCGCAGCGCCTGCGCCGACAAGCTGCCCGACATGCTGGACTGGATCAACGGCAGGATCGACGCCATTCCCTGCCCCATCGATGCCGCCCTGCGCCACGCCAAGGCGATGGAAATGATATTTGAAAAGCAGGCACAGGCAACCGTCATGCAGGGCTATGAGGACAACGGCTTCATGACCGTGGACGGGCTCGCCGAAGAGCTGATCTCCGCCTTTGACAATGCATTCTGAAAACCATCAACAGGAGGAACCCGAAAATGAACAATCAGATCGACCGTCTTCCCGCAATCCCCCTTATTACCAATGATCCCTTCTTCTCCATCTGGTGCGCCGGCGACAAGCTGACCGATGTTGTGACCACCCACTGGGCAGGCGAGCAGAAGCCCCTGACCGGCAAGGCGATCATCGACGGCAAGGCATACCGTTTCCTCGGCGTGGACGACAGTGAGGCCATGCAGACCCGCTCCCTCACCGTGACCCCCACCTCCACCGTTTCCAAGCTGACCGCAGGCGGCGTCCGGGTCGAGATCAAATTCACCACGCCCCTGCTGCTGAAGCGCCCCGACGTCATGTCCATGCCCGTAACCTATGTGGACATCAAGGCCTCCGCCTGCGACAACAAGCCGCACACCGTCGCCCTGTCCTTCAACATGAGCCCCAGGCTCTGCTATGTCATCAATGAGCGTCCCGTAGACGGCGAGAAGCGGACGAGGTTCGACGCCCAGTTCGACCCCACCTATGACCGCACCGCCGCTCCCACGATGGTCTTCGATACCTATGCCGCCAACGGCCTGAACACCGGCTATATGGGCAAGGTGCATCAGGGCATCGTCGGCGAGAGCTTTGACCATATCGCCATCGACTGGGGCTATGCCTACCTGGCCTCCGAAGCCGCCGTCACCGCCGACGGAAACGGACTGACCGCCGCAGCAGAAGGCACCGTAAAGGCAGGCAGCGCTCTGGAAATGAACCTGTACGCCGCCTATGACGACGTTGCCTCCATCAACTACTTCGGCAGGATCACGCCCGCCTATTATGCCAAGGACGGCATGAGCATTCTTGACGCCATTGCATATCTGGCCAAGAACCGCAAAAAGTTCATGAACGAATGCGCAAAGCTCGACCGTCAGCTGACCGAGGATGCCGAGGCACTGGGCGGAGAAGATTACAAGCTGATCGTCAGCGCCGCCTACCGCCACAGCATCGCCGCACACAAGCTGGTCGCCGACGAGAAGGGCAAGCTGATCTTTATCTCCAAGGAAAATGACTCCAACGGCTGCGCCAACACCGTAGACGTCAGCTATCCCTCCATTCCCCTGTATCTGCTCTACAATCCCGATCTCGTCCGCGGCATGTGCCGTCCGATCCTCAAGTATGCCTCCATGCCCGTATGGTGCTATGACTTTGCACCCCACGACACCGGACGCTATCCCCATGTCACCGGACAGGTCTACGCCCTCAAGGGCGATCGCATCGGCTTCGGCCGCCACACCTCCAAGTTCGGCGGCGTGTTCCCCCAGCTGTATCTGTATCCTGCCGATGCCGACATCTACAACTTCGAGAGCCAGATGCCCGTGGAGGAGTGCGGCAACATGCTGATCATGCTGTATGCAGCTTCCCGCATGGACGGCGATTTCAGCCTCGAAAAGCAGTACCGCAGCATCCTCGACAAGTGGGTCAAGTACCTCATCGAGTTCGGTGAGGATCCCGGCGATCAGCTCTGCACCGACGACTTCGCCGGACACCTGGCCCGCAACATCAACCTCTCCGCAAAGGCCTTCTGCGGCGTGGCTGCCTACTCCCTGATCCTCGAAGGTCTGGGTGATGACAAGGCCGCCGAGTACATGGACAAGGCAAAGGCCATGGCCAAGAGCTGGCTCGAAAGAGCGACCGCCGAGGACGGCTCCACCTACCTCACCTTTGACAAGACCGGCTGGAGCATGAAGTACAACACCGTTTGGGACAAGGCTTTCGGTCTGGGTCTGCTGCCCGACGAGTTCTATGAGAAGGAAACCAAGAGCTATATCGGCCGCATGAACAAGTACGGCCTGCCCCTCGATTCCAGAGCCGACTACACCAAGTCCGACTGGATCCTCTGGTGCGCCGCCATGGCGGATAACGACACCGCCCGTGCCATCATCAAGCCCGTTGCCGACTACCTGCGGGAGTCCGAATCCCGTGTCGCCTTCTCCGACTGGTACTTTACCTCCACCGGCAAGTACCGCGCCTTCATCGGCAGAAGCGTACAGGGCGGCCTGTTCATGCCCCTGCTGGTAAAGAAGCTCACGAGCAAGTAATATGAAGACCCGCACGATATTCGTTCTGGCGCTGCTCGTCATCCTCCTCGTGCTGGCGTTCAACTACATGGTGGTCGAGACCGAGCTGCCCATCCGATAAAACAGATCCCCGCCCCTGTATATCATGCAGGAAGCGGGGATTTTTTATCGGCATCAATTACTGTACATCATCTGTACCGAAATATTCAGGGTACAGTGCGGGGGCATTGGCTTCAAACCACGCAATAGCCTCATCGAGGGTCTCAAACAGAGGAGAGATCATATCCAACTTTCTCTTCATCTGGACATAATACCTGGGGCCGGGCAGGAGGGAATTCGTCGTTTTGACAAACCGGGCATATTTGTTATACCCGTCGCCGATATCATACAGATCCTCATAGTCTCCGCCGCTGACCTGTGTCAGTACGTTATCAGTCAGTGTGATGTAATTGCTTTCTTTATTGGTCATGGTGTTTCACTCCTTTTTTTCTGTCGTTCTGTCTTATTATACGATACAGAGAAGTGAAATGGCTACTGTTTTCTTCACGTTTTTTGAGGTAACAGCATAAGCTGCTATTTGCAAAATGACATGGTTTCGCCATGAGAATCGCAGTAGTGAAAGGGAATGGCTAACATGGATGGCTCTTCATTTTCAGAAATCCTTTCCCGGCTCCCTGATCACATATTTCCGTATAAAAGTGTGAGCAGAATCACATTTTTATACGGAATTATGTGATTCTGCTCATTGCACATTGCTAATTCTTTTACATGTCCAGGAAGCTGACCTGTGAGGTCTTCGGCAGCACGTCAAGGGCATTGACGGAATTCAATGCCTCGATGATGCCGTTGGGCACGCCCCGGCGCTTCATGTCCTCGACAGATATGAACTTGCCCTGATCCCGGATCTCGACGAAGTTCTTTGCCGCCTGTCCGCCGAATTTCGGCAGGGAGCACAGCGGAATGCGGATCTTCTTTTCGCCCTCCAGCAGGAACCGCTCGGCGTCCGAAAGGTAGATATCCGCCGGCAGCAGCTCGATGCCCCGGGCTGCCATCTCCACGATGGACTGCATGATGGTGATGCTGTCGTCATCCTGCTCGTCCTTCGGGGCATTCCGCAGGTCTTTGATATAGCTCTTCAGGTAGGTCAGCGAGCCCACCATCTTGGCGCCGTTGAACTTTTCGATATTCCTTTCAAGGAAGCATGCATAATACTCGGCGGGATAATACACCTTGAAGTAGGCGATACGCAGCGCCATCGTGACATACGCCACCGCATGACCCTTGGGGAACATGTAGGCGATCTTGCGGCAGACCTCGATGAACCAGTCCGGCACATTGGCTTCCCGCATGGCTTCCTCCATGCCCGCCTTGAACACGCCACCGGCCTTGGCTGCTTTGCCCTTTCGGGTGAACTCCATGATGTCGAAGCTCATCTTCTTGGCGACGCCCCACTCGATCAGCTGGTTCATGATATCGTCACGGGTGCAGGGAGCGGTCCGTATTTCGGCGATGCCCGCCGTGACCACGTCCTGTATGTTGCCCTTCCAGACGTCGGTGCCGTGAGACAAACCGGAGATTCGCACCAGCTCCTCCATGGAGGTGGGCCGCACGTCCAGCAGCACGCCCTTGACGAAGGGGGTGCCGAATTCGGGAACGCCCAGCGTGCCGGTGGGCCAGTCGATATCCTCCGGAGTCACGCCCAGCGCCTTGGTACCGGTGAACAGCGAAATGATATCCGCAAACACCTTTTCATCCTCCAGCGGCACCTTCTGAGGCGCAATGCCGGTGAGGTTCTGCAGCGAGCGCAGCATGGTCGGGTCATCGTGACCCAGAATATCCAGCTTGACCAGAATGTCATGCATGGAGTTGAAGTCGTAATGCGTGGTAATAATGCCCTTGGACGGATCGTCCGCCGGGTTCTGTATGGCGGTGAACTGATAGATCTCGTACTCTTCGGGCACAACGACCATGCCGGCGGGGTGCTGGCCGCTGGTGCGCTTGACTTCCTCAATGCCCTTGGCGAGGCGCTTCTTTTCCGCCTCCCGCATGGTCATGCCCCGCTCTTCGAGATACTTGAGCACATAGCCGTAAGCCGTCTTGTCGGCGACGGCGGAGATCGTTCCGGCACGGTACACCTGCTTGACGCCGAAAAGCTCCTTGACATAGTTATGCGCCACCGGCTGATACACGCCGGAGAAGTTCAGGTCGATATCGGGGACCTTGTCGCCCTTGAAGCCCAGGAACACTTCAAACGGGATGTTGAAGCCATCCTTCTTCATCTTGGTGCCGCAGACGGGGCAGAGCTTGTCCGGCAGGTCCAGTCCGCAGGCATACTGCTTGGGCACATCGAATTCGTGATGATGGCAGTTGAGACACACATAATGGGGCGGCAGCGCATTGACCTCGGTGATGCCGGTCATGTGCGCCACGAAGGACGAGCCGACCGAGCCTCGGGAGCCGACGATATAGCCGTCCGAAAGGGATTTCTTGACCAGCTTGACGGCGATGTGATACAGGGTGGAGAAGCCGTAGCCGCAGATGGAGGAAAGCTCTCTGTCGAGTCTCGCCTTGACAATCTCCGGCAGCGGATCTCCGTAGATCTCCGTCGCCCGGCGGAAGGATTCGGTTCGGATGAAGTTCTCCGCATCCGGCCAGAAGGGCTGGAAGGTCTCGCCGCCGGTGGGGTGCTTGGGGAATATCGTCACCGGTTCCACCATGTCGGCGATCTTGTTGGTATTCGTCACGACGATCTCCATCGCCTTGGCGCTGCCCAGATAGTCGAATTCGTCCAGCATCTCATCGGTGGTGCGCAGGTACAGCGGTGCCTGATGATCGGCATCGTCATAGCCCTGCGCCGCCTGAATGATCGTGCGGAAGATAGAGTCTTCGGGATTCATGAAATGCACGTCGCAGGTGGCACAGACGGGCTTGCCCAGCTTGTCGCCCAGCGCCACGATACGGCGGTTGTACTCTCTCAGCGCCTCGTCATCCTTGGCAATGCCCTCCCGCACCATGAATTCGTTGTTGCCGATGGGCTGCACCTCGAGGTAGTCATAAAACGATGCGATCTGCTCCAGCTTTTCCTGACCGGCGCCGTCCACCATCGCCCGGAACAGCTCGCCTGCCTCGCAGGCGCTGCCGACAATGATGCCGTCCCTGTTTTCCTCGATGACGTGCCGCGGGATCCTCGGCGTCTTGTGGAAGTAGTTCAGATGCGCCTCGCTGACGATGCGGTTGAGGTTCGTCATGCCGTTCTGGCTGCGGACCAGCAGGATGATGTGATGGGACTTGCCGTATCTGTCCGCACCGAAGGCATGGTTCATTTCCTCATGGGTCTTCGTATCCGGATGCGATTCCAGATACATGCCGATGAGCTTCAGCAGCAGCGTTGAAGTGGCTCTGGCGTCATGCACCGCCCGGTGCGCCTTATCCAGAATGATGCCGAAGTGCTTGCACAGATCGCCCAACTTGTGGCTCTTGTTCTCCGGCAGCAGGCACCGGGCCAGCGTCAGCGTATCCAGCTTCGGATGCGAGAAGTCCAGCTTTGCCGCACCGAATGCCCGTTTGAAAAACGCCATGTCAAAGCTTGCATTGTGCGCCACAAGGATGGCGCCCTTGCAGAACTCGTGGAATTCCTCAATGACGTTCTCGATGGTGGGCATGCCGTGCACGTCCGCATCGCTGATATGTGTCAGCTGCTGGACCTTTTCGGGGATCGGCATTTCGGGGTCGATCAGCTTGGAATATGCTGCGACCTCCTTGCCGTTCTCAATGCGCACGGCGCCGATCTCGATGATCTTGTCGGAGGCGGTATTGAGGCCGGTGGTCTCCACATCCAGCACCACATAGGCGGCATTGCGGATGTCTCTGCCGTCGTCATTGTCGATGATATGGACAAAGTCGTCGATGAGGTAGCCCTCGCAGCCGGGGATCAGCTTGATATTGTTGTCCTTGGCGGCGGAAAATGCCTCGGGGAACGCCTGCAGCACGCCGTGATCGGTGATCGCCACGGCGGGATGTCCCCACTTGGCCGCCTGCTTGATCAGGTCCTTGGCAAACGCCACACCGTCCATCGTGGACATCTTGGTGTGCATGTGCAGCTCCACCCGCTTGTGCGTGGAAAGGTCCATCCGGGGCGGCGGTGCGCTGTCCCGGTTGATATCGGTGATCGAGAGCACCTCGTCCCGGTCATACTTGTCGTACTGGAACGTACCCCTCGCCCGGATCCAGCTGCCCGCCTTCAGCGTATCGTGCAGCGCATCGATCTGCGCCGCCTGATCAGCCTTGGTTCCCCTGCCCCGGTAAAACAGCTTGCAGGAAATAGAACTCGTCATATCCGTCAGATCAAAGGACATGATGAGATTGCCGTTCTTCGTGGTGCGCTCTTCAAAGGCAAGCACCTTGCCCCGCACCTGAATGTCACCGGACTCGCCGGTGATCTCCTTCATCGATATGTTGCCGCCGGTG
>JAZLHZ010000047.1:0-2704 GCA_045617085.1 Clostridia bacterium
AGCGCTGCGCCCGACGAGGTCAGAGGCCAGGTGGTCAAGGCCAGCATCGTGCTGACCAAGGGCACCGAAGGCACCGAGGAGCTCAAGAAGGAGATCCAGAACTACGTCAAGCAGCATACCGCTCCCTATAAGTATCCCCGCATCGTGGTGTTCAGGGACGAGCTTCCCAAGACCACCAGCGGCAAGATCCAGCGCAACAAGCTGTAATACAATACTATGGAATTCAAACGGATCACCCTGCTGTCGGGTCACTACGGCAGCGGAAAAACCAATATCGCCGTCAATCTGGCGCTGATGCTGAAAAACGAGAGCAACCGGGTAGCCATTGCGGATATCGACATCGTGAACCCGTACTTCCGCACGAGGGACTCCAAGGGCGAATTGGAGGATGCGGGCGTCAAGGTCATCTGCTCGGAGTTCGCGGGCAGCAACGTGGATCTTCCTGCGCTGCCGCAGGACGTGTACGCCCTGACCGATGACAAGGGCCTGACCGCCATCATCGATGTGGGCGGCGACGACCGGGGCGCACTGGCGCTGGGCCGCTGGCGGGATAAGATCATCGAAGAAAACAATTACGAAATGCTGCTGGTCATTAACATGTACCGGCCGCTGACGAGCGATGTGAAGAGCACCATCGAGGTCATGCGTGAGATCGAGCTGGCGGCGGGAATGAAGTTTACCGCAGTGGTAAACAATTCCAACCTCGGCGACGATACCGATGAACAGACGGTGCTGGACTCGCTGGAGTATGCGCAGGGCGTCTGTGAGGCAGCCGGCCTTCCGCTGAAGATGACCACCGTGCCGGAATGGCTGGTCGATTCTCTCAAAAAACGTATCCCGAATCTGCTGGGGCTCAGGCTTCAGGAGAAGATAAGATAATTCAACCGGAGAGTATTTTAGAAGAAAGGGGAAATAACATGGCAAAGCTTACATTTGAGACAGAGAAATGCAAGGGCTGCGGACTGTGCGTCAGCGTATGTCCCAAGAAGCTGCTTGTACTGGCAAAGGACAAGATCAACAGCAAGGGTCATAATCCCGTAGAGATCACCGACCAGGAGAAGTGCATCGGCTGTGCATTCTGTGCAACGATGTGCCCCGACTGCATTATCACTGTGGAGAGATAAGCACGAGAAAACAACAATTCGGAAAGAGAGGTTTGCACAATGGCTAAAGTGTTGATGAAGGGCAACGAAGCCATCGCAGAAGCTGCCATCAAGGCGGGCTGCAGGCACTATTTCGGTTACCCTATTACTCCTCAGACAGAGGTCGCCGCATACATGGCAAAGCGTATGCCGAAGATCGGCGGCACCTTCCTTCAGGCAGAGAGTGAAATCGCTGCAATAAACATGGTATATGGCGTGGCCTCCACCGGTCACCGGGTTATGACCTCCTCCTCTTCTCCCGGAATCTCCCTGAAGAGCGAAGGCCTTTCCTATCTGGCAGGCGCAGACCTTCCCGCACTGGTCGTCAACGTACAGCGTGGCGGCCCCGGTCTGGGCGGCATCCAGCCTTCCCAGTCTGACTACAATCAGGCCACCAAGGGCGGCGGACACGGCGACTTCAAGATGATCGTGCTTGCTCCCGCCTCCGTTCAGGAGATGGCAGACCTGACCATGAAGGGCTTTGCACTGGCAGACAAGTATCGCATGACCGCCATGATCCTGGCTGACGGCACCATGGGCCAGATGATGGAGCCCGTTGAGGTCAAGGAGCCCGAGGCTGCCGAATACGACAAGTCCTGGGCAGTTACCGGAACCAAGATGGCAAGACAGCACAACATCATCAACTCCCTGAGCTTGGATCCCAATGAGCTGGAAATGCTCAACTTCAAGCGCTTTGACAGATACAAGGTCATCGAAGAGACCGAGACCATGGCCGAGGAATACATGATGGATGACGCCGAGATCGGCATCGTAGCCTTCGGTATTGCCGCCCGTGTTGCAAAGAACGCCATCGTCGAGGCCCGCAAGGCAGGCATCAAGGTCGGCCTTGTCCGTCCCATCACCCTGTGGCCCTTCCCCGTAAAGACGCTGGCCAAGGCAGCTGACCACTGCAAGAAGTTTATCACCGTCGAGCTGAACATGGGTCAGATGATCGACGACGTCCGCCTCGCCATCGAGTGCCGCCGTCCCGTCACCCTGTGCAACCGTGCCGGCGGACTGATTCCTTCGCCCAAGCAGGTCTACGAAAGCATCGTAAAAGCTAACCAGGAGGTGTAATGTAATGATCGTCTTTAAGAAGCCTCATGCGCTGACGGATGCACCGCTGCATTACTGCCCCGGCTGCACTCACGGCATTATCCACAGGCTCGTTGCCGAGGTCATTGATGAGCTGGGCATCGAAGGCAAGACCATCGGCGTAGCCCCCGTCGGCTGCTCCGTCATGGCTTACAATTACTTCAACTGCGACATGGTCGAAGCCGCTCACGGCAGAGCTCCCGCCGTAGCCACCGGCCTCAAGCGCGCAGATCCCGAGAACCACATCGTATTCACCTATCAGGGTGACGGCGACCTCGCTTCCATCGGTACTGCCGAGACCGTACATGCTGCGGCCAGAAACGAGAATATCACCGTGATCTTCATCAACAATGCCATTTACGGCATGACCGGCGGCCAGATGGCCCCCACCAGCCTTCTGGGTCAGAAGGCCACCACCTGCCCCGCAGGCCGCAGCGTGGAACGCAACGGTTATGCCGTGCGCATCA
>JAZLHZ010000048.1:0-10569 GCA_045617085.1 Clostridia bacterium
TGGCTGTTACCAATGGCGGAGATCCGGATACAGTGCCGCACTTTTACGGAGGCTACGGTGAGATCAACTTTACTCCGCTGACCAACCTGGTCAAGCTTCCGAAGGAATTGGATCCTGCCATGACAGCGACATTTGCATGCCCGGGTCCGACAGTGCTCCATGCTGTGTCTCTGGCGGAAAAAGCCGGTGTGGATGTGAAAAAGCTGAACAGCGCCGTAGTGCAGGGCTTCGGTCCGGTGGGGGTTTTCGCTGTGATGTATCTGAAAGCGGTCGGCGTGAAAAATGTCTTCGTGATCACTTCCGGATACAGTGAGGAGAAATTCCGGCTGGCGAAGCTGCTGGGGGCAGATGAGGTATTCAGCCTGAAACAGCAGGGCAGTGATGCAATTGTCGAAAGAATGAAGCAGGAGAATGGCGGTCTCGGCGTCGATCTGGTGCTGGAGGCTTCGGGTGCACCGTCTGCTGTTCCGGTGGGATTTGAGATATTGAGAAACAGGGGTGTGTATTTGATCCCCGGACAGTACAGCAACAGTGGTGCTGTCGAGATTCAGCCTCAAATGATCACATTCAAGGCATTGCACATCATCGGGTCGTCCCAGTATTCCATGGTCGATGTACGCAGCTATCTCGATTTCCTCTGTGCACATACGGAACTTCACGGCACAATAGAAAAGCTCGGCAGCGGATATGCGGTTGAGGACATCAATACGGCAATAGCGGATGCAAAGTCCGGCAGAAATATCAAGACACTGTTGATAAGAAAGATGAAGGACAATGGCAAGAATAATTGAGATCACCGATAAAAACGATGAAGCACTCAACATGTTCCGCAGAAGCGATGCCCAGCTTCGCATGAAGCAGCATCCGGAAGATGCAATGTTTGTTGCAGAGAGTGCAAAGGTCGTCAGCTGCGCAATGGATGCGGGCATCATCCCTGTGGCGTTTTTGATGGAAAGAAAGCATATTACCGGACAGGCGGCAGGTGTACTGAGCCGATGCCCGGAAGACATGCCTGTGTATACCGGAGAGAGGGAGCTTCTCGGCGATACCGTGGGCTATTTCCCCGATCGGTGTATTCAGTGCATTATGCCCCGTCCCAAGTCCGTTGATGTACGGGATGTTTTGAGGGAGGCAAAGCGGATTGTTATTGTTGAAGCGGTGACGGATACCACCAATGTCGGAGCCATTATTCGCTCGGCAGCGGCTTTGGGTATGGATGCAGTGCTGCTGACACCGACCTGCTGTGATCCTTTGAATCGCAGAAGCGTGCGTGTCAGCATGGGTACGGTGTTTACCGTGCCGTGGGCAAGGATCGGAGAAGATCAGGAGGATTGGCCGGACAGAGGCATGGCGCTGCTGAAGGAATACGGCTTCCGTACGGCAGCACTGGCTTTGAAGGATGATTCGGTTTCACTGGATGATGAAAGGCTGGCGGCAGAAGATAAGCTGGCACTAATCCTTGGGACAGAGGGTGACGGCCTCACCAACAGCACCATTGCACAGTGTGACTATACCGTAAAGATCCCGATGAGCCACGGAGTGGATTCATTGAATGTTGCGGCAGCAGGTGCCGTAGCATTCTGGGTACTGGGAAGACATTGAATGAGAAAACGACCGCAGACTGTATGCGTTTGCGGTCGCTGTTTGGATATCGTCAGTTTTCGATATTGACCCAACGGTTTTCACGTGCAGAGGTCATCAGTGCTTCCAAAACATATTGCAGCTTGACACCGTCACGAAGCTGTGGACGATAGGTGTCCTCTTTTCCGTTCAGCAGGTCGATAAAGGACTGCTGCTGGGGATAGCGGTATTCATCCGGGATCTCGATCTGCTGCATTTCAGTATGTGCGCCGAGGGAAATTTCCATGTGCTTCGGGTCGGTAAGGTCAAAACGGAAGCCGCCTTTTTCGCCGTAGATCTCGGTTCGCACACGGTTTTTGTTCCCCGATGCAGCTCTGGAAACGCCGAAAGTCGCTGACGCACCATTCTTCATTCGGGCGAAGAAATTGCATACATCGTCGGTATCGACTTGTGCAATTTCTTCGTTGTCAAGACGTTTGCGCTCTTTGACGATGATATTCATCTGTGCGATGAGTCCGTCATAATCGCCGACGAGGAAGCGTACGGTATCGAGAATATGAACAGCCAGATCACCGCTGACACCGTAGCGGGCTATGGCAGAATCAAAGCGCCAGTCCAGACGGCGGCCTTCCCAATACGCACTGTCTTTCAGGTAATTGGCATAGATGCTGTGTATCTTGCCGATCATACCGTCTTCAATGAGCTTCTTGGCATAGCGGACGGCAGGATAGAAGCGGTAGGAGAAACAAATCTGGGATTTGATGCCCTTGCTTTCGGCAGTCGTCAGCAGAGCTTCGGTCTCTTCGATGGAGATGCCCAGCGGCTTTTCGATATTAAATGGTTTCCCGGCTTCCACTGCAGCCATGCCGATCTCGCAGTGGCTGTTATTGGGGGTGCAGATATCTACGGCATCTACCTCCGGACAATTGAGAAGGTTGTGATAGTCGGTAAAGCGCAGTGCTTCCGAAATGCCGTATTTGTCACCGATCTCGTCCAGACGATTCCTGTTGATGTCACAGATGGCAATGACCTTGGCACCTTGTGCGTTGAGATAGCCGCAGATATGGGCGCCGGTTCCGATTCCGCCGACTCATATAATACCGATTTGGATGGGATTATGCATGAAAAAACAACTCCTGTATGTTATTTTACTCTTTTTTCAGAGCATTTGTCAAGGCAAAATATACCGGGAAAGGCGATATGATGAAGAAGCAAGGATTACTTAAGAATGTCATAAAGGATACAGCTCCGGTCATTGCCGGATATGTGATCCTCGGCATAGGGTTCGGCATACTCATGAATGCCAACGGCTTCAGTATGTGGACAGCAGTGGCGATGAGTGTATTTGTCTATGCCGGATCCATGCAATATGCCGCAGTCGGACTCTTTACTGCCGGTGCTTCACTGATAACTGTGGCACTGACTACATTGGCGGTCAATGCAAGGCATTTGTTTTACGGTATTTCAATGACCGGGAAGTATAAGGATGCCGGGTTCAGAAAACCGTATCTGATATTTGCTCTGACCGATGAGACCTACTCTCTTGTATGTTCAACGGACAGGGATAACGATTATTGTTTTCTGGTGTCGCTGCTGGATCATATTTACTGGGTAGGTGGTACAGCTATCGGAGCAGTGCTGGGAAATGTGCTTCCGTTCAATACCGAAGGCGTGGATTTTGCACTGACGGCATTATTTGTCACGGTATTCCTCGATCAATGGATGAAAACAAAAGATCATCACTCAGCAATTATCGGACTTGTTTGTTCTGTGGCAGCGCTGTTGGTTTTCGGCAAAGGCAGTTTTTTGATTCCCGCAATGGCAGCGATTGCCGTAGTATTGATGCTTCCGAAAAAGGAGGCGAGACATCATGAATGATCAACAGGTCATTCTTTCTGTTATCGTCATTTCTGTCGTGACAGCGGCGATTCGTTTTCTGCCGTTCATCTTGTTCAGCGGGAAAGAAACACCGAAGCTTATCACGAGATTGGGGGAGAGTCTTCCGTATGCGGTAATGGGGATGCTGGTTGTTTACTGTCTGAAGGATACGGAATTTCAAACAACGGCGCAATATGTTCCCCAGTTGATCTCAGTTATTGTGGTCGGTGTGCTGTATATTTGGAAAAAGAATACGCTTCTCAGCATATTGACAGGCACGATATGTTATATGCTGCTGGTGCAGCAGGTGTTTGTCTGAAAGGAATGGAGTGTTTTGTTGAAAAAGTGATGGATACGGTGTGATAATAGAAATAAATGGGTTGATTGATGCTGAAAAATGTGGTATAATGTTTAGGAAATTAATAAGAAGCGGAGTACATGATAAATGAAGCTTGAGAGAAAATCCTATCTGGTTGAGGCAAGCCTGAAAAAATACATACTGGCTTCCATTATCACTACGGCAGTAACAAATTTGAACGGCATGATCGATGGTATTCTGATGGGTAACCTGCTGGGGCCGGATGCACTTTCGGCAATAAATTTGTGCCTGCCGGTAATCAATGGCCTTGTTGCGGTATATCAGCTTTTGACCAACGGAGCGGTGATGATCGCTGCCAGGGCCATCGGCAAAATGGATCACCGCAGAGTCAATGAGGTGTTTACAATTTCCTCTGTTTCTGTGGTGACGGCGGGCATCCTGTTGGCGGCTCTTTCTCTGGTACTGACCGGTTTTCTGGCGAATGCGGTCTGTATTGACGAAACGCTGACAGAGCTTTGTGCAAAATACATTCGCATACTTCTCCTTTGCAGCAGTATTCAGATGCTTGCCAATTGTATTTCAATGTTCATCGATGTCAGCGGTCATCCGCAGACGGTTACCATCGGCATGATGTTGGGTGTCGGAATGAACATCCTGTGTGATGTGATCTATGTGCGGGTATTCCATATGGATATCGGCGGTGCAGCATGGGCGACGGTTACCGGAAATGTTGGTAGTCTGGTATTCTTTGTTCTGTTTGTGTGCAAGCATAGGGGAATGCTGAAGCTTGTGGCGAAGGTTACCAATTGTATCAAGCAGTTTGGTGAGATCGTTGCAAAGGGCATTGCCGGTGTGGTCAGTGTCATTGCAGTAATCGTATTACAGATGGCTTGCAACTATTTCGTACAGAATGCCTGCGGAGCCGACGGTATGTTTGTCATGTCCGTCGGATACAGTCTGCTGGGCGTCAGCAACATGGTGGCAAATGGTGTAGGCATGGCATTTACGGCTATTGGCGGCATGTTGATGGGACAGAAGGACTATCTCGGTGTGCGGATTCTGTTCCGCAGAGGCATGTACCTGTCCATGGCTACTTCTCTGGTGTTTGTGCTGGTTTCCTGTCTGCTTCCCCGTCAGGTAGCGGGATTATTCGGCGCCGAGGAAGAAGAACTGTTGAAGCTGTGCGCAAAGGGCATACCGTTTATTTCGGCATTTGTCCTGGCACTTACATCGCTGGTACCGCTGGCGAGCCACTATCAGGTGATCGGAAAATTCACACTGGCAACGGTATCATACATTACAGGTATTTCCTCTGTACTGGTCAGCTTCATCATCACCGGGACAGATCATGTATGGTTGACATTCCCGCTGGCCTGCGGATTGACTATAGTTATTGTTCTCGGTGCTGCAGTGGTAACGAGGCATATCAGCCGTGATAAGCTGCTGCCGATCAGCCTGATCCCCGCCACTACCGGGAAAATTGAACGCTATGATATTTCGGTGGAGTGCAGAGAAGAAGAGATACCTAAGGCGATCGACGGATTGCGGGATTATTTGGATGACATCGGTGCGGGAAAAAAGACCGATGCAGTCTGTGTATGCATCGAAGAAATGCTTCTGAATATCGTTCAGCATTCGGATATTTCTTCCGGTAGGTCGGTGGATCTGTTGGTATTGAAAGAAGGAAATGAACTTTCGGCTCTGTTGAAAGACAACGGTGTGGCTTTTGATCCTACGGATGTACCGGAGGAAAAGCTTGGTGCCGGTTTGCATATCGCACGGCATTACAGTGATAAGATCAATTACAGTTATACCTTCGGACAGAATATGACCAATATGAAATGGATGTTGGAGGCAGAAAAATGAACAGTCTGAATTACCGTACTCTTGAAGAAACAGGTTACAACGGATATGTACTGGAGTCGGCGCCGGTAAGGGTACTTCAGTTTGGACAGGGTAATTTCCTGCGTGCGTTTGCTGATAACTTTATTGATCTGGCAAATGAGAAGCATGGCTTCAACGGTAAAGTTGTGATCACGCAGAATATCGACTCCGATAGAGGCGCACGGATCAATGAACAGGAAGGTTTGTATACGCTGTATCTGCGGGGGGCGCAGGATGGTAAGACCGTGAATGAAAAGCGTGTAATTTCATGTATAGAGAAGTGTATTAACCCTTATAGGGAATACGAGTCGTTTCTTGCACTGGCAAAGGGTGAGGAACTGAGATATATTATCTCCAATACCACCGAAGCAGGTATCGTTTATGATGCATCCTGCTGCTTCGACGATATACCTCCCGCATCTTTTCCTACTAAGCTGACAAGATTTCTATATGAACGGTACAGACTGAATAAGAAAGGTTTGATTATCCTTTCCTGCGAGCTGATCGACAACAACGGAAAAGAGCTGTATCGCATCGTCAAACTCCATGCAAAGGACTGGAAATTGGAAGATGCTTTCCTCAATTGGATGGAAGAGGAATGTATGTTCTGTTCTTCTCTGGTGGACCGCATCGTGCCCGGATATCCTAAGACAGAAGCGGAGAAGCTGAACGAGGAAAACGGATATATCGATGCATGTATCGATTTCGGTGAGATATTTGCAGCGTGGGTTATTGAGGGACCGGATTCTCTGCGGGAGGAATTGCCTTTCTGTAAGGGAGATATGCCGGTGATCGTTGTTCCGGATATCACACCATACAAGCAGAGAAAGGTTCGCATCCTCAACGGTGCACACACAACCATGGTTTTGGGGGCCTACCTCTCCGGAAAGGATATCGTCCGGGACTGCATGAAGGACGATGTGATCTGCAGGTATATGGAAAAGACGATAGAAGAGGATATTATCCCGACGCTTACATTGCCGAAGGAAGAACTGTATGACTTTGCTTCTGCCGTCAAGGAACGTTTTGCTAATCCGTATATCGATCATCAGCTGCTGTCCATCAGCCTCAATTCCACCAGCAAATGGAGGGCAAGATGCCTGCCAAGTTTCAAAGCCAACTATGAAAAGACCGGAGTCTGCCCCAAATGTTTGACCATGGGGCTGGCTTGTTATATTGCTTTTTATCATGGCATTGAATTAAAAGAGGATGTAATGATCGGCAGACGGGAAAACGGTGACATATATGAGATCAAGGATGACCGGAAAGTGTTGGAATTCTATTATGCACATAAGGATGTCGCTGCGGAAGAACTGGTTCATGACGTACTATCAAATACAGATTTCTGGGACGAAGACTTGACGAAGCTGAAAGGCGCAGAGACTTCTGTACTTGCCGCATATCGAATGATCTGTGAAAAGGGCACATATGAAGCAATGAAAGCCTGTGTTTAAGGGAGAGTAACAGTATGAAGGTGATACGGCTCAGAAATGAGGACAGCGTGGCAGTGGCACTTCAACCGGTTTATAAAGGAGAAGTGTTGACTGTCGGAGAATGCTCGATAACGACTTTCGAGGATATTCCGCAGGGCCACAAGATAGCTTTGAAGGATATTGAAGCAAACGAAGATATTATAAAATACGGCTTTCCTATTGGCCACGCAAAGATCAATATTCAAAGAGGTGCATGGGTGCATACGCATAACTGTCTCACCAATTTGACGGAACATGCGGATTACAAGTATCTTCCCGACATACGTCCGGTAAAAGCAACAGAACCGATGAGGTTTTGCGGTTTCCTACGGGATGACGGCAGAGCGGCAGTCAGAAATGAATTGTGGATCTTGCCGCTTGTGGGCTGTGTGAACGGTGTTGCCGAAAAGTTGGCGAGAGACAATCAACATCTTGTTCAGGGCAGTATCGAAGGCCTGTATTGCTTTCCGCATCCCTATGGCTGCAGCCAGTTGGGAGACGATCATGCGCAGACCAGAAAGCTGCTGGCGGCATTGACGAAGCATCCCAATGCAGGCGGCGTGTTGGTGCTTGGTCTGGGGTGTGAGAACTTGACCATGGAACAATTCAAGGAGGAGCTCGGAGACTGGAATGAGCGGCGGGTAAAGTTTCTCGTATGTCAAAAAGTCGAAGATGAGTATGCCGAAGGGAAAAGACTGCTGAATGAACTGGCGGAATATGCGGGCACCTTTGAGCGTCAGCTTTTACCTGCCTCAAAGCTCGTGATAGGAATGAAATGCGGCGGTTCCGACGGACTGTCAGGCATTACGGCTAATCCGACCGTTGGTGCATTTTCCGATTTACTGATTGCACAAGGCGGAAGTACGATACTTACAGAAGTCCCCGAAATGTTCGGCGCTGAAACCATTCTGATGAATCGTTGTGTCGATCAAACGGTATTCGACAAAGCGGTGAATATGATCAACGGTTTCAAAGCCTACTTTGTGAAGCACGGAGAAACCGTCTATGAGAATCCTTCTCCCGGCAATCGAGAAGGAGGCATCACTACACTGGAGGACAAATCACTCGGCTGTGTACAGAAGGGCGGTACAGCACCTGTCAGTGATGTGATAGGATATGCCGAAATGGTAAATACAGCAGGATTGAATCTGCTGTACGGACCGGGAAACGATCTTGTCAGTGCCACTGCTTTGACAGCGGCGGGAGCACATCTGATTCTGTTTACTACAGGAAGAGGCACTCCCTTTGGTGCGCCAGCACCTACTGTGAAAATATCGACGAACTCAAAGCTGTATTCTTTGAAGAAGAACTGGATCGATTTCAATGCCGGTTCTGTTGTTGAGGGAGAAAGCATTGATCATGCGGCACAAAGGCTTCTTGATGAAGTACTTGCCTATGCTTCCGGCAAGCAGACAGCGGCAGAACGGGACAATATCCGTTCCATTTCCATATTCAAGGATGGTGTAACACTGTAAGAATTGGCGGTGATCTCAATGAAGTATCTTTTGGGGTTAGACGGAGGAGGCACAAAGACGGATATGCTCCTCTGTTTGACGGACGGTACAGTGGTCAATCGCAGTATCGGCGGTCCCTCCAGTTTGACAGGACAGACGGAGCGGGAGGTATATGATAATATACAGAATACAGTGACACAGGTGCTGTCAGAATTTGATTTATCAAAAGATACCATTGTCGGTTTCTTTGCCGGAATATCCGGTGCAGGACTCAAAACAAATCAGGATAAATACAGGGTTGTGTTTTCAGAGCTGCTTCCCAATACGGAGAAAACTGATGTCGGTTCAGACGCTGTCAGCGCACTTTCCTCGGGTATTGGTCAGGGAGACGGTATCATAGCCATTGCCGGTACCGGGAGCAGTGTATTTGCCAGGATTGAAGGCGTAATGCATCAGGTCGGCGGTTGGGGATACTTGCTGGGCGATGAGGGCAGCGGTTTTGATTTGGGTAGGCGTGCGATTATGTCTGCACTGCGGATGATGGATAATCGAGGCAAAAAGACAAGTCTGTATGAAGCGTGTATTGAAAAAGCCGGCTGTTTCATGCGGGATTTTATTGCAAAGACTTATGCCGGCGAATCAAAAAAGGTCATTGCTTCGTATGCACCTGTATTGCTTAGAGAAGCGGAAAATGGTGATGCGGTTGCTTTGAACCAACTGAAGCTTTCATGTGCCGATATGGCGGAGGCAATTGCCTGTGCCGGAAAAGACTGCAAAAGAAAACTTGTCGTCATGGGCGGAAGTATCTGGAAGAATGAGCTTTACCGGAAGATGGTAAAGGATAGTCTCCCCGATGAATATAACTTTATTGCACCAGACCTGCCGCCGGTATACGGATCTGTGATTCAGGCGGCGGCATTGACCGGTGTGAAAACCGACGAACGATTTGAAAACAATCTCCGGAAAAGCTGGAAAGAAGTGTAATATATATGGCATTTGAAAACGTAGGGCTTCTGCATACCGAGCAGAGAAATCCGGATACTATCGGTTTTGCCTCTCTTTCTACAGCCGAAATGCTGACAAAGATCAACACAGAGGACAAGAAGGTCGCTCTTGCCGTTGAAAAGGCGCTGCCCCAGATTGAAAAGGCAGTTGATCTGATTTCTGACCGTGTCAACAAGGGTGGAAGAATGGTTTATGTTGGTGCAGGCACCAGCGGCAGACTCGGATTCATGGATGCATCCGAATGCCGTCCTACCTACGGTGTGGAAGAAGGACGTGTGGCCTGTGTAATGGCGGGCGGTAAAGAAGCTGTCTTTAGCGCTAAAGAAAATATCGAGGACGATCCCATTCGTGCTGCACAGGATCTGAAGGAATTTGGATTGACCAAGTTGGATACCGTGATTGCTGTTGCTGCCAGCGGACGCACGCCGTATTGTATTGGTGCATTGGATTATGCAAAATCCATCGGTGCAGGTGCTGTTTCCGTTTCCTGTAATCCCGGTGCGAAGCTGAGCGCACATGCAGAGACTCCTATTGAAGTGGATACCGGTTGCGAAACGATCCAGGGTTCTACCCGCATGAAAGCCGGTACAGCGCAGAAAATGATCATGAATATGCTTTCGACTACGGTTATGGTAAAACTGGGTCGTACCTATGATAATCTGATGGTATGCCTGCACTGCAAGAATGAAAAGATCGGAAACCGCATGATCCGGCTGTTTAATGAAGCTACAGGTTGCGAAGGAAAAGTTGATGCAGAAAAGTATATGAAAGTGGCCGAGGGAAAGCTGGATGCTGCAATACTGATGTACAAGAGCGGGAAATCCTATGCAGATGTATTAGAAGTCATGCAAAAGACAGAGAGCTTCTATATGGCATTGGAACTGCTGAAATAAAGAATAATAGTGATCGGGGGACAGGAATAATGAAACTGAGCAGAGAATACATCGAGATGTTTGTCGGCGAAGTTGTTTCTCTT
>JAZLHZ010000049.1:0-5592 GCA_045617085.1 Clostridia bacterium
GCCTGTACTTATCGTTGTTGCCCTGTTCACTTATAAGCCGGTGGTGTACTGGGTCATTGCTTTCAAGGACTACAAGATCGGCAAGAGTATTTTTGCAGGAGAGTGGGTGGGTTTTCGCTACTTCATTGAGTTTTTCAAGGACAGCGGTGATGCCATTAACGTATTTAAGAACACATTGGGTTATAACCTGACAAACCTTGTTGTCGGAACGTTGTCGGCTATGGCCTTTGCGATCCTGCTGAACGAGATCAGGTTCAAGAAGCTGCAACGATTCATTCAGTCTGCTTCGATATTTCCCTTCTTCGTATCGTGGGTCATTACATATTCCTTCTGCCGTGCATTCTTCTCGACGGGTACCGGCCTGTTCAATACCATACTGATGAAAGCAGGCATCATCAAGAAGGGCTTCAATATCTTAGGTGACACTCGTTACACCTTCGGTCTTGTGGTCTTTGCCAATCTGTGGAAAGGATTGGGATACAGTACGGTCATCTATCTTTCCACGATTGCGGGTATTGATCAGGAGCAGTACGAGGCTGCCGATATCGATGGTGCCGGACGCTGGAACAAGATCCGCTACATCACCATTCCTTCTTTGATGGGTACCATGGCGGTTCTGCTGGTTCTCAACAGCGGCTCGCTGCTCAGCTCGAACTTCGATATGTTCTACCAGTTCTCGAATCCGACCAACCAGACGGCGACTGAAGTGTTTGATATGTATGTTTACCGTTTCGGCCTGAAACTGGCTCGTTATCCCTATGCTACAGCAGTCGGCATCTTTAAGACGGCTACCAGCCTTGCATTGGTTCTGTTCAGCAACAGTTTCTATCACAGAATGACCGGTCGCTCAATCTTCTGAGGAGGGAATAACCATGATTAAAGAAAAAAGAACAGTCGGCAATGTGTTGTTTCACTGTATCAATACATTGATCATGGCTATTGTACTTTTTGCAACGCTGTATCCCTTCATTTACATGGTCATGCGTTCCTTCTCCAGTGGTTCGACGTACGGCAAGTTCCTGTTCTGGCCCAGCGGCTTCACAACGGTCGCCTATCGCATGATGGTCCTCAAGGTGAATTTTTTTGACGGTGCTTTGGTTTCTGTTGCACGGTCTACGCTTTGCCCGGTCTGTACGATACTGTGCATCTATATGGCAGCATACTCGCTGTCTAAGGAGAACCTCATCGGTCGAAGGGTGCTTTCCCGTGTGATCACTTTCTCCATGTACTTCTCGGCAGGCCTCCTGCCCGCTTACCTCAATATGGTCAGCCTGAACCTGACAAAGACATTCTTTGTGTATCTGATCCCGTGTCTGTCGGATGCCTTCTCCATGATACTTATCAAGACCTATATTGAGGATATGCCTCGTTCGCTGGAAGAATCTGCAACGATTGACGGTGCAAACGATCTTCAGATTGCCTTCAGCGTAGTATTTCCGCTTTGTTTGCCGGTTCTTGCCGCCGTCACCCTGTTTGCCTTTGTCGGACAGTGGAATGCCTATACGGACACGCTGCTTTATAACTCCAACAGTCCCCAATTGTTTACTCTGCAGTATATGCTGAATAATCTGCTGAATGCCACTTTGAATGTCTCACCAACTGATATTCAGAATCAGGTGGAACGGCAGAGCTTCAATGGGGAGAATCTGAAGATGGCTATGACGGTCATCATCTGTATCCCCGTACTGATCGTGTATCCTTTCCTCCAGCGGTACTTCGTGAAGGGTATCATGGTAGGATCAATAAAAGGATAAAAAGAAGGAGGTATTTCCCATGAAGAGAACCCTGATTTCCCTGCTCCTGGTTCTGGCTCTCGTATTGCCTGTGGTGGGCATTGCAGAGTCCGATGCCAATGAACCCGCCGTCATCAAGATGGTCGGAAGCGATGGCTACGGCAACGCTTACTCCAGTCTTGACAGCGATCTGGGCAAGTTGATCTTCGATGCTACCGGCGTTGAGATCCAGTTCGTTCCCGGCGGCAGCGGCGATGCTTTCGAAGCGGCCATGATGATGCTGGCTGCCCAGGACTGGGGTGACTATGACATCATCCACACTGCTACGCCCGATGCCCTCATGAAGTACATCGATGCGGATGCTTTCATCAATCTGGATGATTATGCTGATCAGCTTCCCAACTTCTTCAGTTACTCTGCAGACCTGATCCCTCTGTGGCGCAACTACAGTAGCAACGGCGGTCTGTATGTATGGCAGGCATGCCCCGAGCAGACCGGTCTGGTAAATACGCCTCTGGATATCGCAGTCCGCTGCGACGTTCTGGAAGCCTGCGGCTATCCGGATCTGGACACCACCGATGACTGGATCGAGTTTCTGAAGCAGGCCAAGGAGCTGTTCCCCGAGCAGAACGGCGAGCCCACTGTTGCCATGAGCTTCTTCTGGGGCAACTCCATCGGTCCCTTGGTCTCCACCTATCTGTCCCGTCATTCCGGCTATCAGCATCCGCTGAAGACCACCGCTCTGATCGATGTTGAGAACGAGCAGTTCATTCCGTTGATCACCAATGACTACGAGAAGGATGCACTGGACTTCTACAATACCATGTACATCGAGGGCCTGATGGATCCCGATGCATGGATCGATGACTTTGGCGAGCAGCAGGCAAAGATGGATGCAGGTATTGCACTTACTGTTCATTTCACGAACTGGACCATCACTCAGGCTAATACTGCTGCAGATGCCCGTGGTCAGTCTGAACAGCATTACATTATGTGCCCCATTCGTCTGCAGATCGCCGAGAATGATGGCCGTAACGTGCGCTACGAGTCCATCAACAGCCTGCGTCCCGATGATACCCGCGGTATTCTGGCTTCCTCCGAGAACATCGAAGCCTGCCTGAAGCTGGTCGAGTTCTTCTCCAGCGAAGAGAGCACCATTCGCGCCCAGTGGGGTGAGGAGGGTGTTGAATACACTGTTGACGATAATGGCAAGATGAGCCTGACTGAAGATTTCATGGCGATCCTGAACAGTGAGAACGCAAAGGATTATATGCAGCAGAGAGGCATCGACCAGTGGAGCCGTTCCTTCCCGAACCGCACCTTCGCTCTGCTGAGCAACGGTCAGCCCGCCCGCTTCCAGATCGATCCCGATTACCTGATGGCAAACGCTACCGAGACACAGATCAAAGCCTATGAGGGCATGGGCTATGCTAACATGGTTTCTCCCTGGGCCGACAGCGAGCACTTCGAGTTCAAACCCTGTGACATCACCAACTACACCGCCGCAGTTGCTCTGGACGCTTCTTCCGAGGTTGCCAAGACCGAAGAGAAGATCGTGGCTTATCTGGATACCATGATCCCCCAGATCATCAACTCCGAGACCAAGGACGACTTCGAGGCCCGTTATGCTGAGACCTGTGAGCAGGCTCTGGCTCTGGGACTTGAGGATGTTGTTGCTGCCTACAACGAGAACCTCGCAGCTCTCGTAGGCTGATCCGTCATTCAGTCAAAGCGGGGTGTACAAACACCCCGCTTCGGACTGTGAGGAAAGCCCGCAACTTCAGAAGGGGGATACAGGTTTTCTCCACAGCCTGACAACGTGTCAGAACTTGTCTATGAAACGGCATGTAGCCGATTTGAAAAGGAGGTCATTTTGTGACTGCATTCTGCGTAAAGAATGCCGGTGTACCGGAGGATTTCTTTCGAATCATGACAAACATCCTTCGACGGCAGGCAGAAGACAGAGGCTGTACACTGTCTGATGAGGGCGTAAACATCTCTATCAGGCTGGATGACGGCATGACCGGTGACGATTATATGATTAGCGATGATGGTGAGATTGTCTCCGCCAGCCGGTGTGGTCTGTTGGCTGGCTTGGGCAGATATCTGCAGGATGGTTCCTTCGATGGGTGCGGCAGCTTTTTTCCCTCCGAAAAGAATGTGAACTTTCATCCGCAGAAAGCCATCCGGGGCATGTATTTTGCGACTCATTTTTTCAATTTTTATCATGTAGCTCCCATTGAAGAGGTGTATGACGTCATTGATACGCTCGCTCTGCGGGGTTGTAATGCGCTGGCAGTGTGGTATGATATGCATCACTATGCTGGCATTGATACCATGGAGTCCCGGGAGATGATCGAGCGGATCAAACAGATCTTCCGTCATGCGCAAAAGATCGGAATGAAGCTGTGCATGACGATGCTGGCTAATGAAGCCTTTTCGGGTACGCCGGATGATATCAAGGCTGATTGGCATGCAATAAACGGTTACAAGTCAAGTCCTGTTGGACATTTCCATGAGGAGATATGTCCAAGTACGTCCAAAGGCATGAAGGAGATCCTGAGACAGCGCCGCCGGATGCTGGAAGCATTTGCGGATACGCCGCTGGACTATCTGTTCTTCTGGCCGTATGATCAGGGCGGTTGTACCTGCTCGAAATGTGCGCCTTGGGGGGCGAATGGTTTTCTGAAGATTGCCACTGAATTTCAAAAGTTGGCAAAGGAAATCATGCCTTCAGCTCACTTGATCTGCTCCACATGGTGTTTCGATTCGTTTGTTGACGGCGAGTTTGATGCCTTCCGGAAACGCATGGAGACCGGTGAATTTGATTTCTTTGCCTATTACATGGACTATTATGCCCGGCTCAAACGGTTGCCTGATTATCTGCTGAGAGGTGAAAACCTGCGGGGAAAGCGGACATTGGCTTTTCAGGAGATCAGTATGCGGGGCTCGGTACCGTGGGGGGGCTTTGGCACCAATGCTCTGCCGCAGTTTATGGAGGACAAGGAAAAAAGGGATGCAGGATACTATGACGGGGGATTTCCGTATTCCGAAGGCATATTTGACGACATAAATAAGGCATTGATTCTGGGTCTGCAGAGTGGTAGGTATTCCAATGCCAGAGATATACTCAGAGATTACGCCCGTTACGAGTTCTGTGCGCCGGATCCGGATGCATTTGCCGATATGGTTTTCGACATGGAGACGACTCTGTATCGCACACGTTACAACCAAAATGGGGAAGAAGTAAACTACCTGCGTTCTGAACCCAAACCGGATGACACATACTACTATTCCATTCAAAATCCGGATAAGATAGACAGTATATATCAGAGGGCGCTGTCACTTGATAAGTCGATTCCGAAACAGATGCGTTCATGCTGGAAGTGGCGTATTGTCTATTTGAGAGCTGTTATCGACCATGAACTTTTCCACAACAATGGCAAGAATACAACGCATGCCGAAGAATGCCTTGCCGAACTGACTCGAATCTACCACGCAGAAGAGGCTGATTATTGCGTGGCTCCTCCAAGTGAGGAATGCATGCGGTTAAACCGAGGCGGTTTTCTGCTGTAATTGGAATGACGGGGCTGCTGCAGAACAAAATAATCTGCAACAGCCCCTTTTGTTTTCTTGTACAACGAAAACCCCCGCTTATAGCGGGGGTTCCGGAAAGCTTATAGCTATGAGTCCAAACGTCCTACTCAGTGCTATAATAAAGTGAGGTCTGCCAACCGCACGAAAGAAAGAAGAGGAGGACGTATGGACAAGAATAGTTTAGCACATACGACGTGGAATTGCAAGTACCATATCGTATTTGCGCCGAAGTATCGAAGACAAATAATCTACGGAAAGATAC
>JAZLHZ010000050.1:0-2372 GCA_045617085.1 Clostridia bacterium
AGCGGGCATTCGTAAAGCCCACCAAGCCTGCCAAGCCCTCCGCAGCACCCAAGATCACTGCGGAGCCCACGGCTGAGCCTACTGCAGAGCCCACGGCTGAGCCTACTGCAGAACCCACGGCTGAGCCTACTGCAGAACCCACGGCCGAACCTACCGCTGAGCCTACTGCAGAACCCACAGCCGAGCCTACAGCTGAACCTACTGCCGAGCCCATCACCATCGTTCCGGTTGAGAACTATACCGAAGGCTGCGGCATTTATGAGGATTCCCGTTCCCTGTACTGCAAGGGAGACAAGCTCTCCGGCGACGTGGTGCTGCCCAATGTGCTGGATGATATCGCCGCCGTTTCCGTATCCACCGGCATCGCCAGCTATAACGAAGGCATCACGAGCGTCGTCGTTCCCGAGGGCATCCTCTTCCTCAAGGGCGGCGTATTCAACAATTGCGCCAACCTGACCGCCATCACACTGCCCTCGACGATCCAGATCATGGATTTCCAGGTCATCGATTATCTGCCCGCACTGACCGAGATCACGCTGCCCGCAAATCTCCGTTTTGTCGGCCAGAGCTGCTTCTGCAACTGCGAAAGCCTGACGAGCATCACCTTCCTGGGCGCTGCTCCCGAGTTTGACCTCTTCTGCTTCTACAATATCCCCAATGCCACCGTCTATGTTCCCGATGACTGCTATGACGAGTACCGGGAGCTGATCCCCGATGATATTCCCGTAGAATGCAGCGGCAGCAACGCTCTGCCCTACACCGATGACGTAAGCACTTCTCAGATCACGTTTGATGCCGCCACCGGCACCATCACCGGCGTGAACCCCTATGCGGTTTACATCGACATTCCCGAGACCATTGACGGCGTGACCGTAAAGGCCATCGGCGAGAGCGCCTTTGCCGATCAGAGCACACTCTACTTCCTGCGCCTGCCCGAAACCATCGAAACCATCGGCGCAAATGCCTTCGACCACTGCTCTGTCTATTACTTCAATATCCCCTCTTCTCTGAGGAATATCGGTGCGGATGCATTCCGGAACACTTTCTTCTGTGATGACATCGACGTGCCCGAGGGCGTTGAGGAGATCGGCGATTATGCCTTTGAGGGCTGCCGTACCGCCTATATCTATCTGCCCTCCACGCTGAAGCGGATCGGCGTCAATGCCTTCTGCGACAGCGACCTGAGAGAGATCACCATCCCCGCCTCCGTTGAGTATATCGGCGATTATGCGTTCTCCGACATCGACTATCTCGATTATGTGATCTTCAAGGGCGACCCGCTGCCCGAGTTCGGCGAGGGCGTGTTCCAGAATTCTCTGGGCTACCTCGAGGACATCGACCTGCCCGAGCATTTCACCAAGGAGCAGGCTGCCGAGTTCAAGGCCTATATCGACTCCTTCGGCGAGAACGAATGCTATGTATGGCGTGCCCAGCACCCCAACACCTACTCCATGTACTCCTCCGACACCACCTATACCGACGGCCTCGTAACCGAATACACGGGCAACCAGTCCTACATCCGTCCCTATGACAGCTACTGGGGCGAAGACGACGAGGTGGATGTCACCGGCCTCGGCGAAGGCGTGTTCAAGGATAACACCGACATCGTTTTCTTTGCCGTCTGCCACAACGACAAGTTCACCACCATCGGTGACGAAGCCTTTGCCGGCAGCACCGTGACCGGCGTTGATCTGTTCGACTCCGTCACCACCATCGGTGCAAGAGCCTTTGCCGACTGCGCACAGCTGACCGAACTGAAGCTGCCCGCCTCCGTGGAGACCGCAGCCAAGGATGCATTCGACAACAGCGGCATCACCGCTCTTGATATCTACGCTCCCGCATCCGCTTTCAGGATCGGCACCTTCGACAACATGCCCGCTCTGACGACTGTTACCCTGCACAACGGCGGTTATCCCGAGAACCTGTTCCCCGTGGGAATCGAAGTCATCTGCGAGGACGACGCCTTCCTCAGTGAGCCCATTGTCGAGCTTTCCGCACAGGCACAGGCGCTCATCGGCAGCTGGACGCTGGAATCCTCCGACGTCAGCGCACTGCCCTTCACCGACGTGGTCCTGACCCTCAACGAGGACATGACCGCCGACATGAGCAATATGGGCTTCGAGGGCGCACAGAGCTGGTTTGAGGACGCAAGCGGCATCTGGTACACCAATGGTCAGAATGCACCCATGGCCATCACCATTGTGGTCGATACGCACATTGCCCTCGGTGAGGACGGCGCAAAGCTCATCCTCACCAACGGCGAAGTGGTCCGTCCCATCGTGATCACTGCGGCACCCACCACCGAGCCCACCTCGCAGCCCATCATCGTGATCACCACGGCAGTGCCCACTGCAGAACCCACCGCAGAGCCC
>JAZLHZ010000051.1:0-1820 GCA_045617085.1 Clostridia bacterium
ACCCACGCCGACACCGACTCCCGAGCCTACCGCCACACCGGAACCCACCGACACGCCCGAGCCCACCGAGGAGCCCACGCCGCTGCCCGAGGGCATGGAGCCCACGCTGCCGCCGCTGGTATTCGGCGAATACACGCCCGTCCCCACCGACACGCCTGCACCTACGGAGGAGCCCGTGGAAACGCCCACCGAGGAGCCTTCTGCCGAGGTCGTGAAGATCGTCACCATCGAACAGGACGAGCCGTTCATCATCGATGCGGTCAAGAAGCGTCTGGTGGTGCTGGGCTGGATCGACCCCAACGAGGTGCTGACCGACAAGTATGACGATCAGTTCATTCAGAACATCGCCGTATTCCGCAGGTATGTCACCGAGAACTGGAACGAGGAGCTTTGGGGCAGTGCCGAAGAATTCATGCCCGAGGGTGAGTTTGACAAGACCTTCCTCGATGAGCGCACCTACAACCTCATCATGAACGAGGAACTGCAGATCGTCAAGCCCGAAGACTACATCATTGAACCCATCATTATTGAGTAAAAGCCATGAAAGAAAGAATCGCCGTAGGCATGTCCGGCGGAGTGGATTCCGCCGTAACCGCTCTTCTGCTGAAGCAGCAGGGCTATGACGTGATAGGCCTCTTTATGTCCAACTGGGAGGAGACGGACGCCAACGGCGTCTGCTCCTCCGAACGGGATTTTGCCGACGTGCGCCGCATCTGCGACGTGCTGGACATTCCCTATTACTCTGTCAACTTCGCCAGGGAATACATGGACCGGGTGTTCAAGTATTTCCTCGACGAGTACCGCAAGGGCAGAACGCCCAATCCCGACGTGCTGTGCAACCGGGAGATCAAGTGGAACGTGTTCCTCAAGTTCGCCCTGTCGCTGGGCGTGGACAAGCTGGCCACCGGTCACTTTGCCAACCTCGCCTTCCGGGACGGATATTACCGGCTACTCCGGGCAGCGGACGAGAACAAGGATCAGACCTACTTCCTCTATATGTTAGGTCAGGAGGCGCTGAGCCACGCCATGTTCCCCGTCGGACACCTGACCAAACCGCAGGTGCGGGAAATTGCCCGCCTTCATGACCTGCCCGTCGCCGAGAAGAAGGACTCCACCGGTGTTTGCTTCATCGGCGAGCGCAATTTCAAGCAGTTCCTGTCCGGCTACCTTCCGGCGCAGAGCGGCGATATGCGCACCCCCGACGGCAAAAAGGTCGGCTCCCATGACGGATTGATGTACTATACCCTCGGCCAGCGCCGGGGTCTGGGCATCGGCGGCAGCGGCGACGGCAGACGCTGGTTCGTCGTCGGCAAGGACCTCGGCACCAACACCCTCATCGTGGAGCAGGGCGAGGACTCCCCGCTGCTGTATTCGGACAGCACCGTCATCGAAGACCTCACATGGCTCACCGGAAACGCCCCGGCGGCAGACGGCGTGCCGTTCACCTGCAAGGCCCGGTTCCGCCACCGCCAGCCGCTGCAGGACGTCACCGTCACCAAGCAGGGAGACGAAATGCGGATCGATTTCCATACGCCGCAGCGAGCCATCACGCCCGGCCAGTCCGCCGTGCTGTATCTGGAGGACGAGTGCCTCGGGGGAGGAATAATCAAGTAATTAGCAATGTGCAATTAGCAATTAGCAATTTCAGGTTGCTGCAAATAAAAAGACGGGTCGTGCTTACCAATGTCATTAAGATAGTGACAATGGCGTGAACGGGGTTCTGCAAGGAAATGAGCACATCGGAAACGGTGTGCCCATTTTTTAGAAAAAGGGTATGGGAAATAAGCAGACGGAAAATCTGCCAAAAACACTATACAAAA
>JAZLHZ010000052.1:0-1995 GCA_045617085.1 Clostridia bacterium
GATGGTGCAGAACAAAATGCTGTCGATGCGGTCCATAATGCCGCCGTGGCCGGGCAGTACGGAGCTGTAATCCTTGATGCCGCATTCCCTCTTTACGATGGATGCGGACAGATCGCCCAGCTCGGAGGCGATGCCGGCGAATACGGCAGCGATGAGGAACGCGCCGAAGGGCAGCGCAGTCGTCCAGTCGCCGGTAATGAGGCGGCAGACCAGATCGGTGAACGGCACGGCGATAACGGCGCCGAGAATGCCGCCCAATGCGCCCTCCACGGTCTTTTTCGGGCTGATGACGGGGCAGAGCTTTTTCTTTCCGAATCGCTTGCCGATCAGAAAGGCGAATACGTCGCTGAGCATCGCCACGGCCAGACATGTGCCCGATACGAAACGCACATACAGCGCTCCTTCAATATCCAGCAGCGGATAGAACAGCGTGATGACGAGACCGGGATACATCATCGCAAACGTGGTGTTGGCGACATATTCCAGTCCGGTTTCTCCGGTGAATATCATACACATGAACGACAGCGCAATGAACACGCCCAGCAGCGGAACCATGGCGCCGGAGCCCAGCAGCAGATAGACCGGCAGCGTGAGCACCGAGAAGATCACCGGCAGCACCCGGCTGATCCTGCGTCCGCCGGAGCGGAAGGCATTGCACATCTCCCATACGGCGAGAATGTTGACGACGGCGGCGGCGATACGGAACAGCGGTCCCTGCACGATGAGCAGCAGCAGGGCGACAACGCCGACGATAGTGCCGGTAAGTAATCGTTTCATGGCATGACCTCATTTACTGTGAATTGCGGAAAAAGGGGGATCAGTCCAGCGGACAGATGCAGACGACACCGGGAGCGGAAAGCGTATTGCTGATCTGCTTCTCTTCGCTGCCGCTGATGTCGATGAGCCGCACGTCGCCGCTGTGCTGGTTGGACACGAGGGCGGTGTTTTCATTAAGCATGATGAAGTCTCTCGGGAAATCTCCGAAGGAAGAGAAGATACGCTGCAGCTTCAGTGTGCCGTCCTGCTGAATGTCGAACTGTGCGATGCTGTGATGTCCCCGGTTCGAGACGAGGATGCTGCTGCCGATACAGCGGATGGCGGCTACGGCGGTATACTCGGTGAAATCCTCCGGCACGGTGGAAAGGATCTGTACGACCTCCCAGCCGCTGCCCTTGCGCTTGACCGTGCAGACCTTGCTCTGCAGCTCGCAGGCGACATACATCACGTCGTCCTTGAACAGCATGTGCCTCGGGCCGATGCCCTTCGGGAAATCGATCCGGTCATGCTGCTTGAGCAGTCCCGTTTCGGGATCCCGCTCATAGCTCACAACGGCGTCGATGCCGAGATCCACCGCATACAGCAGATGATCGTTGTCGTTGATGCAGACATAGTGCAGGTGCGCCCGCTCCTGACGGTAGTCGGGGCCGCTGCCCTTGTGCTCGATCAGCTGGATGCGTTTGCCGATCTGCGCCTCCTTCACCGGGAATACCGACAGCATGCCGGTCAGGTAGTTGGCAACATACAGGAACCGCTCGTCCTCGCTGAGGCAAAGATGGCAGGCGGACAGGCCGCCGGTGGAGCGGATGGAGACCAGCTTCATCTCGTCACCCTCCAGCGCAAATGCCGCCACCGAATTGGTCTCTTCGCCTTCGCTGTGTTCGGCAGTGGTGACATAAAGGATCTTCTTGTTCTCGGAAAGTATCGCATAGTTGGGACTCTTCAGAAACGTGTCCGCCTTGGAGATCAGGGAAAGCGTGTTGTTTTCGAGGCTGCACAGCGCAACGCCGATGCTGCCCTCCGTGGTATAGTCGCCGATATAGAAACGCATACTGCACCTCCGAATATACATAAATACCTATCCTATTCTATTTTACCACATTTTTGCAATTATGCAAGCAGAAAATCGGGCATTGGTGTGAAAAATTGCGGATGGGGTGTATCCTAATGAAAGACTAAACAAAGCTTTCGCCGGACATCGTTGACCGGGACCGGGCT
>JAZLHZ010000053.1:0-22963 GCA_045617085.1 Clostridia bacterium
CCCTCCACACTTCACACTCACATCTTAATAATGGTGTCGAGCGCCTTTTCGGTGATGCCGTAGAGGTAGTCGGGCGTTTCGGGCATGCCGCCCAGCTCGGCCGTCAGATAGGCGTCATAGCCCGCCGCCTTGAGCGCGTCCACAACCTTCTTCCAGCGGATGCTGCCCTCGAGCAGGTTGACGAAATGGCCCGCGTTGCCGCCGCTCTTGCGGAAATCCTTGACGTGGATTTTCTGAATCCGGCTGCCCAGAATCTCAATCCAGTATTCGGGATAGGAGAAGATGGCCACGTTGCCGACGTCGAAATACGCGCCGAGGTTCTTGATGGCCAGCTCGTCAATGAAGCGCGCCATCTCGACCGGAGACAGGAAGAAGTTGTTCCACACGTTCTCCACGCCTACCTTGACGCTCTGTCCCTCGATCAGGTCCTTACAGGCCAGCAGCTCGTTCTTCGCATTGATGTACGCCTGTTTGATGGAGCAGTCCGGACCGATGCCGCCGGGAACGATCAGTATGCCGTCTGCGCCCAAGAGCTTGGCACAATTCAGCTGCTTCTCCAAAAGAAACTTCGTCGGCACGGTGCCGCCCGCCAGTGCGGACTTTCCCCACTGGGAGCTGGAAATGCTGCAGATCGGCAGGCCTGCCGCCTCGCTCAGCTTTCTGATCTGCAAAAGCTCTTCATCGGTGGTCTCAACGCTCAGCGCATGCGCACCTGCGCCCGGCGCATCGAGATTCAGCTCCACACAGTCAAATCCCGCCTTTTTGAGGTCTGCAAACATCTCTGCAAACCCGACCTCCGAAGGCACGCTCCAGGCATTGATGGACTTCAAAAGCATAGGGTATCTCCTCCTTTGTTTATCATTCAAAAGTCAAGTCAGAAATGAGAAGTTTGGAATGTGGAGTTTTTTTCCTCTTGCATACTCGTAGTCCCTTCCCAGCTCACTGGGAAGGGGGGACCGCCGCAGGCGGTGGGTAGGGCTGACAAAGCTTTGAAAGTGGTGTTTTCACCACCATACATACATCTCCAGCCCTATCCGCCTCGCTTTCGCTCGGCACCTTCCCCACTGAGGTGGGGAACGACTTTTGGCTGAGTACTAATTCCATATCAATCGGCGGCAAAGCTGCCCAACTGCTCACTGCCAACTGCACACTCTCCGGAACCGCTCACTCCAGACAGGTCATCGCCAGCGCCGCAGCGCCCCGGATGCCCGCATCGTTTCTGTGTACCGCCAGCGCCAGCGAGGAATTGATCTCCTCGGCATAGGGGCCCGCCACCTTGATGATCTCCTCGTTCAGCGTGTGCAGGAAGATGTCGCCTGCAGCGCTGATGCCGCCGCCCAGCACGAAGGCCTCGGGACGGAACACCATGTTCAACGAGGCGATGCCGATGGCAACCTCGTGCAGATACTCCCGGAACACCTTCTGCATTTCGGGATCGCCGTCTCTGGCCGCATCGATGATCTCCTTGGCATTGTCCCTGCCGCCCATCCGGCAGAGCGCCGCCGCCGAGGCATACCGCTCATAGCAGCCCTTGAGGCCGCAGGGGCAGTTCAGCCCGTCCGCATGGGTGATGATGTGACCGATCTCTCCGGCGGTGTTCCGATGGCCTCTCCAGGGCTTGCCGTTGATCAGCATGGCGCCGCCGACGCCTGTGCCGAAGGTCAGATAGATGGCGCTGCTGAGGCCCTTGCAGGCGCCGCTCCACCATTCGGCGGCCAGCTGCGTCTGGGCATCGTTGTCCACCCAGATGGGCATCTTGAGCGCCCGGTTCAGCATCGCCCGCAGCGGCACGTTTTTCCAGAACAGGTTGGCGGCATTGACCGTGCCCTGCGGCAGCAGCACCGTGCCGGGGGTGTCAGCGCCCAGCTTGTCGATATGATAGGGGCAGTCATCCACCAGTTTTTTGATGATCTGAACGCCTGCGTCCGCATCACCGATCACCATCGTTGCGGAGGAACGGTATACTAACTCTCTGCCTTCTTCAAATACGCCGAATTTCACCGATGAACCGCCGATATCGACACCTGCCACATAATTTGCCATAATTTCCCGTCCCCCTTACTTCTTTGAGAATATATCGTTTTCAATGACTGTCAGCACCGGCGCCGCCTCCGCATCAAAGCCGGTCATATGCGCCTTCCTGCCGACCTGTATTTCGCCCAGCTCGACGCCGATACGCCTTGCAGGCGTGCGGCTCACCATGTTGAACACGTCCTCCTCGGGGATCCCCAGCGAGAGCAGGTTCTTCACCGAGCCGTCCAGATAGCATGCGCCGCCGGAAAGGGTATTGCCGCCCTTGACCCGCTGCGTGCCGTCCACGATCAGGTATTTTTTGCCGTTGATGATATGCTCGCCGTCCGGCAGACCCGTGACCGCCACCGAGTCGGAAATGACCGCCATCCGTTCCGGTCCCTTCAGCGTGTAGATCAGCTTCACCGTCGCCGGATGCAGATGCTTGAAGTCGCAGATGGCCTCGCAGTACACGTTCCTGTTCAGCAGCGCCGCCGTCACCACGCCGGGCTCCCGGTGATGGATGGGCCGGGCCGCATTGAAGGTGTGACACAGCGAGTCCACACCCCATTTGAATGCCTCCTCAGCCTGCTCATAGCTCGCATCCGTGTGACCGATCTGCACCTTGATGCCGATCTTTTTGAGGTACTGCACCAGCTCCCTGCCATCCCTTTCGGCGGCAATGGTGATATATTTGATATACTGCTTATAAGTACCGAAAAGCGTCTCAAAATTCTCCACCGTGGGCAGCAGCATGGCTTCGGGCGTCATGGCGCCGCTGCGGTTCGGGTTCAGGAACGGGCCCTCCAAATGGATGCCTGCGATCCTTGCGCCGGGCAGCAGACCCTTTTTCTGCTTTTCCATCAGCATTACGGCAAAATCCAGCGCATTCTTATAGCCCTCCGCTCCGGTATAGGTGGAGATGCCGAACAGGATGTCCGTCACGCCGTGACCCGCCAGCGCCATCAGATACCGGCTCCAGCTGACCTCGTCCTGCATCAGCGTGTAAGCACCCTCGCCGCCGTGGCAGTGGATATCGAACATGCCCGGCACGAGGTATTTGCAGGAAAACGGCGCATCGCTTCCTGTCTCGATCCCGGTGATGACGCCGTTCTCCACAGTCACGACCTGATCCTCCAGCCAGCCGCCGTTCATCAGCAGCTTTTCCGCATAAATTTTCATACGTTTTCCCCCTGTTCAAAAGCGTTTTTCCGTGATATAATGTTTGAAAGCAACGAAATGAAAGGTGGTTTTTACTATGTCCGATATCCTCGGTATTTCCCTGGGTCTGAAAAACTGGATGCTGGCTCCCCGCTATGCCGAAGCCGGCTTCTCCGTCGTCGAAATCTCCCTGCCCAACAAGGGGCTGGACGACCTCAGATCCTTCACCGAAGCAGCCTATAACCTCGCCGTCAAGAGCGGCATGGAGCTGTGGAGCATCCATCTTCCCTTCAGCCGGGAGCTGGACATCTCCGCCCCCGACGAGAAGAAGCGCCGCCGCACCATCGAGTTTGAGAAAAAGGTCATCGAGCTCGCCCGTCAGTATTCGCCCAAGGTGCTGGTCATCCATCCCAGCACGGAGCCCAATGAGGACAAGGACCGCAATATCCGCCTGCGCTACTGCATGGAAAGCCTTGCAGAGCTGCAGGAAGCCGCAGGCGATATGAAGCTCGCCGTCGAAAACCTGCCCCGCACCTGCATCGGCCGCTCCGGCAGCGAAATGGCACAGCTGAAGGGCACCTGCGCAGGCATGTGCTTTGACGTCAATCACCTGCTGATCGAGTCCCACGAGCAGTTCATGAAGCCCGTCGCCGACTGCATCATCACCACGCACCTGTCCGACTACGACGGCATCGACGAGCGCCATTGGGAGCCCGGTATGGGCATCGTGCCGTTCAAGTACGTCCACGACACGCTCCTTGCCGCAGGCTATACCGGCCCGTTCCTGTTCGAGCTGGGCAACGCCGCCAACGGCGTGCCGTATGAGCCTTGGTCTGTAGTCACTGCCTGGAAAAAGCTCATCGGCTGAGTATTTAATAATTCGCCTTTGCTCCTTGCATAACCCGGAGTCTCTCCCCACCTCAGTGGGGAGAGGTGGCAGCAAAGCTGCCGGAGTAGGGCCGGAAATGTATGTATAGTGGCGTTCTGCCATCTGCATTACTTTATCAACCCCACCCACCGCCTGCGGCGGTCCCCCCTCTCCACTGATGTGGAGAGGGACTTTTGGCTTCGCCGACAATTGCCAATTGCACATTGCTAATTGCTAATTAAAAACTGTCTCTCGCCATAAGCGCCGCCCTTGTGGAATCAAACGCCGCCTGCGCCAGCCGGTCGGCCTCTTCCGTGCCGATGGCGTTCAGCATCAGCCGCAGGCAGTTCTCGCCCTTTTCGAGCTCCAGTTCTCTTCTCGGCTCACTGTCCTCGATGTATACCTTTCCGTTGAGCGCCTCGATAAAGCCCTTCGTACCCGTGACCAGCAGCCGGTCATCGTCGTGCCTCGATGCGCCGTCCGGGCGGTAGAAATCCGCCGTGACGCTGCCGATGGCGCCGTTTTCCAGCCGGAATATCGCAGCCGAAGCGGTTTCGCACTCGCCGTTGCCGTTGTTGTATCCGGCGTCCTGAAACCCGACCGCCTGAATGCACTTGCCGCCGATGGTCAGCACCCAGTCGATGGCATGGATCCCGACCCACGGCAGAATGCCGCCGAAGGTCTCCATTTTGAGATATGTCTCGCTGCGCTTGCCTAACTTGTAGCTTTTTCTGCCCTGCACGGTGCGCACCACGCCGATACGGCCCTCGTCCACGGCCTTTTTCACGGTGTTGAACCAGCCGCAGCAGCGCAGGTTGAACATGCCCTGCAGGGCGCAGCCGGAAGCCCTGTACACGCTTTCCAGTTCGTCCAATTCCCCGATCTTTGTCGCCAGCGGCTTTTCGGAGAAAACGTGGATCCCCCGCTTCAGGCATTCGATGCTGACCCGGGCATTGTCACAGAAGAACGGATTGACCACCGCCAGCTGCGGCTTTTCCTTATCCAGCATTTCGAGATAGTTTTCATAAAGTTTGGGCTGACTGCCCGCATTATCACAGGCGCTCAGCACGTTTTTCATGTTCTCCGGATGCGGGCCCGGTGCCATGGCGCACACCGTCAGAGACGGATCCTTTTTTATTTCCTCCGTTGCAAAGCCGTAATGACCGCAGCCGCCGATAATGACCGTTTTCATATAATACTCCTCTATCGTAATCTGAGTTAATTATACCATACTTTTCCGAAAATTCAAGCCTATTATTGACATAAAAAATTGACTTGACAGCGCAGATATGCTATAATAAACACAAACAACATAGGAGGTACATTTCCGATGAGCGATTTCTTCAGTGCAAATGCTGCACGTCTCAATGATTTTGCCCGTGTTTCCCAGAGCGTCGGCGCCCATGCCGATTACGTGCAGGGCGGCGGCGGCAACACTTCCGTCAAGCTGGACGGCGGCCTGATGGCCATCAAGGCTTCCGGCTACTGTCTCAAGGACATTCAGCCCGACAAGGCCTATGCCGTACTGGATTACGCCAGCCTGTCTGCCTTCTATAACGGCTCCAACCCCGCCGATTTCGAGGATGTGGAAAAGGCCGGTTCTACCAAGGCAAAGGAATTCACCAAGACCATCGAAGGCCTCGCAGCACTGCGTCCCTCCGTTGAGGCGGGCTTCCATTCCCTGCTGGACACCTTCGTTGCCCACAGCCATTCCGTCTATGCCAACCTCGCCGCCTGCAGCGAAGAGTGCCTTGCCATCGTCGGCGATGCGCTGAAGGATGCCGACTATACCTGGGGCTTCGTTCCCTATGTCGATCCCGGCGCAAGGCTCACCTTCTCCATCCGTGACGAGCTGGCCCGTGTGACCAAGGAAACCGGCAAGCGGCCCGCCGCCATCTTCATGCAGAACCACGGCCTCATCGTCCACAGCGACGATCCCGACGAGTGCCTGCGCATCCACACCGATGTCAACGCCCGCATTGCCAAGGCCTTCGGCATCGAGCTGGGCGCTTTCCCCGCCGTCTCCGTCAAGGAGCTGGAGGGCGGCCTCGTGGAAGCCGTTTCTCCCTATCTCAGCGAGGAGCTGAAGACCGGCGAGTATGACGAGGAATTCTTCCTCACCAAGCCCCTGTATCCCGATCAGCTGGTGTTCCTCACCGGCGCCTTCTCCATGGGCAAGGCTGCTCCCGCCGAGGGCTGCTGCGTTGCCGATGCCGAGACCGGCTCCCTGATCTTCAACATGCCCGCCGCCAAGGCACAAGTCATCGCCGAGACCCTGACCGCCGTGGTATTCATCTGCCGCCTCATCAAGAAGAACGGCAAGACCCTCTCCACCATGGGCGAAGCCGCCAAGGCCTTCATCGCCAACTGGGAGAGCGAGAAGTACCGCAAGTCCCTCGCCGGCAAGAAGTAATTCATTCCCCGATATAAAAGGTCGCCCCCGCAGCTCTGAATTTCACGCTGCGGGGGCATTTTTAAGAGGAACCTTAGTAGATGATGGCCTCGAAGGAGCACTCGCCGCCGATTTCGGTGTTGTCGGGTACCCAATTGATGATGAGGCCGTTGTCGCCCTGATCCATGACGAAGCCGCCGGTGCCGTTCTCGTAGAGCCACTCGTACTCGGAGAGCTCGCCGTTTTCGTCGTACTTCTCGATGAAGCAGGTGCAGTCGGTATATCTGAACTCGTTGATCTTGCAGGCGCCCAGGTCATTGTTGATGATCAGGCTGCCGGGCATATCGGTGCTCATGATCCAGGTGCAGGTTTCAAAAGCGGAGTTGGCCCAGTGGATGTTCATGATGACGGGGGCGGTGTCGTCGGTAGCGGAGACTCTTGCGGTCAGCACTGCACGGCCGCCGAGGGAGTCGGCATAGTCTGCATAGACCTCGGTGGTGCCGACGGCGGAGAAGGTGGTGGAGCCCAGGTCTTCATCTTCCCAGGTCAGGGTATCGTCCTGCCATACCAGCTTGCCTGCGCTGACGCCCAGATCGGTGATCTCGCCGAATTCGCCGTCAATGTAGACGCAGTGGCACTCGGGATAGGTCACGGTGATGATGCCGTTGTCGGAGGTCACGTTCTCTGCGGGAACCAGGATGTCCCACTCGGTGCGGCCGGCTGCATCGGCGCTGATGACTTCAAAGCCGAAGCTGCCGTCGTCGTACTGATCCACGATGGCGATCACGTCGGTGTCCTCGACCACTGCCTCGAAGGTGTTCTCATAGTACATGCTGCGGGTAACGTCGCCGTCGCACTCGCCCTGTGCGGGGATGCAGATGGCAGCAGCCTCGGCGGGCAGGTCCAGATCGTTCATGACCATGGCCTTGACCGAAACGGAATACATGATGCCGGGAACTGCGTCGTAGAACTCAACGACCTGAACGTCGCCGTCGTCAAGCAGGATGGTTTCCAGCTTGCCGGCAATGCCGCGGACCTCAACATTCCTCTCTTCGCTGTCATAGCAGTAGCCGGAGATCTCGGTGAACTCGTTCATCGGCGCCATTCTTACGGTGTATTCTCTGTTGCCGAGGGTGAAGCGGATATCGACCATTTCATTGGCAATGATGAAGTACTGTACGTTCTCAGCACCTTCCGGCAGAGAATAGGGGATGCCGAACGCCTGAATGCCTGCGGCGTCGGTCTCTACCATGGGATTGGGCATACCGGCGAAATTGCTTCCGGCAACAGTTCCTTCGGCAAATGCGGCGGCGCAGAGCAGCATAATGGCTGCCAGAACGAATGAAATGACCTTCTTCATAGTGTTCTTCATGATTGTGTTCCTCCTTGATAATGCTTTGTTTTTTTGTTGTCGTTCTTGACTTACACTTCTTTATACGCACGCCCCGGAAGGATGGCTACAAATATTCTCACTTTTTGCCTGACATTACGCAGATGATCTCCCATCTGAACGCAAAAGACCCGGACAGTGCCGGGTCTTTCATATTCGGAGCTTTTACTTGCTCTGGCTGTTGATGCGGGCCTGCACGACGCCGATGCTGGCGCCTGCTGCCACGGAGACAGCTGCCTGATGGTTGCTGTCCACCTGATCCGAGCCGTGGGTCTTGGAGCCCAGGAAGTGGATACAGGTATGGCCGTCCATGTTGTTGTTGGAAATGTCGGACTCGCCGTGGGGCATACCGTTGGCAGAGCCTGCGAGGGTCTGGCCGTTGCTGAGGGTGACCAGCACTGCATGGCGCTCCCAGGACCAGGTGCCGCCGTAGATAACGGACATCCGGTAGGTATCGAAAGCGGTGAGGGGCTCAACGTCGCAGTGAGAATAGCCGCCCTTGCGCCTTACGTAGTAGGAGATACCGGTCTCGACGTCGGTAACGGTGGCTGTCTTGCCGTCGGCGAAGATGCCGGTCTCACGGTTGAAGTACTTGTCGCCTTCGGCGGAGAAGAAGTTGACGTTCACGACCATGTTGATCTTGGGATAGCGCAGCTCGCCGTCCACGGGATTCAGCTCCTCGCCGGGCTTACCGATCATGGATTCCAGAGCAGAGATCGCACTGTCGGAATAGAGCTTTGCCAGGGTCTTGGGACCCGCAACGCCGTCGGCGGTCAGAGAGTTGGAGTTCTGGAACCACTTCACGGCGGAGGTCAGAGAGGAATCGAATACGGACTTGGCGCTGTCGGTGCTGTAAGCCAGCTCGATAATGCGCTCATAGAGCAGCTGGACCTGATCGCCCACGTCGCCTTCCTTCAGCGTCTTGGTGAGGTCGGGTGTCACATCGGAGGACTTGCCCTTGCTCTTGGCGCTGCTGCTGTACAGCTTGGTCAGGGTCTTGCTGCCGGCCACGCCGTCGGAGGTGAGCTCGTTGGCAGCCTGGAATTCCTTGATGGCGTTTTCAACGCTGTTGTCCACGGTATCGGTGGCGCTGCCGGTGAGGTAGCCCAGCGAGATGAGCCTCGTGGTGAGGTACATGACCTCTTCATCGGTCACGCCGTACTTGAGCAGCAGGTCGGTCTCGGCCTTGGTATAATCGCTGTAATCCTTTACGGGAGCAGCGCTTGCGGGGATCGCAGAGCTGCTGTACAGCTTGGTCAGAGTATTGAAGCCCGCCATGCCGTCGGTGGTCAGACCGTTCTTCGTCTGGAAGTCACGGATGGCGTTCTCCACGGTGGTATCCACGGTGTTGGTGGCGGTTCCGGTGAGATAGCCGAGGCTGATGAGTCTCGTCGTCAGGTACATGACCTGTTCATCGGTCACGCCGTACTTGATCAGCAGATCACGGCTTGCCTTGGTGTAGTCGCTGTAATCGGGGCCGCTCGTCGGCGCAGCCGTAGGCGTATCGGTGGGTGTCGTGGTGTTTGCGATCGCCGATGCGCTGTAGAGCTTTGCCAGTGTCTTGGAGCCTGCCAGACCGTCGCTGGTGAGGCCGTTCTTCGTCTGGAAGTTACGGATGGCGCTCTCCACGGTACCGTTCACGTTGGTCACGGCGCTGCCGGAGAGATAGCCGAGATTAATAAGCCTTGTGGTAAGGTACATGACTTCTTCATCGGTCACACCGAGCTTGAACAGGATATCCTGTCTTGCCTTGCTGTAATCGCTGTAGTCCTTTGCGGGAGGCGGTGTCGTGGGAGACGTTCCGTTGGGGATCGCCGCCGTGCTGTACAGCCTGCCCAGTGTCAGGGAGCCCGCCATGCCGTCGGCGGTCAGTCCGTTCTTGGACTGGAACGTCCGGATGGCATTTACGACGGTATCGTTGACGGTGTTGATGGCGCTGCCGGACAGATAGCCCAGGTCGATCAGCCTCGTGGTGAGGTACATGACCTCATTGTCGGTCACGCCGAGCTTGAACAGGATGTCCTTGCGTGCCTTGGTATAGTCGTGATAATCGGTCACGGGAGCGGGAGAAGGGGAGGAGCCTGCCGGAACTGCGGAGCTGCTGTACAGCTTGTTCAGCGTGTTGGAGCCCGCCATGCCGTCGGCTGCCAGTCCGTTCTTCGTCTGGAAGGTCTTGACAGCGTTGATCACGGTGTCCGAAGCATACTGCGTGGCAGAGCCGGAAAGGTAGCCCAGCTCGATGAGCCTCGTGGTGAGGTACATGACCTCTTCATCGGTGGTGCCCAGCTTTATCAGAATGCTGCGGCTGGCCTTGGAATAGTCGGTATAATCTTTGGAGGGGGGAGTAGAGCCCTTCGGAAGTGCGGAATCGCCGTACAGCTTCGTCAGGGTATTTCTTCCGGCAATGCCGTCGGCAGTGAGGCCGTTGGTCTGCTGGAAAGAGGTGATGGCATCATAGACCTTGCCGTCCACGCTGTTCGTTATATATCCTGCCGGCAGATAGCCCAGCTGGACAAGTCTCGTGGTGAGGTAGTACACCTGCTCGTCCTGCGTGCCGCGCTTCAGAACCACATCCCTGCGGGCATTGGCATAGTTGCTGTAATCGCCGACGGGAGCAGGCGTGGTCGTGGATGGAGCCGGAGTCGTGGTGGAGGGATTTGTCGCAGAACCGCCGGGGATGATCGGAGCCTCGTCCGAGAACAGCAGCTGCTGCATCGCCACGGTGGCGATACTGCCGTCCACCTTCAGACCGGCTTTCTGCTGGAACAGGGCCACGGCATCCATCGTCGTGCTGCCATAGTAATTCAGGGAGTATTCTTTCAAATATCCCAGCGCGATCAGGCGCTTCTGGAGTCTGCCGACATAATCGGAATTCATATTGAAGCAGAGCTCGATGAATTCATCGGAGATACCGGGATCCGTGGGTGCAATGATGACGGATTCATCCTTGCTCTTGGCGCTGGCGCTGTACAGCCATTCCAGCTGGGCAGCGGTAATGGTCTCGCCGTTGACCGGGAAACCGTTCTTTGCCTGGAATTCCGCCACAGCCGCCTTGGTAGCCTTCCAGTATCCGCCGGTGGCAGTGCTGTTCAGATAGCCCAGATTGATCAGCCGCTGCTGCATCACCGCAACGTCAATGCCCTTGTCGGTATAGTTCAGCTCGGCATAGCCGGTAAAGGAGGAAGCAACGGGAGCATCTGCGCCGAAAAGCACTTCCTGCATCTTTACGCTGATCTCTTCCCGATTGATCGGAAGACCCGCCTTCTGCTGGAAGGCGGACACGGCGTCGGCCGTATTGTTAAAGTAGTTGCCGGTCACGTCGTCCTCGTCCAGATATCCCAGCACGGACAGACGTGCCTGCACGGCCTTCACATCCTCGTTGTCTCGCTCGGAGAACTTCAGCACACCGTACTCTGCCGAAGCCACCGTGAACGTACCCAGCACAAGGAACAGGCACAGGACCAGTGCCAGCACGTTCCTTACGCCAAAGCGACTCTTTTCCATAACAACACTCCCCGAAGCTCCTGAATGATTTTTTCAGGTTTTATTTGATTATTTGATCCGTATGTGATATAATAGGTACAGTACACCCGTACAATTCTGATATGTTACATTATATTACAAAATTGTGTCACTGTCAAGAGAAAACTGAAATAAATAATAGGAAATTAGCAATTTAATCGGGCAGGTCGGGAACCGTCGTGCGGAACCGCCGGTCGATCCTTCTTTCGACAAACGGGCGGAACAGGCGGGCGGCTTCCTTCCATTCTTCATGATCCTTCAGCATCGGGATATTGCGGTAAGGGGACGTAGAGGATTTCAGAATGATGCGCCTTGCCATGTCGGAGATCCTCGGTGCGCTGCTTTTGCACATATTGCAGATGACGCCGCCCTTTTCCTCGTCGAACCGGCAGTCGCCTTCCACCGGTGCGCCGCAGGAGACGCAGTACTTCATCTGCGGAGTGAAGCCGTTGACGTGCATGAACCGCATCTCGAAGGCGGAGGTCATCAGCTCATTGGGCAGGTCGGAATCGGCCAGGAACGTCAGCGTTTCCAGCAGTAAATAAAACAGCGCATCCGCCGGCTGGTCCGGAAGCACCGCCGTATCCGCCAGAGACAGACAATAGCAGGCATGCGTCAGCTTGTCATAGTCAAAGCGGATATTATAGAACGCCTCCTTGAGCTGGCACTGGGTGATCGAGCGGCGGTCTGTTGTCTCGGTGATGGTATACTCACCGGCGCAGAACATGTCCGTCACGCCCATCAGCGCCGACTTGGGCCTGCGGCAGCCCCGGGCAATGGCGTCGATCCTGCCGTATACCGGGGAAAACAGCGTCACCATGCGGTCATAATCCTTATAATCCGCATTGTGAAGCACGATCGCATTTGTCACAAAAACCATATTTTCCACAACCACTGATTTTCTTCTTTTTATACAGTATACCACATGATTGTTAAATCAAATCTGTTTTGAAAGGGACACATCCGATGCGCCATATGAAATCCATCGACATCTCACGGAAAATGATGGTCTACAGCATCATCATCAATGTGCTGCAGATCCTCGGTGCGCTCACCATTGCGTTGATCTCCGTCATCAGCCGGGGCACGGCATTCACCGGTCTTACCGAACAGCTCCTTCTGTGCGTGCTGACGTTCATCGTATGCTGGGGCGCCTGGCTGGATATCCGGAAGGCCATCGACTCCGGCAGGATCGCCGACGACCGGGACATGGTCAAGGAGACGCTCTCCGAGGTCAACCGGCTGAACACCACGCTGCGGGCCCAGCGGCACGACTTTATGAACCATCTGCAGGTGGTTTACAGTCTGGTCGAGCTGGATGAGGGCAAGGAAGCCGTTGACTACATCGAAAAGATCTATTCCGATATCCGCTCGGTCAGCCGCTTCATGCGCACCGAATCCCCTGCCGTCAATGCGCTGCTGGCCGCCAAGAGCGCCGAATGCGAAAGCCGGCAAATCGACATGCGGCTGGAGATCGAATCCGCCTGGGGCAGTCTTGCCGCCGAGGACTATCTGGTCTGCCGGGTACTGGGCAATCTGATCGACAACGCCGTGGACGCCCTGTCCGGCACACAGGAGCCCCGTATCACCGTCAAGCTCAGCGAAAGCGTGAACGCCTGCCTGTTCTCGGTCTCGAACAACGGCCCCCGCATCCCGGACGATATCCGGGAAAACATCTTCACGCAGGGCTTCTCCACCAAGGGCGAAGGCAGAGGCATGGGACTGGCCATCTGCCGGAGCATCATGCAGAAGGCGGAGGGCGAGCTGAGTGTGGAATCCGACACTGCGAAAACCGTATTTATGGGCAGACTGCCCAAGACAACATCAAAGGAGGCAATATCCCAATGACAAAGCTTACCATTCTCGGCGACATCATGAACGAGCCGCCCGTCCACGATCAGGTTAAATGCGCCAAGGGCTTTGACTACACTTATACCTTCAAATACCTCAAAGAGCTGCTGAAAGCATCCGACTACTCCGTTGCCAACCTCGAAACGCCGCTGGCAGGCGAGGCCGCCGTCTACACGCACGAGCTGGTCTCCTTCAATGCGCCCGACGAGCTGGCCCGTGCGGTCAAGGACACCGGCATCGGCCTTGTGACCACCGCCAACAATCACTGCTTTGACAGGGGACTGGACGGCGCTTACCGCACCATCGACGTGCTGGACAGTCTCGGCCTCAAGCATACCGGAACCTTCAAGCAGGGGAAGCGGAAAGAGGCCGAATACTTCACCGTCGGCGACGCCAACGTTGCCGTCATCAGCTACACCTACGGCACCAATTCCGAGAACAACCACTGCATCCCGGACAGCGAACACGAGGAATGTGTCAATCTGCTCCGTGACTCCGTGGACAAATACCTCTCTCAGCGGGTCGGCCCCAACCCCGATGCCGGAAAGCTGAAGGCACTGAAGGCCGCCTTCGCCGCTGCCGCAGGCTATGAACCCTCCTGGGAGGACGTGGTGGCGCTGAAGCGTGCCCTGCGGATGTGGGTCGGCAATACCGACGACGTGTATGTGCAGGAGGAGCTGGACCGGGCGCTTTCCCGCATCGAGGCGGACTACAAAAAGGCGAGGGAGAACGCCGACATCGTCATCTTCTATCCGCATACCGGCGGCCAGTTCAACGTAAAAGTCGGCGAATTCAGCCGCTATTTCGTCAAAAAAGCCGCAGAAATGGGCTTTGATGCGGTCATTGCCGCCCATTCCCACACCACACAGGAAGCCGAATATCTCGGCGGCATCCCCTGCTTCTACTCGCTGGGCAATGTGACCATGTCGCCCAATTCGATGTATGCGGACAAGGCATGCCTGCCCCAGTACGGCCTCGCCGCCCACTTCTATATCGAGAATAAAAAGATCGCCAAGACGACCTTCACGATCTTCAAGATCATCGAGGACGGCACCAACCCCATCACCGCAGAACCGGTCGACATGCTGTATCCGACCCTCGACAGTGTAGGCAGGGAGCATCTTGAAGCCGACGTCAAGGTCATCTATTCCCGTGTCGCCAAGCGGGAGATCTCCGGCGACATCATCCGCAGCGAGTATGAGCTCTGATCCAAAACAAACACACAGGCACAAAACCGTATCACTCAGGCGGAAAACACGACAATTAATACACAAAGATATTGACCGAATGGCCTGTTTTGGTGTATAATAGTAGAAAAAAGAACAACAGGTGACAAGGTATGATCAAACAGAGAAAAATCCCTTCGGCGATCCCCCTTTACATGGCCGCAGCCGTATGGCTCATCGCATGGCTCATTCATCCGATCTACAAGCTGCTCCCCGCACTGATCGTTGCGGTGCTGTCCTTCGGCGCCTATTACGGCGGCAAATTCCTGTTCCCCGGCAGAGTCGAGGAATATGAGGCCGATCCCTCCACCGGCGATCCCGAGGTCGACCGCCAGATCAAGGAAGGCCGTGCAGACATGAACCGGCTGAAGGAGCTGGCGGCAGGCATCGATTCGCCCGAGCTCAAAAAGGAGCTGGACCGCATCATCTATGCCGGCGGCCGCATCTTCGACGCGCTGGAGCGCACGCCCACACAGGCGCTGCAGGTGCGCAAGTTCATGTCCTACTACCTGCCGGTATCGGTCAAGCTGCTGGACACCTACACCACGCTGACGCAGACCGGTCTTGACGGCGAGCACATCGAGAAGAGCCGCAAGAGCGTAGAGGGCAGCCTCGACATGATCGCCACCGCTTTTGAGAAGCAGGTGGACAACCTCTATCGGGACACCCAGATGGACATCACCGCAGAGATCAAGGTGCTGGAGACCATGATGGCCGCCGAAGGCCTGATCGGCGAAAAGCTTTCCATTCACTAATCTAAAAAATACAACATAACATCGGAGGAAATCAACATGTCAGACATCAAGCTTTCACTCGGTTTTGAAGAAGCACCCGCAGCTCCCGACGCAGCTGCCGCCGTACAGGCCGCCGCTGCCAGCGAAGAGCAGATAAAGGAAGAAGTTGCCGAGCAGACCAAGGCTCCCGTATTCACCGAAGAGGAACAGGCACAGATCGACGAATTCTCCAAAAAGATCGACATCACCAATCCCCAGCTGGTCTTCCAGTACGGCGCAGGCGCACAGCAGAACATCGCCAACTTCTCCGACACCGCCCTCAACAGCGTGCGGAGCAAGGATCTGGGCGAGGTCGGCGACATGATCGCAGGTCTGGTGACCGAGCTGCGCTCCTTTGACACCGACACCGAAGAAAAAGGCGGACTTTTCGGCTTCCTCAAGAAGAAGGTAGACAAGATCGCCCTGCTGAAGAACCGTTATGAAAAGGTCGAGGTCAACGTCAACGGCCTCGTCAACCAGCTGGAGGATCATCAGGTACAGCTGCTGAAGGACATCACCATGATGGATCAGCTCTACGATCAGAACCTGGACTACTTCAAGGAGCTGTCCATGTACATTGCCGCCGGCAAGCAGGCGCTGGAGCTGTTCCGCAGCAAGGACGTGGAAGAGGCCCGTGCCAAGGCAAAGGCTTCCGGTCTTCCCGAGGATGCACAGGCCGCCAGCGACATGGCTGCCAAGGCAGACCGCTTTGAGAAGAAGATCTACGATCTGGAGCTGACCCGCAACGTCGCCATCCAGATGGCGCCCCAGATCCGCCTGCTGCAGAACAACAACCAGCAGCTCGCCGAAAAGATCCAGTCCACCATCGTGAACACCATCCCCCTGTGGAAGAGCCAGATGGTGCTGGCCCTCGGTCTTGAGCACTCTCAGAGCGCCATGAAAGCACAGCGTGAGGTCACCAACCTGACCAACGACCTGCTGAAGGCCAACGCCGAGAAGCTGCACACCAGCTCCGTCGAGATCGCCAAGGAGAGCGAGAGGGGAATCATCGACATCGAAACCCTCACCCAGACAAACGCCCGCCTCATCGAGACCATGGACGAGGTCCTCGAGATCCAGCGCGCCGGCAAGGAGAAGCGCAGGGAAGCCGAGAAGGAGCTTGAGACCATCGAGGAGACCCTCCGCAAGAAGATGCTCGAAATGCACATGGACAAGTAAACCGTCCGTATGTCATGTGCAGTGAGCAGTTACAGTCAGCAAAACGATTTGGAGAAAATTACGAATGAAGCTTACTGAAAACAGGAAGATCGCAAGCATCGTATTGGCGGCAGTCATTGCCTGCACGCTGTTTATCGGCGGCGGCAGTGCGCTGAACAGTCAGGCAAAGGATGTGGAAGCGGTGTTCTGGTCCGCCTCCGAAAGCATCTCGGCAGAGCTGAACGAAATGCTCTCCGACGCCCAGGTAATGAGCGGCATCGCAGCACGGTATAAGGATATCGACACGAAGCTCGTCGACGCCGTGAACACCGCCGCCCAGAACCTTGCCGACGCCGCAAAGATCGGCAAAAAGTACGAGACCGCCAACAAGCTCACGCAGGCGGTGGAGGCTCTGTATACCGCAGGCTCCGACGTCAAGATGAACGACAACGACGCTTCCGACTTCCGCTATAACTACAAAAATTACGCCTCAGCCCAGCTTCGCATCGGTCACGACCCCTACAACGACGAAGCCGCCGCCTACAACAAGGAAGTCAGCGATCCTTTGGCCGGACTGATCGGTTCGGTATGGGGCGCAGGCAAGGCGCAGATCTTCGGCTGAGTAAAATGCAAAACATGATTGGAGACGATTACAATGATTAATTGGAAGAACCTCGACACTCTCGATTCCTATAAAGCTCTCTGCAATACCGCAAAGGTATCCCTGCCCGAGACCATGGCCGGCGAAAACGGCGCCAAGCGGGTAAAGGAATACTCCGTAAAGATGGCGGGCGGCATGGCGTTCAACTACGCCGCAAAGGCTGTCGACTGCGAGATCCTCGCCGCCCTGAAGAAGCTGGCCGAGGAAGCACAGCTGACCGAGAAGTTCGAGGCACTGTATAACGGCGAGATCATCAACGTCGGCGAAAAGCGCAGAGTCCTGCATCACCTCACCAGAGGCCAGCTGGGCAATGACGTCCTCGCAGACGACACCAACAAGCGGGAATTCTACACCGGCGTGCAGAACCGGGTCACCGAGTTCGCAAACAAGGTCCATGCCGGACAGATCGTCAACGGCGCCGGTGAGAAGTTCACCACCGTCGTGCAGATCGGCATCGGCGGCAGCGATCTGGGCCCCCGTGCGATGTACCTTGCTCTTGAAAACTGGGCAAAGGTGAACGGCTGCTTCAAGATGGAAGCCCGCTTCATCAGCAATGTCGACCCCGATGACGCCGCAGGCGTGCTGAAGGGCATCGATGTGGCACACTCCCTGTTCATCCTCGTCTCCAAGTCCGGCACCACGCTGGAGACCCTGACCAACGAGTCCTTCGTGAAGGATGCGCTGAAGAAGCTGGGTCTGGACCCCTCCAAGCACATGATCGCCGTCACCAGCAAGACCTCTCCTCTGGCCGCCAGCAGCGACTATCTGGATGCCTTCTTCATGGATGACTTCATCGGCGGCAGATATTCCTCCACCTCCGCCGTCGGCGGCGCCGTGCTGAGCCTGGCCTTCGGTCCCGAAGTGTTCGCCCGCTTCCTGGACGGCGCAGCCGCCGAGGACAAGCTGGCCACCGAGCCCGACATGTTCAAAAACCCCGATATGCTGGACGCCCTGATCGGCGTGTATGAGCGCAACGTGCTGGGCTATCCCGCCACCGCCGTACTGCCCTATTCTCAGGCGCTGAACCGCTTCCCGGCTCACCTGCAGCAGCTCGACATGGAAAGCAACGGCAAGTGCGTCAACCGCTTCGGCGAGCGCCTCACCTATCCCACCGGCCCCGTCATCTTCGGCGCGCCCGGCACCAACGGCCAGCACTCCTTCTATCAGCTGCTCCATCAGGGCACCGATATCATCCCGCTGCAGTTCGTCGGCTTCAAGCAGAATCAGGCGGGCATGGATGTTGTCATTCAGGGCAGCACCAGCCAGCAGAAGCTCTGCGCCAACGTCGCCGCACAGATCATGGCCTTTGCCTGCGGCAAGAAGGACGAAAACACCAACAAGAACTTTGAAGGCGGCCGTGCCTCCTCCATCATCATCGGTCAGCAGCTCACCCCCGAAGCTCTCGGCGCTCTGCTCGCCCACTTCGAGAACAAGGTCATGTTCCAGGGCTTCCTGTGGAACCTCAACAGCTTCGATCAGGAAGGCGTACAGCTGGGCAAGGTGCTGGCAAAGCGTGTCCTCGCTCATGAGACCGACGGCGCACTGAAGGAGTACAGCGACCTGCTCGATATCTAATCAGCTATTATCAGTCACACAGGAGAAAAATCAAAACAAATGAAAATCAGACGTGTCCTTGCACTGCTCTTTGCGATGCTTCTCATCGCCCTGCCCGCTCTCGCCGTCACCACGCTCGGCCCCACCGAGGACTTCTACGTCAACGATGACGCCGACGTGTTCGATGACCGCACCATCGGTCACATCGTTCTCAACAACGATGTGCTGTACGACGCCTGCGGCGCACAGATCGTGTTCGTCACCATCGACGAGGTCAGCACCACCACGATGGAAAACTACTGCTACAGCCTGTTCAACAACTGGGGCATCGGCTCCGAGGATAAGAACAACGGCATTGTCGTGCTGATGAGCATCAATGACGACGACTACTGGGCCATGCAGGGCACCGGTATTCAGGACTACATCACCTCCGGCGATCTGGACGAAATGCTGTACACCTATCTGGAGCCGTACTTCGCCAAGAAGCAGTATGCACAGGGCGCAGTGGCGCTGTTCGACAAGCTGTTCGAGGCCGTGGCCGATGTGTACAAGCTGGATATCAAGCCCGACGCCACGCTGTACGACAAGTATATCGCCCAGTTCGACAACTATGAGGGCAATTACTATACGGAGCGCAATTCCCACGACGACACCGGCGACTTTATCCTCGGCCTGATCGTATTCATCATTATCATCATCCTCGTCGTCCGTATTCCCGTCCGCAGGGTATACCGCCGCAGACATCCCTATGTCTATGTCGGCAGACCCGTCTTCGGTCACCGCAGACCTCCGATGGGCGGCGGTTACAGCTCCCGTCCTTTCGGCGGCAGTTCCCGATCTTCCGGCGGTTACAGCTCCCGGTCATCCGGCGGTTACAGCAGTTCCCGATCTTCCGGCGGCTTCAGCAGCTCCCGGTCATCCGGTAGCTTCGGCGGCGGACGTTCCGGCGGCGGCGGTAGCTCCAGAGGCGGCGGTGCAGGCCGTCACAGGTAAACTCACATAACGAAAGGAAGTATCCTTATGACCGTTGTCATTATCATCCTCATCATCGCCGTACTGGCCGCCTGTGCCGGCGGCGGCAGGAGATACTACCGCAGACATCGCAGACCGCCGATGCGTCCTCCGATGCACAGAGTCCGCAGAGTGCCTCCGCCCCGTCCCCGTGTACCCAGACCTCCCCGCAGGCCCCGGCCTCCCCGTTACTGATCGCTCAATGAAAGTGAATAATCAATGGAACTTCTCATAATCATCATCATTATCCTCATCGCATGCGCCGGAGGCGGCGAAAGGACGTATTACCGCCGTCGCCGTCCCCCCATGCATCCCCCGATGACCTTCCACCGGCCTCCCCGGCCTCCGATGGGCGGCTTCGGCGGGCCCCGCCCCGGCGGTTTCGGCGGCGGCAGACCCGGCGGTTTCGGCAGCAGGCCTTCCGGCTTCGGCGGCGGCCGCATGGGCGGCGGCGGAATGTCCAGAGGCGGCGGCGCAGGCCGTCACAGGTAAGCAATACTTTTCAGCTCCCCCGCAAGGTATTTTTCGGGGGAGCCGGTAATATAAATGGAGGAAAGAGACTATGCCCAACAAAAACTGTGACTGGCAGAACCCAAAGATCACCAACATCAATCGGGAAATGCCCAGAGCATCCCTGATTCCGTTTGCTTCGGAAAAAGAGGCACTGAACAATCAGAGGGGCCTGTCCGGCTGCTACAAGCTGCTGAACGGCACCTGGGACTTCTGCTATTGTCCGTCCGGCGACGTGCCGGAGGATTTCCAGTCTCCGGACTACAACTATGCCGATGCCCCCTGGGACGAGCTGGACGTGCCCTCCAACTGGCAGATGCACGGCTATGACGTCCCCCAGTACACCAATGTCAATTATCCGATCCCCTTTGACCCGCCTTATGTGCCGGACGAGAACCCTAAGGGCTGCTTCCGCCGCATGTTCACCCTGCCCGAGGGCTGGGAGAATCGGGAAGTCTTCCTGAACTTTGACGGCGTGGATTCGGCCTTCTATGTCTGGGTCAACGGTTCTTTCGTGGGCTTCTCCAAGGTGCCCCACATGCCCTCCGAGTTCGACATCACCGAATATGTCACCACCGGCGACAACCTGATCGCCGTCATGGTGCTGAAATGGTCAGACGGCACGTATCTTGAGGATCAGGATATGTGGCGGCTTTCCGGCATCTTCCGTGACGTGTATCTCCTCGGTGTGCCGAATGTACACATCCGTGACATCAACGTCTTCGGCGACACCGACGACAAGTATATCGGCGGCACCGTGAAGGTGGAAGCCCAGATCGTCAGCTATGACGGCGATGCTGCCGCCACTGTCCGGGCCAAGCTCTTCCGCAAGAACAAGCTGCTTTGCGAGAAGGTGCTTTCTGCCGCCGTGACCGAGGGCGCAGACACCGCTGCCGAGTTCGAGTTCACGCTGGACAAGGCCGACCTCTGGACCGCAGAGACCCCCAATCTGTATACCGTACTGGTCAGTCTGGAAAACGAAGGCGAGACCTTCGAGGTACAGCGGGTCAACACCGGCATCCGCCGCATCGAGATCCATGACAGCCAGCTCTTCGTCAACGGCGTTTCCATCAAGCTGCGGGGCGTGAACCGTCACGACACCCACTGCGAGCTGGGACATGTCACGCCGCTGGAGAGCCTGATCCGGGACATCGAGCTGATGAAGCAGCACAATGTCAACACCGTGCGCACCTCTCACTATCCCAACGATCCCCGCTGGCTCGACCTGTGCGACGAGTACGGCCTGTACGTCATGGACGAGACCGACCTCGAATGCCACGGCTGCGGCTGTCAGGGATATGAGCACTGCATCAACTACCTGAGCGATCATCCCGACTGGAAGGATGCCTATGTGGATCGTGCCGAGCGCATGGTGTCCCGTGACATCAACCATCCGGCCATCATCTTCTGGTCGCTGGGCAACGAGTCCGGCTACGGCAGGAACCATGTGGCGATGCGTGACCGCATCCGTGAGCTGGATACCTCCCGTCCCATCCACTATGCCCAGGAATACGACAATCCCGAGCTGGAAAAGGAAGTCCTCGTTTCCGACGTGAAGTCCAACATGTACACCTCCGTGCCGCATCTGGCAGAGCTGGCAGTGGATACCAAGGACAAGCGCCCCTACTATCTGTGCGAGTACGCCCATGCGATGGGTCTCGGACCCGGCTCTCTTAAGGAGTACTGGGAGCTGATCTACGCCCACAAGCGCCTGATCGGTGGCTGCGTCTGGGAGTGGGTCGACCACGGCATGCTGGTCTATACCGAAGACGGCGAGCCCTACTACGCCTACGGCGGAGACTTCGGCGAGAAGCCCCACGACGGCAACTTCTGCGTGGATGCGCTGAACTATCCCGACCGCACGCCGCATACCGGCCTGATCGAGCTGAAAAAGGCCTATGAGCCCGTCAAGTTTAGCTGGAAGGACGCCGAAAACGGCATCATCACCGTGAAGAACATGCTGGCGTTCACGAGCCTTGACCGCTTCAACGCCTCCTGGAGCCTCGTCTGCGAGGGCGAGACCATCGAGACCGGCAGACTGAACCTCAGCGGCATCCGCCCCTACGGCAAGAAGAACATCAAGCTCGGCTGCGAGCTCCCCGAAAAGGGCGAGAGCTTCATCGAGATCCACGTGACCGAAGCCACCGAGCAGCTCTGGTGCGAGGCAGGCTACGAAGTCACCTTCGCCCAGCTGATGCTGCCCTCCAAGCCCGAGATCACCTATATCGACGAGATGCCCGGCCTCGTGCTGGATGAGGGCGACGGCTATATCGAGATCCTCGGCGACGACTTCTCCCTGCTGTTCGACGACAACGGCAGCCTGAAGAGCTGGATCGTCTCCGGCGCAGAGCTGCTGGAAAAGGGTCCCGCCGTCAACCTGTTCCGTGCCGGCATCGACAACGACCGCAACTACCGCAAGGAATGGGATAAGCTGACTCTCGGCGAGCTGCTGACCCGTGTCGAAGACGTCAAGTGCGAGAAGATCTCCGATTCCGAGATCAAGATCACCGTCTCCGAGGTCATTGCGCCCAAGATCACCCAGCCCCTTGTCCGTGCCGTTCTGACCTATTCCGTATTCGGCAACGGCGATGTGCGCCTGAACACCGTGTTCGAGCCGCTGCGCGAAATGCCCTTCCTGCCCAGAGTCGGCCTCATCATGGAAATGCCGCCCTGCTACGACAGAGCGCTGTGGTACGGCATGGGCCCGCAGGAGAACTATCCCGACATGCAACTCGCTGCAAAGCTCGGCCAGTACTTCTCCACCGTAGACGACCTGCATGAGCCCTATGTCCGCCCGCAGGAGAACGGTTCCAGAGGCGGTGTGCGTGCGCTGGCCGTCACCGATATCCTGGGTCTGGGCATCATGGCGATCGCCG
>JAZLHZ010000054.1:0-3068 GCA_045617085.1 Clostridia bacterium
CCCCTGTCCAAGGCTGTTATCGCCGTTATTACGCTGTATTATGCGGTCGGTCACTGGAATGCGTACTTCAACGCCATGCTGTACCTCAGCAACCGCGACCTGTATCCGCTGCAGCTGATCCTGCGTGATATCCTTGTCAGCAGTAAGGTCGACCTCACTGAGATCACCGACCCCGAACTGCTGGCTGCCATGATGGGTCTGGAAAACCTGCTGAAGTACGCAGTCATCGTCGTCAGCTCACTGCCCATCATCGCCGTGTACCCCTTCGTACAGAAGTACTTCATCAAGGGCGTTATGATTGGCTCGGTCAAGGGATAAACAGGAAGCTATATATATATCGTAGGATATGTAAACATTTCAATCAATTCCTTTGACGGAGTATATTCTCTGGGCACATTTGATGCCTATATGAGCGAGTATTTCGATGCATCTGACCGTACAGAAAGAATGGAAATCCTTGAAGCTCTCTGGGTATTCTTCATGACAATCGGGCGTGGAATCTTTGTGTGGGTGGTAGTGATGAACACTGGAATGATACAACCCACGACCTGTCTTATGCCATTTTCGATGTGGCATCACGCATGTGTTTCAACACACCAAACCTAACTCTGAGGTGGCACAGAAACACTGATGACCCTTTCCTGCATGCTGCAAAAAGCATTGGTTCCGCAAGGATCAACGAGAACGGCAAGGCATACGGCGGTAAGGCCGGTGACCAGACCGGTATGGAGGTCTCTACTCAGAATTGGTATCTTCACAGCCTCGGCTGGGGACCCCTGAGAGCTAAGTCCGCAGAGCAACGGGAGAAGATCGCCTTGTGTATGGAAGCTGCCTGCAATAACAAACATATCGGCTACGACCAGTGGGCAAGAGAGAGCCTGTACAATGAAGCTGAGAAGTACGGGTTTGACGTCAGCAGAGTGACGAAGGATGTGGAGTGCGACTGCTCGGCGCTGGTGAGGGTCTGCTGTGCTTTTGCCGGCATTAAGGTCGCTTCGTTCAATACAGCAAGCGAGGTCGGGACACTTATGGCTTCCGGGGCTTTCGACAATTATACGGATGCAGACCACTGTTCCTCTAGTAGGAAGCTGCTGAGAGGAGACATCCTCGTCACAAAGGAAAAAGGCCACACTGTGGTAGTCCTTACTGATGGCGCCGATGCAGACCGTGTGCTTGGTATGAGAGTGCTGGAGAAAGGCATGGCCGGCAGTGATGTGAAGGAGATGCTCATGGCACTGGGTTATGACCTGGGTCCCTGCAAGGCAGACAGCGATTTCGGCTCGGTTACTGAGAAGGCAGTACGTGCCTTCCAGAAAGACTGCGGCATCTCTGTGACTGGAAAGTATACAGCCGAAACTCACAAAGCCTTGATGGGTGAAAAGGCAGCAGGGGAGACTACTGGAAAGACAGTCACACTTACCGGGAATGTCAATATTCAGTGCGGCAACGATACAGAGTACAAGGTCATCACCTCGGCAGCAAAGGGGTCTGTTTTTAGCTGGGTAGCTACAGCGGAGAATGGCTGGATGGCTGTTGTTGTGAATGGTCAGGTTGGATGGGTGAGTGGGCAGTATGCTGTAGTTAAGTAAGAAAACAGGCACATTGGATCATAGAAATAATGATCTGATGTGCCTGTTTATGTATATCTCAAATACTGATGCACCACTTGGTTGAAAAAAAGAGGAAAAGAGTGATGTGGTTAATTTTCGAAAACCCACTTGATTTTTTGTTCTTTTCGCTTTATAATGAGATAGCAGAATAAATGACAAAGGACAAAACAAATGATAACACTCAAAGATATTGCAGAAAAAGCCGGTGTAAATGTTACGACTGTATCCAAGGCAATTCGCAACAGCACCGATTTGAATTCAGAAACAAAAGCCCGGATAATTTCACTTGCAAAAGAGATGGGTTATATCACAAAACAAAAGGCTCATGTGAATGTAAATAAAGACCAGATCAAGCGGATTGGCGTAATCACCAATGGCAGCAGTACATTTATATCTGCCATCCAAGGAGATATATCGAGGGCAGGTTACGGTATGCTGATGATGATCCGTGCCATTGACAGTGATGAGCCGGTAGAACCTATGCTGGAGCATTTGGAAGCAGATACGGTGGGTATTATTTATCAAGACGGTTTGGGACGTTCCATAGGTACGTACCGCCCTGAAATCCCGATGGTGATGATTGGTCCCAATATTCGCTCGGATCACTATGATATTGTTATGGTGGACGAACAGGCCGGGTATCGTCAGGCTATTGCTCAGATGATGGAATACGGCCATCGAAAAATTGGATTTGTCGGAGACAAATACAGTGATACTCGTCTTTCATATATACGGAAGGAGGTTCATGAACACGGCTTGCAGATGTCGGAGGATGCCATTGTCATCAACAGAGAATTGCGTCACTTTCCCTGCGGCTATGAATCAGCGAAGCATTTTATGGAAATGAAGGATCCTCCAACAGCAATCATTGCCCAGTATGACGATATTGCTTTGGGACTGATCCGCTGTTTCAACGAGAATGGACTGTCAGTGCCGAGAGACTTTTCAGTGCTCGGGTTTGATGCTTGTGACTATTGCAGGTTTACTACTCCTAAGCTTGCAACGATCAAAGACATGGAAAGCGAACAGGCGCATATTGCCATGGGCATCCTGAAACACAAAATAGATGATTCGGACAATAATACTATTCAGTCTGTATCGGTTCGGGCAAATTATATCCCCAATGATAGTATCGGACCGGTTGTTAAAAACTGAAGTCCTGATAATATTCGAAATAAAAGAGCTGTAGAAAAAGCTGCATTCTTTTCTATAGCTCTTTTATTTGAAACGAAGTTTCGAAATATAATATATTTAGCGTAGAAATATTCGAAATATCTATTGACAATGGTACATGTTTGTGGTATGATTATGGTAATTAACGAAATTAATTGATACTCATCGCTATAAAATTTCGAAATTATCAAGGAGGGCTGATTCTGTGGTAAACAAACAGACGACATGCCGTGCAAGTCTGCCGGTGAGAATGTGGAGACAAAGATACTGTTATCTGATGCTGCT
>JAZLHZ010000055.1:0-11238 GCA_045617085.1 Clostridia bacterium
TGCGGCATCGGCGGCCTGCAGCTGAACCTCGGCCCGATCACCATTAGCGCCATCGCCACTGCTCTGATTCTCGGCATCATCGTGAACGTCGTGTTCAATCGTTCCGAGAAGAAGGCTGAATAAGGAATAATAAAACGGCACAGTCAGAAATGACTGTGCTGTTTTTATTCTCAATCCTAAGGAAGATGTGTTGACAATTTTACATACATGAGGTATAATATACAACAGATAAATGAAAGGGGAGGTGCAGAAAATGGCAACTTCGTCGATTACCAAGGAGTTTGTTGTCAAGGATACAGAAGCATTTGAAAAGCTTTTGAAAAAAGTAGAGCAGATGCCGGAACGTAAGGTTTCTGCAACTCAAAGTCCTTCTCTTGCAAAGGGGCGAGAAGCATTAAAGAAGTTCTCATATCGTTGACAGATTTGCAAGACAGAGCGGATAAGGATCATGTATTTGAGAATGTATTGCAATCAGCAATGCATTCTTTTTGTTGTGCACAGGATCAGGATATACAGGATTTCCTGAGATATAAGGCAATCGATTTTCAAAGACGTGGTTTATGCCGTGTGTACATGTATTTTGATCAGGATAAACTCGAAAACGGGATGTTGGAAATAGAGGCTTTCTTTACTCTTTCCCATAAGAGCTTGGTAACGGAGAATGTCAGCAAATCAAAGGTTCAGAAGATATCCGGATTGAAAACGTCAAAAACCATCAATTTTGTGTTGATCGGTCAATTGGGGAAAAAGGTCAAGCTGCTGCCGGATGGTACATATGAAAGGTCGGAAATCAGCAGCAGAACCATTTTAGACGGAGCGTTTGAAATTATCAAAAGCGCATCGGAGTTGATTCCCTGCAAATGTGTTTTGATCGAATGCAGTGATGATGAAAAGGTGCGCTCGGTCTACGAGAATTACGGATTCCTTTTCTTTCAGAATGACGGGGATCATAATCAATACTACAAAATGCTTTGATAAAATATCAAAACAGCAGAGAAAGTCTGTGTGTTGTATCGCATACTTTCTCTGTTGTTTTTATTTTCTCGAAATGTGCTTTTCGAATGTCTGTCCGTCATGGGTGCGGCGCACGGTCAGCGTGTCCGCATCCTCGGCGGTGAGGGAAAGCGTTCCGTATTTGGCGGGGGCGCTGCTTCTTCTTTCAAGATTGATGCGGCGGACGGATTCGAGGAGGTCTCTGTCCTCTCTGCCCCAGGGGTATGTGCCCCGGCAGAAGGGATCGTCGCCGCCCTGTGCACCGGCTTCGTCGCTGTAATAGAGGCAGGGGATGCCGGGCAGGGCGCAGACCAGCTCCCATGCCTTGAGGAAGCGGCGCTTGCCGAGTTCAAACTGTTCCTTCGTCAGCGGCTCGAAACGGCGCTCGCTTCTCGGCTTTTCCTCGGGCTCGACGCCGGAGAGGCGGTTGATGATGCGGGCCTTGTCGTGACTGCCCAGCAGGTTCATCAGCGACAGCGCAAAGGGGCGGGGATAATTCTCGTACAGCGAGTCCAGCCGCCGTTTGAGGGCGTAGGCGTCCAGACGGAACAGGAAGAAATCGATGACGCCGTCCCGCAGCGGATAGTTCATCACGCTGTCGAGGGTGTTGCCGAGGCAATAGCAGCGCAACTCGTTATAGGCGACCTTGTTGGAGGCATCCTCCCACACTTCGCCGATGAGGGCGGCGTTGGGGTCGGCGGATTTGACGCTCTTCCGGAGCAGGCGCAGGAACTCCATCGGCAGCACGCCCGCCACGTCCAGCCGCCAGCCGGAGGTGCCCCGGCGGATATAGTGCGGCGCTATGGCGTCCTTGCCCGTGACTATGTAGTCGAGGAAGCCGGGCGAAAGCTCGTTGACGTTGGGCAGGGTGTCAAAGCCCCACCAGCATTCATACTCGTCCCGGCTGCCCTTGAAGGTGTACCAGTCGTAATAGGGCGAAGTATCGCGCTGATAGGCGCCCACGGAATCGAAATGCCCGTACTTGTTGAAATAGCGGCTGTCGCTGCCGGTGTGCGAGAACACGCCGTCCAGCAGGATGCGGATGCCGTGCCCGGCGGCTTCTCTGCAGAGAGCTTCCAGCTCGTCATTCGTGCCGAAGGAAGGATCCACCAGCGAGTAGTCGCCGGTGTTGTATTTGTGATTGGAGGGAGAATAAAAGATCGGGTTCAGGTAGATCACACTGATGCCCAGCTCTTTGAGATAATCGAGCTTGGAGCGTATGCCCCGGAGATTCCCGCCGAAAAAGTCGTCTGCCCTGTTATCACCGTTTTTGGGGTCGATGGATATGGTGGGCGGTTCGTGCCAGTCTTCGTGCAGCCATCCGTCATGGGGCGGCACCTTGTCCACGGCGCAGAAGCGGTCCGGCATGATCTGATACATGATGCCGTCCCGCAGAAAGTGCGGCGGGTCATAGCTTCGGTCATAGACGGTGATCTGAAAGGACGGCGGCTCCCATGCGTACAACTCGCCTGCGCCGCCGAGGTTGTCCCGGGCATTGCCCAGATACAGGCGCTCGGTATCACTTTCAAGGATGAAAAAGTACCACAGCAGGCCGCATGTTTCCGGCAGATGCAGGGTATATGTATAGAGCCCGTCATTTTCCTGCATGGGGTGCAGGATCTCATGATCGTTCCACCAGAGACGCAGCGTGACGCGGATTCCCTTTTCCGCAGCAACGCTCAGTTTGACAGACTCTCCCATAGGCTGAGCGCCTGTGGGAGAGCGGAAAACAGGGGAACGTGAATTGTGAATGGCTTTCATTTAGTCCTCACGCAGATTGAGCGGTTCCAGATGCCAGATATTCTCGTTGTAGTCACGGATGGTCCGGTCGCTGGCGAAGATGCCGGACTTGGCGGTGTTGATGACGGCCTTGCGAACCCACAGACCGTGATCCCTGCAGTAGTCGCCGGACAGACGGGTCTGGGTATGGATGTAGGCGGGCATGTCCTTCAGCACGAAATACGGGTCTGCCATTCCGCCGCCGTCACCGAACAGCAGGGCGTGGTAGATCTCCTTAAACAGGGCGGGATTGGTATCCAGCGTGCCGTCCACGAGCTGTTCCAGCGCCCGGCGGATCTCGGGATAGGTCTCGAACATCTCGCTGGAGCGGTAGGTGGCATAGGAGGCTTCGACTTCCTTGGCGGTGAGGCCGAAGATATAGATATTGTCTTCGCCGACGGCGTCGTAGATCTCGACGTTTGCGCCGTCCATGGTGCCGATGGTGACGGCGCCGTTCATCATGAACTTCATGTTGCCGGTGCCGCTGGCCTCCTTGCCGGCGGTGGAGAGCTGCTCGGACACGTCGGCAGCGGGCATCAGTACTTCGGCGGCGGAGATGCAGTAGTTCTCAATGAATACGATCTTGATGAGCTTGGCGGCGGCGGGATTGCTCTCCACCAGCTTCTTCACGGAATGGATCAGCTTGATGATGAGCTTGGCCCGGTAATAACCCTGCGACGCCTTGGCACCGAAGATGTAGGTGCGGGGCGGCATAGAGTAGTCCGGGTTGTCGCAGATGCGGTTATAGAGCACCAGGATCGAGAGGATGTTCAGCAGCTGGCGCTTGTACTCGTGAAGGCGCTTGGCCTGCACGTCGAAGATGGTGTCGGGATTGAGGATCTCGTTCTGGGTGGAGGCGAGGCGGGCGCACAGGCGCTCCTTATTGGCCCGCTTGACCTTGTCAAAGCTCTCCCGGAAGGCTGCGTCGTCCGCAAAGGGAGTCAGCAGCTCCAGCTGAGAGGCGTCCTTGCGCCAGCCCTGACCGATGGCCTCGTCGATGAGGGAGCTGAGGCCGGGGTTGGACTGCATCAGCCAGCGGCGGTGTGTGATGCCGTTGGTGATGGCGAGGAACTTGTCGGGCTCCAGTTGGGCATAGTCCCGGAAGGTCTGCGCCTTCAGAATGTCGGTGTGGATCTTGGAAACGCCGTTGACCTTGGAGGTCATGGCGACGCACAGGTTGGCCATGTGCACCTGATTGTGGGCGATGATGGCCATCGGCGTGACCTTGGCGGTGTCACCGTGATAGATAGTCAGGAGACCGGCGCACAGGCGGCGGTTCATCTCTTCAAGGATCTGATAGATGCGGGGCACCAGCGTGCGCACCATGTGGTCGGGCCACTTTTCGAGGGCTTCCTGCATGACGGTATGATTGGTGTAGGCGAAGCAGCGGCGGGTGATGCTCTCGGCCTCATCCCAGCCCAGTCCCTTATCGTCGATCAGGATACGCATCAGCTCGGGGATCGCCAGACCGGGATGCGTGTCGTTGACCTGGAAGATCACCTTGTCGGGCAGTATGTCCCACTTGGGACCGTAGGTCTTTTCAAAGTCGTTGACGGCGTATTGTACGGAGGCGGAGGAAAGGAAATACTGCTGCTTGAGGCGCAGCTCCTTGCCCTTGATGTGGTTGTCCTCGGGATACAAGACCTTCGAGATGGTCTCCACCAGCTCCTTGGCCTCGGAGGCCTCGGCATAGCGGCCGCGGTTGAACTCGTTCATGTCCATGGGGGACATGGCACGGGCGGCCCAGGTGCGCAGCATGTTGACCATGTTGCTGTCATAGCCCAGAATGGGCATGTCGTAGGGGATGGCCCAGATCGCATCGTAGTCCTTCAGACGGAACTTCAGGCGGTTGTCCTCGACATACTGCTCCACATAGCCGTAGAAGCGGACCTCGACCTTCTCGTCGTCCTTGGGGGTCTCCCAAACGTTGCCCTTTTCCAGCCAGTCGTCCGGCAGCTCCAGCTGGTAGCCGTTGGCGATATACTGGCGGAAAAGACCCAGCTCGTAGCGGATGGTGCAGCCCATGGCGGGCAGCTTCAGTGCGGAAAGGGAATCGATGAAGCAGGCGGCAAGTCTGCCCAGACCGCCGTTGCCCAGACCCGGCTCCGGCTCCCGCTCGAACAGGCGGGCTTTGTCGATGCCCAGCTCGTCCAGTGCCTGCATGTACTCCTTCTCGTTCACGAGGGAGACCATGTTATTGTGCAGCGCCCGTCCGATCAGGTATTCGGCGGAGAGGTAGTACAGCTTTTTCTTCTGCTGTGCCTTGCGCTCGCCGCGCATCTTGGAGCGGCGCAGCATTATTTCATCCTTGACCACATCCGCCAGCGCAAAATAGAGCTGATCGTCCGTTGCGTCGGTGGTGTCGCAGCCGAACTTGTGGTTCAGCTTCAGGATCAGGGCATTCTTGATTTCTTCGGTAGTGCGTGTCTGCATAGGGGAGTTCCTCCGATGAGATTGATAATTATATATTATAACACATGAATATGAAATTTTGAATACTGTTATTGTGAAAAAGTGATGAGTGGGGAGTGCAGAGTAGAGGCTGACAAGTGCGGAAAGGAAGATAATGCAGACGGCATTGGAAAGTATGGCCGTTTGCAGAAAGAAATACACGTACGCACGAAACTTTAACTCCTCACTTCTCACTCCGCACTCCTCACTGTATTGACAAACTTTCCTTCCTGTGCTATACTTATCGGGTAATCTCGCATTGGTGGAATGGTAGACACTGCTGACTTAAAATCAGCTTCCCGAACGGGAGTATCGGTTCGAATCCGATATGCGGGATTCATTTTCTTTATGCGCATGCGGCTGAACGTAAAGATATAGATAAACATTGCGGAAAGCCCTTGACAAAAAGGAAGTTTTATGTTACATTAATAGAGCATTTAAGCGAGCTTTTTTTTATGTGCAATTTTTTGATTAGGAGGTGTCGAGAATGGCATCTGATAAGCGAGTAAAGGTCATCCTGGCATGCAGCGAGTGCAAGCAGCGCAACTACAACACGATCAAGAACAAGAAGAACGATCCTGACCGTCTTGAGATGAACAAGTACTGCCGTTTCTGCAGAAAGCACACTGCCCACAAGGAAACCAAGTAATCGGGAACCAAGTAATCGGGGACCAAGTAATCGGGGACCGAGTAATCTGACCGACAATCACACGATCGGAGTGACATTATGGCAAACAACACAGAGACCAAGAAGGCTGCCGGCAAGACCCAGCAGAACTTCATTGCCAAGGTCGGCGGCTTCTTCAAGAGACTGGGCGTGAACATCGTGTCCGGGCTCAAGAACATGAAGGCCGAGCTGAAAAAGGTGACGTGGCCCCAGAAGAGCGAGCTCATCAACTACTCGTTGGTCGTGCTTGCATTCCTGGTGATCATGGGCATAGTGATCTTCGCCATTGATGCGGGTGCCGGCGCACTCGTACAGTGGATGACGAAGTGACAGGCGGAAGTAGAGACGGAATCATAGAGGACGGAATCATGTCTGAAGAGACCAGAGAGAACGTTACCGAGGCGACCGAGATCGAAACCGAGGCTTCTTCCGAGTTGATCAGCGAAGCTGTCAACAGTGAAAATGTCGAGGTGACGAAGCCTGCTGTGGCGAGATGGTATGTCATCCATACCTATTCGGGCTATGAGAACAAGGTCATGGAGAATCTCAAGAGCACCGTAGCCAACAGTCAGGACAAGCTGGGCGAGCTTATACAGGATATAAGGATTCCCACAGAGAAGGTCACCGAGGTTCGTAACGGCAAACGCCGTGAAATAGAGCGCAAGCTTTTCCCCGGCTATGTGCTGGTCAAGATGGTGCATACCGAGCATACCTGGTACATCGTGCGCAACACGAGAGGTGTGACCGGTTTCGTGGGTCCGGATTCCGAGCTGGTGCCGCTTTCCGAGGAGGAAGTGCAGTATCTGCTGGATCATGAGACCAAGGAGACCGACATTGCCGTCGGCGAGCAGGTACGTATACTTGCGGGTCCGATGGCTAATCAGATCGGCAAGGTATGCGATATCGAGCCCAGCCTCGGCAGGGTAACGGTAGAAATCACCATGTTCAACCGTATCCAGACGATTGAGCTTGCGTATGACGAGGTACTGATCGTGCAGTGATGCATGTCTACACCGTCAGTTGATATGCTTGAACAGTCCCTCAGAGGATGAGGGAGTTTCAGGGTAGTGGGAGGAATATGCAAGATTATTCCGCTACACCACATATTATAAGGAGGAAAACCCCATGGCAAAGAAAGTAACCGCAATCGTAAAGCTGCAGGTTAATGCCGGCAAGGCTACACCCGCACCGCCTATCGGACCCGCTCTTGGTCAGCACGGCATCAACATTCCCGGCTTCTGCAAGGAATTCAATGACCGCACTGCAAAGCAGGTAGGCCTGGTAATCCCCGTAGTCATCACCGTATACCAGGATCGCAGCTTCACCTTTATTACCAAGACTCCCCCCGCAGCCGTTCTGATCAAGAAGGCCTGCGGCATCGAGACAGCATCCGGCGTTCCGAACAAGAACAAGGTTGCCAACATCACCAAGGCTCAGGTCAGAGAGATCGCCGAGCTGAAGATGCCCGACCTGAATGCTGCTTCCGTTGAGGCTGCTATGAGCATGGTAGCCGGCACTGCACGCTCTATGGGCATTGTAGTGGTTGACTGATCGCACACATACAGCTAAGACAACAACAATCAAGTGGGAGGATTCATTCCGCTTGTACCACAGGAGGAAATAATAATGGGAAAGAAATATATTGACAGCGCAAAGCTGATCGATAGCCAGAAGCTGTACGACCCCGAAGAGGCAGTTGCTCTGGTAAAGCAGACCGCAAAGGCCAAGTTCGACGAGACCATCGAGATCTCCATGCGCATGGGCGTTGACCCCCGTCATGCAGATCAGCAGGTCCGCGGCACTGTCGTTCTGCCTCACGGCACCGGCAAGAAGCTGACCGTTCTGGTTTTCGCTAAGGGCGCAAAGGTTGAAGAGGCTAAGGCCGCCGGTGCTGACTTCGTCGGCGCTGAGGATATGGTCGCCAAGACCCAGGGCGGCTGGTTCGGCTTTGATGTCTGCGTAGCTACCCCTGACATGATGGGCGTTGTCGGCCGTCTGGGCCGCGTCCTCGGTCCTAAGGGCCTCATGCCCAACCCCAAGACCGGTACCGTTACCATGGACCTGACCAAGGCCATCAACGATATCAAGGCCGGTAAGGTTGAGTACCGCGTTGATAAGACTGCTATCATTCACTGCCCCCTCGGCAAGGCTTCCTTCACCGAGCAGCAGCTGGGTGAGAACCTCCGCACTCTGATGGTGGCTGTTATCAAGGCAAAGCCCGCCGCTGCAAAGGGCACCTACATCCGTTCCTGCGTGCTGTCCAGCACCATGGGCCCCGGAATCAAGCTGAACTCCCTGAAGTTCTGATTTTCCGGAAAAATCGGCTGAAAAGAGCCGCCGCTTAGTGATGAGCGGCGGCAATTTTATAAAAAGAAGCCGAATGAAATTAGTAATCAGCAATGTGCAATTAGCAATGAGGTGCAGAGAGATGTACAAAGTCGCCGTTCCGGTCACGAACAGGTACAACAACCGGGAAATGGACTGTGAAAAGACGCTGGCAGAGCTGAAAAAGGCGGGTGCGGCACGGGTCTGGCTGTGCTGCTGCCGGGGCATTGAAAACGAGAACATGCTCAATGCCGATATCACAGCTCTCAAAAAGCATATCCCGTTCTTCGAGAATGCGGGGCTGGAGGTCGGCGTGTGGATCAGTTCTCTCGGCCACGGCGGCGAGCTTTCGGGCATCGAGAGCGATTACTCAAGAGCCGATAAATACGTCTTGATGCAGGGCGTCAGAGGCGGCGCATGCAGGGACAGCTTCTGTCCGAGCGGCGAGGCCTTTGCGGAGGACTTCTCCAACTGGATCGCAAGACTTGCGGGGACCGGCGTGAAGATGATCATGCTGGACGATGACTACCGTCTGTCCCTGCGAAGCATCGGCAACGGCTGCTGTTGTGACTACCACATGAAGAGGTTCTGCGAATTGACCGGAGAAAAGGTCGAGCGCGGGGAGCTTGAAAGGCTGATATTCACCGGCGGCAGGAATAAGTATCGGACGGCGTGGCTCAAAATGAACGGCGAGGCTCTTTTGGGTCTGGCCGAAAAGATACGGGCGAAGGTCGATGCGGTCAACAGTGATTGTCGGGTCGGCTTCTGCTCGGTCATGAGCACCTGGGGCGTGGACGGCACCGACGCCATTGCCATCACCAAAGCGCTGGCAGGCGGCACGAAGCCGTTTTTGCGCACCATCGGCGCTCCGTACTGGGTGGCCATCAATAAGGACAGGCTCTCGTATATCGTCAACTCCACACTGATGCAGAAGAAGTGGTGTGAGGGTGAGGAGATCGAGCTGTTCACCGAGGGCGATGTCTATCCCCGACCCCGGTACGCCACTCCGGCGGCATATCTGGAGATGTTCGATATGATGCTGAGAGCCTCCGGCGGCTTTGACGGCATCCTCAAGTACATGATGGACTATACCGCATCGCCGGACTATGAAAAGGGCTATATCCGGGCGATGGAAAGGCACAAGCCGATCTATGACTGGATCGACAGCCATTTCTCCGGCGTATCCGAGGGTGTGGATGCGTTTATGGAGCGTTCCTGCTTTGAAGATGCCGAGTTCCCGGCAGACAACGACTGCAATAAGGCAAACTTCGAGCTGTTCAACACCTCCATGCACCAGCCCATTGCCGACATGAGCCTGCCCATCTGCTTTACCGGGAAGGGCGTGCACTGCGTCTGGGGCGAGAGCGCCAAGTATATTTCGCCCGATATGCTGAACGACGGACTGCTGATCGACGCCAAGGCGGCGCTGATCCTCACGGAGAAGGGCGTGGACGTCGGCATAGAGAAGAAGGGCGAATATATCCGCCTCGGCGGCCGGGAGCATTATATCGATGAAAACGAATACGTTGCCACCGGCGGCATTGCGAGGTACAACACTGCCGTTCTCAAGGCCGGGGCTAAGGTGCTTTCGGAGATCAACGGAAGAGGAACCTCGTATACCTATGAAAACAAGGACGGACAGCGGTTTGTCGTGCTGCTGTTCGACATGATCGCTTCGGCTACGGAAAACGGCGTGTTCCGCTCGTATTCCCGCCAGCGGCAGATGATTTCCGCACTGGAATGGGCGGGCAGGAAGAAGCTGCCTGCGGTATGCCCCGGAAATCCCGACCTGTATATCGTGTGCAGGAGAGACGGAGAAAAGCTCACCGTCGGCCTGTTTAACCTTTCGGCGGACGAGATCTTCGAGCCGGAAGTCAGGCTGGACAGGGAATACCGGGAAGCGGAGCTGTTCAGCGCCGAGGGAGAACTCTGCGGCGATACGGTCCGGATCGGCAGCGTGATCGCCCCGTACAGCTTTACGGGCATCGCACTTAAATAAAAGAGAATAAGGTAGAATTGACGTATGGTATTACTTACACTTTCGGGCGTGACCAAGGCTTTTGTGATGAATACGGTGTTCCGTGACGTGAACATGACCCTGAAGGAGGGTCAGCGCATGGGACTGGTCGGCGTGAACGGCAGCGGCAAGTCCACACTGCTGAAGGTCATCAACGGCGATCTGCAGCCCGACAGCGGCACCGTCAGCACCATCAAGGGCACCCGTATCGGTCTTTTGACCCAGCAGGCGGACATCAAGTCCGAGCTGAGCGTGGTGGACGAGCTGAGCCGGGTATTCGAGCCGCTGATGCGGCTGGAGGAAAAGCTGCGGGATCTGGAGCATCAGATGGGCAGCGCCGCCCCCGGGGAGATCGACAGTCTCGGCCGGGAGTATACCCGTTTGACCGAGCGGTTTGAGCGGGAGGGCGGCTATGAATGGCGCAGCCGTATTCAGGGCACGCTGGCCGGACTGGGCTTCTCCAAGGAGCGGCAGCTGCAGAAGGCGAGCCTGCTTTCCGGCGGCGAGAAGACGAGGCTGTGTCTGGCAAGAATACTGCTGATGCAGCCGGAGCTGCTGATGCTGGACGAGCCCACCAACCACCTCGATCTGGCTGCGACGCAGTGGCTCGAAGACGCGCTGCGCAAATATAAGGGCACTGTGATCGTCATTTCTCATGACCGATATTTTCTCAACTCCGTGTGCGACTGCATGGCCGAGCTGTCCATGACCCGTCTGACCCAGTATAACGGCAACTACGACGCCTTCATGACCCAGCGCCAGATGAATCTGGAACGCCAGATGAAGGAATATGCCATGCAGCAGAAGGAAATTGCCCGGCAGCAGGCCATCATCGAGCGCTATCGCATGTACAACCGCGAAAAGAGCATCAAGGCCGCCGAAAGCCGCGAAAAGCAGCTTGAAAAAATCGAGCGCATCGAACGGCCCGTGAACGAGCAGAAGGTGCGCTTCTCGTTTGAGGCGCGCCGCCGCACCGGCGACGATGTGCTGATGGCTCATAATCTCT
>JAZLHZ010000056.1:0-2058 GCA_045617085.1 Clostridia bacterium
TTCCTTGACCTCTTTCACTCTGTTCTCGGGGTCAGCCTTCACGCCCTCGATGAGGTCGTTGTAGCGCTTGCGGGTGTTGTGGAAATTCGGAATGGTGTAGAACAGCTGGCTGGCGTCAAAGTTGCTCAGCATCATCTGGAAGTCGCCGAAGGCGGCGCCCGTGTTGCGGATGACGCTCAGCTCGTTGCATTTGTCAAAAGTGACGGAGGGCACGAAGTTGCATACACGCCAGAATTCGTCACCGTCGACATAGTAGTTCTTCCGATCCTCGGTGTGATGGAAGTGCAGACTGGTCTGTCCGGGGCAGGTGGCACGGATGTACTCGGTGACCTTGTCGATGTTTTGCATCAGTTCGGTGGGATTCTTGAAAGCATAGGTGTTGACCGACTGCATCAGGTAGGATTTGATCTTTGCCTTTCCGTTTTCGTCCAGCACATAATTGACCTTGTATGTATGGTTTACGTTGCCCTGACAGATCTCATCAAAGGAATAGAAAGAGCCTTTGAGACGGAAGACCTTGCCGATCTTCAAAAGCCGGGCTTCGAGTTCTGCATTCTGCATAAAGTGTACCTCATTTCCGTGAATACGTGTAATGCACATAACTACGTCTATATTATACCATTAACTGATATGATTTGTCAAGATTATTGTAAACAAAAAGCTAACCGCAACCGTATCAGTCAATTAATGATTCCATGGTATGATAACAAAATCACGGATAAAGGTCGTGTGATTATGGACAATATCGTATTACTCGGCAATATCGTATCGTTTGCCGGCTCGGTGCTGATGGTTTCCATCGGACTCATCAAAAGGAAGAAGCATATACTGATCGCCCAATGCTTCATGTTCGGCATCCTCGGTGCGGCAAATCTCATTCTCAGCGGTATCACGGGAGCGGCAGCCAACCTGTTCAGCATCGTCCGCAACCTCCTGTGCCTAAAGATCAGATTCGACACCAAATGGAAGCTGGGCTTTATCGCCGTACAGATCGTTATGGGGCTGCTGCTGGGAACAACGGGTATCATTGCATGGCTTCCGCTGCTGGCAGCCTGCGTGTTCACATGGTTTCTGGATACGACGGACGAAAAGCTGCTGAAGCTCATCATTATCATCGGCAACAGTATGTGGGCAGCCTACGACATCAGCACACGAAACTATACAAGCCTTGTCTTCGATATTCTTACCGTCATTTCCAACATCATTGGCATCTGTATGCTGAGAAAGGATGCAAAAAAGGTATAAAAACAGGCAAAAAAGCCGAAATTTCCCGGCTTTTTGCCTGTTTTTATAGGTCAGTTTTCATCCCCGTCGGGGATGTAATTCAATATATCGCCGACATCACAGTTCAGGGCTTTGCAGATGTCGTTCAGTGTGGAAAAGCGGACGGCCTTTGCCTTGCCGCATTTGAGGATCGACATATTTGCCATGGTGATGCCGACTTTGCTGCACAGCTCGGTCAGAGACATTTTCCGTTTGGCCAGCATGACGTCAAGTGTTACATTGATCACAGCGCATCACCTCAAATCGTCAGGTCGTTTTCTTCCCGCAGCTCCACGGCGCAGGCGAGCAGGCGGGAGATACAGTAGACCAGCACCGCTGCCGCACCTAACAGCAGGAACAGTATCAGGGCATACAGAGTCGTCAGCCTCTCTCCGATCATGACCGGAACAAAGAGCAGCATCAGGGCGCATATGCCGATCAGCAGAGAGATGAGTTTCAGCGCTTTCACATTTTCGGCGCAGAAGGATTCGTTCCTGCCGATGCGCCGGGCAATGGACAGATACAGGATGAGACAGGTGAGAACAACGGCGCCGAAAGCCTCACCCAGAATGAGAGCGGGAACATAGAGAGAAGCATATTCCGGATACATGATCCTGCACTCGTCTGCCGCCACCGGAAGCAGGATCAGGAATACAGCCGCCCAGACAAGTATGACGACGATTCCCGCAGCAGTCAGCAGTTTGGAGAGCAGCAGATGGTTTGTTTGTTGCTTTTTCATGGGTCAGTACCTCCTTTTTGAAAACAGTATACCACATAATATATCGTATGTCAAGC
>JAZLHZ010000057.1:0-14694 GCA_045617085.1 Clostridia bacterium
ATCTGTATATGGGGAAATATGAAAAAGAAACGAAAAGGCAGGACAGTGCTGCTGCTGGCGATTGTGCTGGTGATCGCATTGACGGCTGTTATCGGCGTGATCGCATACAAGGAACAAGAATACAAGGCGGGCACAGACTATTACAGCAGTCTGCGTGCCGGAGATACGGAATGATACGAAAATGGGTGGCCATGATATTGGCCGGGCTTGTGCTATACACAGGCTGTGTTGCCGAAGGGCAGACAATCGATTCAAAGACTGCGCATGAGGTCGTGACCTGTTTGTTTGCTGCGGCAGCGGGAACCAATGCGGATAGGGAAAAGGAATTGTTCAGCAGGATGACCGAAGAGGAAGAAACAGCACACATTGCGGAAAACGCAGCTTATCGCAAGAGCGTACTCCCGTGGCTGGCTGAGGTATTGGTATATCAGGAAGAAACAGGAAAACAGGTAACTGATGATGAAACACCCGAAGAAAACGAGAAGGATACAGATCCTGAAGTCATGGCTGAAATGGCGCTTCAAAAGGAACGAATGGAAGCAGCGTTCCTCGCTATGAGCAATAATGAAGAGGGCAGGAAATACCTGGATCAATTGTACCTGCTCGGTGCAGAAGATGAGGAGACATGTCTGGAACTGACACGAAGCTGTTTTCAGGTATGGCTTTCGGAGATTGAATTCGGACGGCTTCAGGAAATGAATGAGGATTATCTGTTCTGGCTGTATGCGCCGGATTCACCGATCGACTATCCGGTGGTGCAGGGGACAGACAATGCATATTACCTTCACAGACTGTTTGATGGTGAGATCAATTCGGCAGGGACGCTGTTTGCGGATTATCGGAACCTGCCGACATTGGAGGATCCGAACACGCTGGTCTACGGTCATCACATGCGGAATGACAGCATGTTCGGCAGTCTGGATTGGTATGAGAAACAGGAATATTATGAGAGTCATCCGTATATGCTGCTGGTCGGGGAGAATGAGATCGACCTCATTGAACTGTTTGCAGGCTATACGACAAAAAGCGATGACGAATGTTATGATATAGCGATCAGTGATGAAGAGGATTTAATGGAGTTCACAGAAACGGCGATGAGAAAATCCGATTTTATCAGTGATACGGAAATAATGAAAAATGACCGTCTGATTACGCTGTCCACATGCGCATATGCGTTTCAAAATGCGAGATATATCGTGATCGGGCGTCTTCTGCCGACATGGCGGAGAATATGATATAACACTTTTTATATGTACGACAGACGATGCAGCGTTACAGAAAGGAGATTTCATATGGAGATTGAGCAGCAAAAGAAGCGGACTCGTATGCGGGATATCACCGGCATGAGGTCAGGAAAACTTGTTGCTGTTGAAAAGACAGACATAAAGAAGAACAGTTCGTATATGTGGAGATGCAAATGCGACTGTGGGAAAGAGATATTGCTTGAAGCATACCGTATTAGCGGCGGTCATGTGAGAAGCTGCGGATGCGGAAGAAAACTGAAGCTGGCAAAGGATCTCACGGGACAACGATTCGGAAGATTGGTAGCAGTCAGAAGGCTGGATGAGAAACAGAACAGCTGCTATTTCTGGCTTTGCAAGTGCGACTGCGGGAGATATACGAAGGTAAGCACCAACCGGTTGATGTCAGATGTAGTTCACAGCTGCGGCTGTCTTGTTGTCGAGAATGCCAGAAATAACAATGAGAACGGCAAGAGTATAGCGGATAACTCACATTATATTGATGGTACGTGTGTGGAACGGATTCTCAGCATAACGAAGCCTGCACGGAATAACACGAGTGGCTGCGTAGGCGTGTGCCAAAAGCAAGGAAAGTGGTTAGCACGGATCACGTTCAAGGGGAAAGTGTATTATCTTGGATGCTATGATGATTTTGCAAAGGCTGTAGAGGTTAGGAAGAAGGCAGAACAAAAGCTGTTTGGTGAATTCCTTGAGTGGTATCAGAATTCCTACGATCCGGAAAAACGTCGAGTAGAGGCTTGAGTATGTCGTCGATAAAGTGTTTGTTTGATTGCTCTTGTATGTGTTTTCGTATCCATGAAAAAAAACTAATAATTATACTGACATGTTTACTGATTTCAATGCAGGCTTTTGCTGATGGTAAACATGATGCTAAAGTATGGCGTGAAATAGCTGATCAGGTAGAATTATCCGGTGATTGGCGTGAAGACATAATATCTGTGGCCAGGAGCCAACTGGGATATAGTGAAAACGGTGATGATTATGTTGTATATGATGACGGGGTGAAGCATTATTACTCGCTGTATGGTGATGAGTTTGGAGAACCGTATGAAGAATGGTGTACCTATTTTGTTGGGTTCTGTATAAAACATGCCGAGATTGATGATACATTGTTTCCGTTTAAAAACAGCACGAAATACTGGATTGATATATTGAAATACATGGGGGCATATGTGGATACTCCATATCGTTATGATCCAAAGCCTGCTGATCTCGTAGTATTCAGCTGGAGCGGGACGAATCATATGGAACATATTGGTATTGTTGAAAGTGTAACTCCGGGGACACTAAATACAATAGAAGGAAACAAAAGCGGTACAGTGAATCGTGGGATTTATGACCCATATGATAAGGCAATTATGGCGTATATCAATCTTGATGTACTAATGGAAAAGGCAGGGGTGAAAAAACCAAAGGTAATAAGTGTTGAGAAAATGAAGGGAAGAATAATTGCAGACATGGTAAATGTTCGTTCTGAACCTTCGACCGGATCAAATAGAGTTACGATGTTACTGATAGATACTGAAGTGACAATTGTTGGTTATTGCGAAAAGGATAATGGGGATATATGGTATTATGTTCAACTTGGAGATGAAGTTGGATATGTGAGAGGAGATTACATTGATCTCTACTGTTGAGTTGTTGTTTCCACCTTTCTCATCCTCCCCATAATGTTCTATTTCCATTATAGGGCATATTACCGGGTAGCTCAAGTGTATTTTTCCATTTTCAATTGAGGTAATTGGCAAAAGCAATCAAGTGAATAGTGAAAGGGGCAGCTGCAGACGTTTTGATCTGCAGCTGTCCCTCTTTGTTGTCTTATTTGCTAATTTTCCGCCTCAGGCAGATGCGGTTGCTGTACAGCCAGTTCTTGCCTTTTCTGGACATGAAGCAGCGGTAAGTGAACATGGAGCCGTAAACGGAATGATCCCATCCGCCGCCGACGGAGGAGGCATATTCGATATGCGGATCAATGGGCTTGTTGTCGTAATCCCGATCAGAGAAGGCATAGAATGCCGCATCATAGTACTCTCCGCCATGGAAGCCCTTGGCAATAGAGGCAGGCAGGGGTGCCAGCGGCTCTTCCGGATCAAAACCCATGCGGTCAACCCATACATCGGGACGCTCAATGGTCGGCAGTACCCGTTGTACGGGAACAGGATAGCTCATGGTTCTCCACTGCTCATCTGTGGGCTTGGCATATAGCGCCGGATCGAAGGTATAATAGTAGGTAAGGTCCTTCATCCGCAGACCGGAAAGGTGCATCCAGATGCTGCCCCACACATTTTCGATATTGCGGTAGCGCAGGGTGTTCAGCATGATGTTGCGGTCGCCGGTGTATGCGGAGTGGAAGTCGGATCCTTCATTGGCAAAGGGAGCGGCATAGTCGGTACGTCCGGTGTGATAGGGGAGGCTGTCGGTGTTTCCGTTCTTCTGAGCAATGCCGTAGATGCACAGCTTGGAAAAATCTGTCTTGCTGCTCAGGTCTTCACCCTCATACTTGAGGTCGAGCAGGCTCGGGTCTTCGGCATTGCGGCGGACATCCGTGAGGGTGACACGGATCTCCTCCGGTTTGGTGCCGTCGGGGAAGCTGCCGAACTGGCCCAGTCCGATGCCGACCTGATTGCCGGCAGCAAACATGCGGGCTCGACTTGCCAGATCCTTGATGGTGAAGGTGTTGGGTGACACGGCTTCGATGCGGCAGTTCTCGTTATAGCTGCTGCAGTAGCGCTGGAATTGCAGTCCGCCCAGATACTGCTTGACGCTGCGGGTGCCGAATTCGATGGAGATCACCCGCTGCAGCATGAGGCATATCGCCAGATCGTAGGTGTCATATCCGGCTTTGACATAGGTATCCTCAAACCAGCTGATTCCCCGCATGCTCAGGGGATAGTTGCCGGTCTTCGACCAGATGCCGTCAGTACCATCGTCGGAAGCGTATGCGGCAACGTAAACAAAGGGCAACTCTTCTCCGTCACGGACAAATGCGGGCTCAACGGAGAATCCTTCGTGCTTTGTGCCGGAGATCATCCAGCGCTCGATGCTGCCTTCCGCTTCGCGCTTGGCATAGAAAACGGGGATCTCCACCATGACATTGCCGCAGGAGCCGTCCCGGGCGAAGCCTTCCTCGTTTTCGTATACGATATGCATCTTGCCGCTGATGTATGAAACACAGCAGAGCCGCAGAGCGCCGAAGGGATAGCAGTCGTCAAAGTCGTTGTGTCCCTCTCCGGCGAAATGGTGACCGATGCAGTAATCGTTATGTAATCCAACAGCATCGCCGATACGCTTATCGCTGCAGGGGATGGAATTGTCAAACTCAATGCCATAGATCTTGCTCTTGTCCATGATATGCCACCTCGTTTATATTAGTTGATTCTGATATCATCATAGACGATATTATTCTGTTTGTCAAGTTACGATTTACAAAATGTCAAAATCAGAGGATATGTGATATCGGAATGTAATGTGTAACTTGAATAAAAACTGTGGATGTGCTACAATTAGTAAGAATATTATGTATAATAGGGTGGTTATATGAAAAAATGGCGGATACCGATCCGGGTGCAAGGGCTTATTATGTATATGGTGATCGTCAGTATCATCTGTCTGAGCTATCTGCCGTTAAGCTCAAATGTTCGTGAACGTTTGACAGATAATTATAAAGCACAGACAAGACAGACTTTTGAACAGAGCATGGAACTGTTCGAGAACTCGGTAAAACAGCTGTATTCAGTCAGTGATATCATGAATACATCAAGCTATTGCCGGGAATGTCTTGCGTATTCCGAGGCAAAGCCGACAAAAGAATTCATGCCCAAACTGTATATGGCGTCAGGTCTGATCAGGCACTATCTGATGACTGTTGAACTGGCTGATGAGGTATTTGTTTATTTCAGAAATATCGGGGCAGTGGTGGATGCCAGACAAATCTATCTGAGCATTGACGAATTTATCAAAAACGGTTTGATCATAAAAGACATTTCCTCGCAGGAAACAATGGGGATGCTGGAAGCTCCGACGAGCCACCATCAGTATGAAACAGTGACTGTCAGAGGCAATACACACCCTGCATTGATATTGTTCATTGACAGTAAGATCTCTTCGATGCGTGTAGGCGTTGTGTATCAGGAGAGTACATTGATGGATTTGTTCCATCTGAATACGCTTCCGGCAGGAAGCAGTCTGGAGATCGTGGACAACACCGGCGCCGTCGTATACAATTACGGAGATATGCGTGACGGCATTGAATTCAGCGGTATAACTCTGTTTACCGGATTCGAGATCAAGCTGATGATTCCTCAAAGCTATTATGACGACATGCTGAAGAGCTTTGATAATATGTTTATCGTCACCGTCGTAGTTGCGCTGGGAGTCGGAATATTGCTGAGCATTGCATTCTCTTTGATCAGCTATAAGCCTGTGAAAATGCTGCTTCACGAATCCAATACGGAAAAAGCGGCAATTGGTAATGAATATGCTGTACTATATGAACATATCAAGTCGACAAATACACAGCTGAATGATCTGAATATGAATACCATGCAGCTGAAAACGGAACTGCGGGACAGTTTGTTTGCAAGGCTGCTTAACGGCACGGTTCAATCCTCTGCAGATATTGAATTGAGCTTCAGCGTCATGCCGGAACTGAAATTGGAAAGCTGGCTGGCAATTATCAAACTGAACAGAAGAAACAGTGCAAATCCCGAGGACAGTTTTGCTTTCCTTCGCCCCCTGATTAATGAGGGATTCTATTTGCACCGTATAGACTATTCAAGGCTTGTTGTACTGTTCGAAGCAAACCCGGAGAATATCGACCGGTTTACCGGACTTGTGGAAGGAGAAAGGCAGCGCAGAAAATACGATGATATGGCAATTAATGTGGGCGTCAGTGAACGGTTCACGGGGATTCAGGGAATCAGAAATGCTTATCATCAGGCGCAGCTTGCACTTTTGGAGGAGAACGGCATCAACTATTTTGTGAATACGAGTGATGCAATGGCACCGCAATTGTTGATAGACTTTGGTCTGCTTCAGAAAATATACGAGCTGGTGATAGCCGGACAGGAAGAGGCGGTTGTCGATATCATTACAGCGAAGTGTGATGAGATCCGAAAGAAGAGCGCAATGAGTGAGGATATTTCCATGTTGTGCTGTATGCTGGAATTTTCCTATAAAAGCGTGATTTCCGACTTGAGATTGAGTGATATTTCAGGCAAACTTCACAGCATCCACGATCTGACGCATATGAATGTCGATGACATGATGAATGCTCTCAGTAATGATGCACATGTCCTCTGTGAAAATGTCCGCAGCAGACGTCCAAGCAGAGAGAAGCAGAATGCGGAAGCGGTAATGAACTATGTGAGGGAAAACTATTGTCGACCGGATATCTATGCGGAAAGCATTTCCGAAGCAGTCGGAGTCAATGTAAATACGGTATACCAGATTGCAAGGGAAAGCACCGGCAGGTCGTTAGGCGATTATATCGAGGAAATGCGTATCAATCGTGCATGTGAACTATTGACAACGACAAAGGACAATGTCATCGACATTTCTGTTCTGTGCGGGTATGTGGTACCGGGTACTTTTTATCGTGTATTCAAGCAGCGTATCGGTTTAACACCGAGCCAGTATAGAAAACAGCATGAAAACCATACAGATTGAAAGTGAAAATGTAAAATGTGAGTATGTGATTCGTGCAATATGTGAAGAATTACAGATTGTGCTTCTTGCGAGAGTTTGTTAATTCCTATACAATGACAGCATAGAGCTCCTCGCAAAAGGAGACAATATGAAGGAGGTACAACCCCATGAAGACAACACGCAACCTCGTGTCCCTGCTATTGTGCCTGCTGCTGGTCATGTCCTGCTTTGCCGCATCAGCGGATGAGCTGGAAATGTCCGACGTAGCCGGCATGACTGCTGCCGGTGTTCTGCCCATCGTGACAGAGGATACTACGCTGGTTCTGGCGATGACACAGCATCCCAACGTCATCGATCTGGATACCAACGCACAGACCCTGATGCTGGAAGAACTGTCCGGTATTAACCTTGAATTTGCCATTCTTCCTACGGAAGAGACAAACTCCAAGGTCGACCTGATGATCGCTTCCGGTGAGAAGCTTCCCGACCTGCTGATGGAGGGTGTCTCTGACATCTACTATTACGGCAGCAACGGAATCATTGTCCCCATGAACGATTATTTCGAAAAGTATTCCTACTTCTGGAATGAAACGGTGGATAAGCTCTTTACCGAAGAAGAGAAGACGATCGTCAATCAGCAGATGTATGCCTGCGACGGCAACATCTATGCATATCCCTTCCGTAACGGTGACAAGAGCGACGGCGCTGAGAACTGCATGTATATCAACCAGAAGTGGCTGGATGCGCTCGGACTGGACATGCCCACCACCACGGATGAGCTGTATGATGTGCTGGTTGCCTTCCGTGACGGCGATCCCAACGGCAACGGTTCTGCTGACGAACTGCCCATGATCGGTTACGCTACTACGGATAATCGCGGCGATGTTGTCGGCGATCTTCTGAATGCATTTACCTATTATCCTTACAACAACAAGGCTCGTCTGGTTATTGAGGACGGTGTAGTATCCAGTGCTCTGACGAAGGATGCACTGCGGGAAGGTCTGCGCTACTGCAAGAAGCTGTATGATGAAGGCCTCATTTCTCCTCTGAGCTTTACCCAAACCAATGCAGAGCTGAAGGCGATCATCAATCGTCCCTCCACTGAAGATACCATCGCCGGTGTTATTGCTACTCATCCATCCAGTGGTCTTTGCGGCTGGGCAGGCGGTCTGAGCGACGAGTATGACAAGGTCATGGAATACGAGGCTCTGCCCGCAATGATCGGTCCCGAGGGAGTGTGCTATGCGGCACGTGTGGCAAACGGATATTCTTTCAGCGTATGTATCACAAAGGACTGTGCTACTCCCGAAGCAGCTTTCCGTCTGCTGGACCTGATGTCCCGTGCAGATGTCAGCACCACTGCACGCTACGGCAAGCAGGGCGTTTCCTGGGAATATGCAAAGGAAGGCGAGCTTGACCGCTATGGCAATCAGGCTTTCCGCGAGGATCTGTTTGCTCTTTCCGGCGAGACCCAGTACTGGACACAGGAGAGCCAGAATGAGATCTGGGTAAAGACCTTCTTTATCCTCGGTTACAACATGGGGGCTGTAAGTATCGAGAGCTCCAATCCCTACAGTGCTCATAATGGCAAGATGTTCTATAGCGCCATCGGCATGCGTGACGGACTCCAGCCTGAAGAGATGTATCTGCTGCCCATCTATAATGAGGAAGAAAAGGCAGTGATCGATGATCTTGAGCAGATGATCAAGGATACCGCTGATGAGTGGCGTACCATGTTTGTTACCGGCGAGAAGGATCTGGATGCAGATTGGGATGAGTACCTGGCACAGCTCGATGCTCTCGGCCTCGAGGATGTTATCGCTGCTGCACAGAGCTGCTATACCCGTATGGCAGGTAAGTGAGATTCATCTGATCTGACAGATTGAAACGGTTCTTTACGGCAGCAGGCGGGAAGGCTCCTGCCTGCTGCCGTCAGTTTTCATAAGAGGTGAATGCAGATGGGAAAAAAGAGACTGATGCTTGGGTTTAAGCGGTACTGGCAGCTGCATCTGTTTATTTTAGCAGGTCTTGTTTATATCATTCTGTTCCATTATGTACCGATGGTGGGTGTTCAGATCGCTTTTCGTAATTATAACCCGACAAAGGGTATTTGGGGCAGCGATTGGGTAGGAATGGCGAATTTCATCAAGTATTTCAAGTCTTCCTATTTTGAACGTACGATTTTCAATACGCTCAGAATCTCTCTGTATTCGCTGATCGTCGGTTTTCCGCTGCCTGTGATCTTTGCGCTTTGCCTGAACGTAATGCGCAATGAGAAACTGAAAAAGTTTATTCAAACGATAACGTATATTCCTCATTTTATATCTACAGTCGTTCTTGTCGGTATGGTGATTCAGCTGCTGAATCCGGTGGTGGGTCTTTACGGCAGTCTGTACCGCCTGTTTACCGATGGCGTATACCCTACGGACATTCTCGGAAAAAGCAGCTCATTTATTCATATTTACGTCTGGTCCGGTGTTTGGCAGGAACTTGGCTGGGGCTCGATCATCTATCTTGCGGCACTCTCCGGTGTTTCCAGTGAGCTTCATGAGGCGGCAATGATCGATGGTGCGACACGTTTTCAGCGTGTGATCCATATTGACCTGCCTACGATCCTTCCGACGATTGCGATCATGCTGATTTTGCGCAGCGGTTCAATCATGTCGGTCGGCTTTGAAAAGGTGTATTTGCTTCAGAATAATACGAACCTTTCCACCAGTGAGGTCATCTCGACTTATGTTTATAAGCAGGGCCTCGGAAAGGGTATTAAGGGTTTTTCTTTCGGCTCAGCTGTGGGTCTGTTTAACTCGGTTGTGAATTTCGTGATGCTGGTGCTTGTCAATACAGTCACAAAAAAGCTGAGCGATAACACGGCAAGTCTGTGGTAAGGGAGGGTGAGAACATGAAAAAAGAGATACGAATCAAAGATCCGCTGTCAGACAGAATATTCTATGTTCTGATTGATGTTCTGTTGGTATTGTTCTCACTGACGGTATTATATCCGTTGATATATATCGTGTCTAGTTCATTTTCTTCCGGTGTTGCGGTCAGTGCAGGACGTGTTCTGCTTTGGCCTGTGGATCCGTCAATCGACGGCTACAGAGCGGTTTTCTCCTATGCCCGGATTATGATGGGATATCGAAATACTATTCTGTATACCGTGTTCGGAACTGTGATCAATGTTGTGCTCACTTTGATTACGGCATATCCTCTGGCCATGCCCGGATTCCAGTTCAAACGTGGCTATCTGTTAATCTTCACATTCACGATGTTTTTCTCAGGCGGTCTCGTTCCTTCCTATCTGCTGATGTCAAATCTGAAACTCATTGATACGGTTTGGGTTATGCTGATCCCCGGTGCTATCAGTGTTTACAATATGATCGTTACCAGAACATTCTTTCAGAATTCTCTCCCGGTAGAACTGCTGGAAGCGTCACAGATCGACGGCTGTACTTGGACCGGTTATTTCTTCCGTGTCGTTCTGCCGTTGTCAAAGGCGATCATTGCCGTTATCACGTTGTATTATGCGGTAGGACATTGGAATTCATATTTTGGTGCACTGATCTATCTGAACAGCCGTGCTCTGCATCCGCTGCAGATCGTACTGCGTGAGATCCTTATTGTCAACAGTATGGATGCGCTCGACATCGAAACCGAGACGGCGCAGGCAACGATGAGAGACCTGATAAAATATGCACTGATCGTTGTGTCGACGGTACCTATCCTTTGCCTGTATCCGTTTGTCCAGAAGTACTTCATGAAGGGCGTTATGATTGGCTCCATCAAGGGATAATGGCAGCATTAATGTTGCATCAATAGAAAAAGGAGATTCGTGGATGGATAATACCTATTATAAGCCATATATGAACAGTAAAAACATCGTATATTTCCCGTATACACGGGAACAATTGTCAGAGAGGCCGATCTTTCCGACATACATTTACGATGGAGGTGCATTTTTCTTCGTCAATGACTGTTTTGATACTGCAAACAGCGATGCATTGCTTGAGCTGATCATGAACGGGAAACTGTTCGACTATTGGCGGTATGAGGGTAAGTTTGACTGGAGCGCTGTCTATAAAAAGTGGACAAAGCTGGGTATCGGTTGTGAATGGGAAGCCCACTCCTGGCTGACCCGCCTGTATATCCTGCTTCCGCTTGCCCAGCGGTATATGTGTACAAAGGACACGAAATATGCAAGAAAATGGTATGACCTGTTAATGGATTGGTCGGTCAATAATCCATACGATCCCACGCAATTCACCAACCACGGCAATTGCGTCTGGCGAGATATGCAGGTCGCATGGCGAACGATAAATATCGTCCACAGCGTGTTTATGTTCGGAGGAGACGATGTCTTTTCCGAGGCAGAGTGGAATAGAATTTACGACTTGATCAAACTGCATGCTGATCACCTTTATAAAGAAAGCGTTGAGCATGCCAAGACCAAAGTGACAGGCAATCATAAACAGCAGATTGCCATGGCTATCATCATGATCGGTACTCTTTTCCCTGAGTTTGGACACAGTGAAGAGTATATAGAGGTTGGATCAACTATGGTTGCGGACAACATTGTACAAGATTTTGATGATGGTGTTGGTGTGGATAATGCACCTTCGTATTATCATTTTTCGGCTAGGCTGTTTACAGAAGCTTGTCTTCTTCTTCGATATAATGGCGGGAAGCGAATTGAGGGCTTGGAAGAAAGCATCAGGAGACAGTATGAATTCCTATATCAATTCTCTTCACCATGCGGGAAAACGATACAATTCGGCGATTCCTATGTAATGGACGCATTGACCGATATTGAATTTGTCAATCGGATTTTTCCGCTGAACTTCAAACGAGAAAAGAAATCAATGATTTTTGCAGGCGGTCAGCAAGCCGTTCTGCGAAACTCATATTTTGAAGTTTATATCGATGCCAAAAGAACGTCGAGTAAAGGAAACGGTTATACCTGGCATCCCCATTACGGGAAACCGACTTATGTAGTATATGCGGCCGGTAAGCCTGTGGTCATCGACAGAGGATGTCCCAATTACAACAGAGGCGATATCTACTCCTCGCACTATATCGAGAGTGCACACAACGTCATAACCTGTGACGAAATGCCCCTTGCTACGCAGAAAAGCCTTTCTCCATCCGGTGTTGATGTTCAGATCAGGATCACGGATTATCATGCAGATAATTCTGTGCAGAGTCTGAAGGTCGAAAATACCTATACAGGAAAAGACGGAAAGAGATTCGTATGGACACGTCTGTTTGAATTGTCAGAGAATACCCTGAGGGTAAGCGATGTTGTCAAGGCTGATGAGAAAATGCATTTTACAAGTTATACATATATTCCCGGTTATCTGAATCTTCCGGCGATTCTTGAACCGGCGATGCCCACCCAGAAATTTGTTTGTGAGAGTGGAGAAATGAGGATCAGGATGGATGAAGATGTCATCGCCATCAGCACGGCAGGTCCTTTTGTATCCGAATGCAGGCCATGTGTCAACAGCAATAATAGAATCGACTATTGTGATTCCATCGAACAAGCTTTCTACACTGATTACTTCTCGAATAGCATCACATTCACCTTCGAGAAATAATATACTATCGAGATCTGTAATGCCTGCTGTGCTTATTGATATCTGTTCTTGCAACGGTATTATGTGGAAGGATATTGGATTTCATATTCTGGCGCACTAATCTATGTGACTGCCGTGTGCTGATCTCTGCTGCAGATTGAATTGCGTGAGCTCCTTATTGTCAACAATATGGATGCGCTCGACATCGAAAACGAGACAGAGCGGGCAACGATGAGAGACCTGATAAAATATGCACTGATCGTTGTGTCGACGGTACCTATCCTTTGCCTGTATCCGTTTGTTCAGAAATACTTCATGAAGGGCGTTATGATCGGCTCGATCAAAGGATGATTAAAATGCAGTCTGGTGAACCACATAAGATTAGTTGATCGAAGTTCCCGTGAAAAACGGGAGCTTCTTTTATTGCAGCAAAATACTCCACAATATGCAACTGCCAATACGAGGGAAAGTATTTTGCTATGAAGAAAATGTCAGGTGATCGTGGAAATGGAATGTCTCATATTGGTTACTAAATGTCCGTAATGGTACTTGCTATTTTATGATTTGCATTTATAATAATAAATGAGGTGATCGTATGGAAACCAAGAATCAATCAGAGACTTTGTCAACACTTCGGCTGGACATGAGCTTCTCCGGTATGCAAATTGAGATTGACTGGTTTCGTAAATTGAAGCAATCGGCAATAGCAAATGAAAGCTGGCATAGTCACAGAAGTAATGAGATCCATTTTATGATGGATGGAGAAAACGATATTTATTACAATGACGGTCATATCACATTATCAAAGGGAGATGCCGTAATTATTCCCGGCGGAGTTATGCACAAACTGGCCAATTCAAGCGGATGTGATTATGAACGATATGTGTTGTCCTATTCGATTACGGAAACATACAGAGAAGACGCCGCTAATTTGAAAAAAGCCATGTTAGTCAACCGGATTTCTCAATTTGAATTAACGGATGAAATCAAGGACATTCTTCAGAATTGCTCACTCGAAATGGAAATGCGGAAGTTGGCATACGTATCCGTAATCAAATGCAATGTGATGGAGCTTCTGATCCTGACCGCACGGGAATTATCTGGTCATCCGAAGGAAATATTCATGCCGGATGAAGATATATTCAAGGTGACATACAATACAAAGAGTGCACACGATATAGAGGCTTATATTAAAGCCAATGCGGAGCGGAATACTTCCATTTCCGATATAGCCGAATATATGCATTTGAGCTGTCGACATGTTCAGAGGCTGGTTAATGCCGAATACGGTTGTTCGACAAAACAAATGATAGATAATGCGAGAATGATGTGTGCAGAGAAATATCTGAAGGAATCACAATTCAGCATCAAACAGATCGCTCTGCTGATGGGATTCAATTCCACGCAAAGCTTTTGCAGGTTCTTCAGGAAAAACAATGGTCAATCACCGAATGAATACAGGAAAGGTTCTATGGGGAAAGGATGATGATGAATTCAGTAAAATGCTGAATATTAAATAAATGCACAAACGAAATGCGACATATAATTTTCATATTGCGACATTGTATTGTGTTCAAAAAAAGTATGTGTTATAATTAATGCGTACATGGGTATGAACTCAGTATCGAATTATATATCTGTCAATGTTTGATATCAGCGGAAGGGGACGTCCTGCGGGTGTTCTACAGTGACAGGTGATATAATATGACAATATTTGAGGAGGATTTTCACCATGAAGCGAATTCTTGCTATCGTTCTGGCTGCACTGCTTGTCATGGCACTCGTTCCCGCAATGTCTTTTGCGGATGATGCAGAGCCCATTGACATCAAGATTCTGTGGCCTCAGGATCCCTCTCTGCGTCCCAAGCAGAGCACCACTCAGGTATGGGATTATATCCGTGAAGAGACCGGCATCAACTTCATCCGTGAAGTAATTACCGGTTCCGAACAGGTTCAGCTGATGTTCTCCAGCCGTGATTATCCCGATATGATGGCTAACGTCGGCGCATCCACCACTCTTCTGCAGAACGCCATCGACGCCGGTGACGTAGTTGATCTGTGGCCCCTGCTTCAGGAATACTCTCCCACTTGGGTAGAGTTCTTCGAGGCCAATCCCATCGTTTACGGCATGGAGAAGCTCAATGGTTCCATCTATACGCTGCCCAACGTAAAGCAGGATCCCTATGAGAGACTAAGTCGGAGGCCAAGCGGTC
>JAZLHZ010000058.1:0-19344 GCA_045617085.1 Clostridia bacterium
GGCAGTATCCGACGCTGTCAGGGCGAAGTGCTGGTCTCGTACATGACCCGCATGTTCAAGAAGATGAAGCTGGATACCGGCGAGAATCTCGGCTGGGGAAAAGTGGAGCTGCCGGAGACCGAGCTGCAGACCACTGCCTGCTGGTGGGCGCTGCCGCAGGAGCTGGAGTTGAAATACGGCAGGGAAGCCGTGCAGGATGCGCTGGTGGGCCTGTGCCATCTGCTGCGGGCCATTGCGCCGCTGCATCTGATGTGCGACCGCAGCGACATCGCCGTCACGTATCATGTCAAGGACACCTTTACCGATCGGCCGACCATATTCATCTATGACTGTGTGCCCGGCGGCACAGGCCTGTCGGATCACGTGTATGCGATGGAGAAGCAGCTGTTCATCGAGGCACTGGCCAGATTGGAAGAATGTCCCTGCGAGCACGGCTGCCCCGGCTGCGTCGGCGTCAGTGTCGGCAAGGGCACCAAGGACGTGCTGAAGGCGATCCTGCGCTTGATATGCGCAGAATAAACAATGGTGCGACAGAATATAAATGGACAATAGGACGATGCCTGCTGATGAACAATAGGAATTAATGAAGAAGCAATGAATGACACTGTAAAAAAAGAACGCAAAAAAGCTCTGAAGATAGCGATTCTCACCGCTTGTGTGATGCTTGTCTGTATCGGTTTGGTATGGTGCTATTCGCAAAACATCACGAATAAAGATAGAATCATCTCGATATTCTACAGGCATGGAAGCAAATTCGCCGAAGCTGTTGCTGTGGGCGACTATTCATCCGTTGAGAAAATCCGGGGTGTTACCAGTGCCGGTGAGAACTGGGGACGTATAGAGTTTAGATTTGGCGGCGCAGGGCTTGTGTCAAGTTCGAGCTACTACGGTGTGTGTTACATTCCCGGCACTGTCGGCGGCGACTATGCGGAAGTGTTTGGTAGCGATTCGCATTGGTCCGTCGATGGAGACGGATATCGGTATATACAGGGCGGCAAAGGCGACAATGAGTTCTATTACGAAGCGCTCGGAAACGGCTTTTACTATTACGAGGAACATTTCTGATGCTTGTTCAGGATTGAAGCTTCTTTTAGTGATAAATTCCAGTTTGTCGGACATCATCAAACATGAATGAAAGAAACCCGGCCAAAGAGGAATACAAGTTCCTTATTAGCCGGGTTTCTTTTCTGCGGTTCAGTCTCTGTTTTTCATCAGCTCGTACATCATGATGCCTGCGGCGACGCTGGCGTTGAGGGATTCGGCGCCGCCCCGCATCGGGAGCTTGAGCTGCAGGTTTGCGGCGTTCATGCATTCCTCGCTGACGCCTCTGGCCTCGTTGCCGATGATGAGGGCGAACTTTTCCATATCCAGCTTTGCGTCATAGAAGGGCTCGCCGTGCAGGGACGAGGCGATGACCGTATAGCCCTTTTCCCGAAGCTCCGTGAGCAACTGCGGCAGGGTATCGGTGATATGCACCTTGATCCGCAGGCCGGAGCCCATGGCGGAGCGCTGCACCTTCGGCGAGAAGGGGTCGGCGCACTTGTCGGTCATGACGACGGCCTGAATGCCTGCGGCATCGGCGGTGCGCCATATCGTGCCCACGTTGCCGGGGTCCTGCACGCCGTCCAGTACCACCAGACGGTCAGGCAGCTTTTCTTTTTCCATGCTGACCGGCATGCGGAAGGCTGCGCAGATGCCCTGCGGGGTCTTGGTGTCGCAGACCGCTTCGAGGACCCGCCGGGGTACGGAAAAGACGCCCGCCTTGGTTTGGGAAAGGCGGCGCAGCAGATCGGTGAACTTGTCGGTCATCTCATCGCAGACCAGCACATCGTGCACGGCATAGCCCAGTTCAAGGGCTTCGGCGATGAGCTTTTCACCTTCGATGAGCAGCTCGTCATTTTCGATGCGGGCTTTCCGGTCTTTCAGACTTTTCAGGCGCTTGACGACGGGATTCTGAACGCTCTGTATTTCCTGCATGGCAGTTCTCCTTATTCGCTTAGTGCGGCGGCGCCGAGGATCAGCGCAGCTCCGGGGATCGTGAGCAGGCTGAAGGGCTCGCCCAGCAGCAGCGTGCTGAGGACGATGGCGCCGACGGGGTCGATATAGCTGAGCACGGCGACACGCTGCGCCGGGATATGCGGCAGTGCCGAGAAGTAGAGGTAGTAGGCAAAGCCCGTCTGAAGGATGCCCGCCTCGAGGATCAGCAGCACGGGTCCCGTGGTGAGCAGTGTGAGATGGGTACTCTCGCCCAGAAGGGCATACGGCGTGATGGCGACGGCGGCGGACAGGAGCTGTATCAGCGTCCGTCCCGTGTCGTCTACGCTCTCGATCTGCTTGTTGACCAGTATGACGACGGCATACAGCACGGCGGCTGCCAGCCCCAGCAGCAGGCCTTTTGCTTCGGCAGCCGAGGGCAGGGCATCACCGATGACGCCGGAGATCAGCACGGCGCCTGCACAGGCGGCGACGATGCAGAGGATGCTCCGCAGCAGCTTCTTTCCCTTTGCGCCCTTCAGCGTGAAGGCGATGACGAATATCGGCGCCATGTAATAGCACAGCGTTGCCTTGGCGACGGTGGTGTAGTTGTAGGCCTCAAACAGCAGCATCCAGTTGAGCCCGATCCCTGCGCCGGAGAGAATCAGCACCGGCAGCTTCTTTATAAGCTGCGGCGTGAACACCTTTTTCTTTGTAGCAAGGACGCACAGCAGCAGGAACAATGCGCCGATATAGCCCCGGGTCATGGACAGCGTGGCGGAGGGCAGGGGAATGTTCCTGCGGACGATGCCGATAAAGCTGAAGGCCAGCATGGAGCAGATGATTTTGAGATACGGCAGTTGCTTTTTCATATTGCCTTTTCGCAGATCAATTACAAAACGAGCGCCCACAGTGTGAGCGCTGTTTTTGTGTCAATTACTTTGCGTTCTTGGCGGTCTCGCAGAGCTTTGCGAAGCCTGCTGCATCGACGATGGCGATCTCGGAGAGCATCTTTCTGTCGATGTTGATGCCGGCGACCTTCAGGCCGTTGATGAGCTTGGAATAGCTGATGCCGTTCATGCGGGCAGCGGCATTGATACGGGCGATCCACAGCTTGCGGTAGTCGCGCTTCTTCTGCTTTCTGCCGATGAATGCATAGCGCATGGAGCGGCGAACCTGCTCGCCGGCAGCACGATACTGCTTGCTCTTTGCACCAAAGTAACCCTTAGCCTGCTTGAAAATCTTGCGACGCTTCTTAAGAGCGTTAACTGCACGCTTAATTCTTGCCATTGTTGGTTCTCCTCCTTAGATATACCTGCTCTTACTTGTAGGGGATAAGCTTCTTCATGGTCTTTGCTTCTGTGGAGAACACATAAGCAGCCTTGCGCAGATTGCGGGTGCGCTTGGTGGGCTTCTTGGTCAGAATGTGGCTCTTGTAGGCGTGGGCCATCTTGACCTTGCCGGTTCCGGTTATGGACAGACGCTTTGCAGCGCCCCTGTGTGTCTTTTGCTTAGGCATAACAGTTTACCTCCAATGTTTTTTTGCAGATGATGTGGTTGTTATCACGTTGCGTTACTCTTTCGGAGCAAGCATCATGGTCATGTTGCGTCCCTCGGTGACAGGCTTGCGCTCCATCACGGCGAAGTCCTTGCAGCGCTCTGCAAAGTCCTGCATGATCTCAAGACCGATCTCGGAGTGGGCGATCTGACGACCGCGGAATCTGATGGACACCTTGACCTTGTTGCCTTCCTTGATGAACTTCTCCGCTGCCTTGAACTTGACATCGATATCATGCTCTTCGATAGTGGCGGAGAGCTGCACTTCCTTGGTGATTATGACCTTCTGATTCTTGCGGATCTCTCTTTCACGCTTGCTCTGCTCGAAGCGGTATTTGCCATAATCCATCAGCTTGCAGACCGGCGGCTTCGCACCGGGGGCAATCTTGACCAGGTCAAGCTGCTTCTCGTCTGCCAGCTCAAGTGCTGCCCGTGTGAGCATTACGCCCAGCTTATCGCCGTTTTCGTCAATGACGAGAACCTCGCGATCACGGATTTCTTCATTGATCATAAGATCGTTGGTGCTAATCTGAATCACTCCTAATCTGTGTATACAAGGGACAAAAAATGAGAACAGGCATAACACACCTGTTCTCTGTATTATAAGCATTGCTTGATGCTCTGAATAATTAACCACGGCTGGCGACGCCGCCGGGTGAGAAGGGTGTCTTCTGCTTTACCCGGATATTATACAACAACGATCTATTTCTGTCAATAGCCGGGAGGGGATTTAACATATATTTAGTAAGAACGATCCTTACTCCTCGTTCTCCTCCAGCAGACGGAAGCCTGCGATCTGGTCGATGGGCATGGAGAAGGAGATGGCATGCGCCTTGGTGGTGAGACCGGCCTGTGCCATGATGGCGCGCATGATGTCGGGCGCATTCTTTTTGGAGGCGGCGATCAGGATCATTTCCTTTTCCGCACCGATGGAGATGCCGAAGAACTTCTCGGCCTGTGCGGCGCCGGCGCCCTTGACGTGCAGCACCGTGCCTCCGGTGGCTCCGGCGGACCGGGCGGCGTCCATGACCATTTCGGAGCAGCCGCTGTTGGATATTACGGTGATCAGCTTATACTGTGAATCCAGCATATTGTCGTCCTCCCTCAAAGGCAGTGTATCACAGCCCGTCAGTACCTCCATGCCTACCTTTCCGGCAAAGGCGCCGAGCGGCACGCAGATGACGATGCCTGCGCCGGGCGTGTCGATGAACATTTTATAGGTCATATCGTGGATGTAGTTTTTTCTCACATCGCCGGGCATGATGGAGAACATGACGGCCTTGTCCGTGGCGGTCAGGCCGAGCGTGGAAAGCACGCCGGGCTTGGCGGTGCCCTCTCCGGTCATGGAGAAGGTGATGCTGGTGTCCAGCTTCTTTTGCAGGGCCAGCACCCGCTCCAGATTGATGTGATCCACGATGGTGATTACAAAGCTTGCATCCTGCATAGTAGATTCCTTTCGATGATTACAGCTCGATGATCTCTTCCTCTTCTTCGACTGCGGGTTCTTCCGCTGCGGGAGGATTGAATTTCAGCTTGAGCTTGTAGACCACGCCGAGCATCTGTATCGTGATAAGCGGCGTCATGGCGACCATGGCGACCACGCCGAAAGCGTCCCGGACGATGTCTCCTCCGACAGCGGCGCAGGCGCCTACGGCAAAGGGCAGCAGGAACGTGGCGGTCATGGGACCGGATGCCACGCCGCCGGAGTCGAAGGCGATGGCGCTGAACATTTCGGGCACGATGAACGTCATGCCGATGGCGAGGATATAGCCGGGTACGACGAACCACAGAATACTGATGCCGGTGAGCACACGGATCATCGCCAGCGCCAGCGAGACGGACACGCCGATCGACAGCGACAGAGACATGGCCCGTCCGGAGATGGCGCCTGCGGTGATGGTCTCCACCTGCTTGTTGAGCACGTGAACAGCGGGCTCTGCGGCGACGATGAAGTAGCCGATCAGCATACTGATGGGGATGATGATCCAGCGCAAGTCGAGTACGGCGATCGTACGGCCCAGATCGATGCCCAGCGGCATGAAGCCCACATTGACACCGGTGAGGAACAGAACGAGTCCCACATAAGTATACACCAAACCGGCAATGTAATGCAAGAACTTTTTTTTCGGCACCTTCAGGGAAATTATCTGGAACAGGATAAAGAAGCCGAAGATCGGCGCAAGGGACAGGGCGACCTCCTTCAGGTATTTCGGGAATCCCTCGATAAACAGCAGAGCCAGCGCCTGTGTGTCGGCGATCTCGGGCACGGAGGCCATGGTATACGCACTGTCCGTGGAGCCGGAAAACAGGCTCAGCAGCAGCATGGCGAGGATCGGGCCGATGGAGCACAGGGCAACGAGGCCGAAGCTGTCGGTCTCGGCGTTGGCGTCGCTTCGGATGGAGCACAGACCGACGCCCAGCGACATGATAAAGGGAACGGTCATCGGACCTGTGGTCACGCCGCCGGAGTCAAAGGCAACGGCCAGAAAATCCTTCGGCGCAAACAGTGCCAGAATAAAGACAAAGCCGTAGAAGCCGACGAACAGCAGCCGCAGCTTCCAGCGGAACAGGATCCTCAGCAGCGCCAGCACGAGAAAAACGCCCACGCCGACGGAGACGCACAGGATGATGGTGCCGTTGGAAATGGAAGGCACCTGTGTGGCCAGCACCGTCAGATCCGGTTCGGACATGGTGATGACGATGCCGAGGACCAGCGCCAGAGAGATCATGATCCACAGCTTGCGTGAGCGTGTCATCGCAACGCCGACCCGCTCGCCGATGGGCGTCATGGCCAGATCGGCGCCCAGCGTAAAAAGCGCCATGCCGAAGATCAGCAGGATGGCACCGATCGTAAACGCCATCATCTCGCTGACAGGCAGGGGGGCGATCGTGAAGCTCAGGATCAGCACAATGGCCGTGATGGGCACGACCGAGCGTACCGCTTCACGCAGTTTTTGATAAAGCAGACTCTTTGATGTGAACATTTCGTCCCTCCTTCTTTGGTGGTGTTTATACCTATTATAACAGGCGGATATGTGGAGGAGGTGAATGCGGAGTAAAGAATAAGTAAGGGATGAGAGCGCAGTTATGGAATTAGCAATTAGCAATGTGCAATTAGCAATTAATAGAAGTCAAATATGCGGCGCAGCTGCCCAAAGTCCTTCTCCAGCTCAGTGGGAAGTATAATATTGAAAATCCCTTCCCGCCTTGATCGGCGGGAAGGGATAAATCACAATGAATTGCTAATTGCTAATTGCAAATTGCTAATTACAGTGCGTTTCTCTCTGCGTATGCCTGCTTTGCAGCCTGCAGCATCTCACGGAGCATCTTGGCGGGATCGGCAGCCTTGCAGATGGCGCTGGAGGAACCGGTAGCGTCTGCGCCGGCACGGATGGTGCGGTACACGTCGTCGGCATTGGAGATGCCTGCGCCCTGCAGCACGGCGATCTCGGGATTGACGTCCTTGACGGCCTTGGTGGAGGCGATGATCAGCTGCTCGTCGCTGGTGACGCCGGTGCCGATGAGCTCGGTGGGCTCAACAACGATGATGTCGGGATTGAGCTGTGCCACGGCCTGTGCCTCGGCGATGGAGTCTGCGCAGACGATGCTCATCAGGCCGACCTCGGCGGCACGCTTGATGGCGCCGTTCAGGGCAGCGATGGAGATGGGCTTCTCGGCATGGTTCAGCATGGCGCACTTGGCACCGGCGGCCTTGACGGCCTCGGGGAGGATGCTGCCCTGGCCCTTGCCGACCTTCAGGGCGTCCATGTGCTGGGCGCACAGATACAGACCGGAGGTGTTCTGGGAGATGAGGTACAGATCGGTCAGTTGGGGAGTGTAGATAACGCTGACGCCGGTCTCCTTGGAAGCTTCCTCTGCGACCTTAGCCAGGTCGAGAGCGTCCTTGCCGTACAGATAAGCCTTGGGGCCGACCTCGAAAAACGGAGCCTTGATGGTGAGCTTGCTCATAATAAATACCAACCCTTCTGTTTTATTTTGTTCACTCTCTAAGTATACAACGAAATCGGGAAAAAAGCAACTGAATTTTTGAATAAAACCTTGACGAAACGGTCTTTTTGTGTTATAACTTGTTATAGTGAAAAATATGTGGTTTACGGAGGTGCTGGCGGATGTTCCCTTATAAGAACCCCGAACTTGCTCCCGAAGAACGGGCAAAGGATCTGCTCTCCCGCATGACGCTGCGGGAAAAGATCGCACAGATGTCCCTGCGGACGTTTGTCGAGCGGAATTTTGACGGCGAGGCCTTTGACAAAAGATATCCCAACGGTCTGGGCGCAACCTATGACCGCAGCGACGAGGACGAGCCGCTGGACCCCAAAATGATCAACAAGATGCAGAAGCACATGCTGGAAAAGACCCGGCTCGGCATCCCGATGTACATGATGAGCGAGAGCCTGCACGGTTTCATGAGCACCGGTGCCACGGTGTATCCGTGCCCGCTGGCGCTGGGCTGCACCTTTGACGACGAGCTGCTGGGTAAATTCGTCTCCTGCATCGGCAAGGAAGTGCGCTCCATGGGCGTACACGAGACCTATGCTCCCAACCTGGACCTGTCTAAGGATCCCCGCTGGGGCAGAGTGGAGGAGAACTACGGCGAGGATCCCTACCTCACCAGCCGCATGGGCGTTGCCTATGTCAAGGCCATTCAGGCGCAGGGCATCGCCGCATCGCCCAAGCACTACGTGGCGCACGGCACGCCCGAGGGCGGACTGAACCAGTCTCCCGTCCATGCCGGAGAGAGAGAGTTGCGAGAGACCATGCTGAAGCCCTTTGCGGCGGCATTCGTCGAGGGCAAGGCGATGAGCGTCATGCCCGCTTACAGCGAGCTGGACGGCATCCCCGTTCACGGCAGCAAGTTCCTCTGCACCGATATCCTGCGCGGCGAGCTGGGCTTTGAGGGCTGGGCGGTTTCCGACTGGAATGCCATCAACCGCCTGATGTACAAGCAGCATATCGCCGCTACGCCCACCGAGGCCGGCGTGAGAGCGCTGAAGTCCGGTATCGACATGGAAGCCCCCAGCCTGTTCGGCTTCAACGAGGAAATGGCGCAGATGGTCGAAAAGGGCGAGCTGGACGAGAAGCTGATCGATCAGGCGACCTACCGTGTCCTGCTGGGCAAGTTCAAGTTAGGCCTGTTCGAGAACCCCTATGCGGATGAGGACTGCCAGAAGAATATGAATCCGCCCGAGGCGCAGGAATATGCGCTGCAGGCGGCTAAGGGATCCTGCGTTCTGCTGAAGAATGACGGTATTCTGCCCCTGAAGGCCAACGAAAAGAAGATCGCACTGATCGGCCCCGGCTGCGCCGTGACACAGCTGGGCGACTATGTGCCGCCTTATGCCACCGTTACTGCCTCCACGATCCTGGACGCCTTCAAAAAGAGGCTGGATGCGGACAAGCTCAATTATGTCAAGGGCAGCCATATCGCCGTTGCCGATGACGGCATGATCGAGGAAGCGGTCAGGGCCTGCGAGGAAGCAGACGTCACCGTACTGGTGCTGGCCGACAACAGCTCCTTCAACGGCTACAAGTCCTGGGGCGACGACAACGGCACCGGCAAGGCGAAGGTCACCTGCGGCGAGGGCTTCGATGCCGCATCGCTGGACTTCCCCGGCACGCAGCAGACCCTTCTGGAAAAGATCATGGACACCGGCAAGCCCGTCGTGCTGCTGTGCATGACCGGCAGACCCCATGCTCTGGTGGAGGCGGACGAGAAGTGCGCCGCCATCATGCAGGTGTGGTATCCCGGCCAGGCGGGCGGCGAGGCCATCGCACAGCTCGTGTTCGGCGAGGACAACCCCTCCGGAAGACTGAGTATCTCCTTCCCCAGAAGCGTGGGACATATTCCCGCCTTCTACAACTATAAGTGGGGCTCCCGTCCCGACAACATCGGCGGCAGCTATGTGTTCTCTCCGACATCGGCGCTGTATTCCTTCGGCTATGGACTGAGCTATACGAAGTTTGCATATTCCGGCATTGCCGTGAAGCAGAAGGGCAACATCGACTTCGAGGTGGCGGTCACCGTCACCAACGTGGGCGACAGAGCGGGCTCCGAGGCAGTGCTGATGTACATCAAGGATCCCGTCTGCAGCGTGACGCCCTTTGTGAAGCAGCTGAGAGGCTTCAAGAGGGTAACGCTGGCGCCCGGCGAGAGCGCAACGGTCACATTCAAGGTCGGCTTTGACGATCTGAGCTTCATCAATCTCGATATGAAGCCCGAGGTCGAAAAGGGCATATTTGAGGCTGAGATCGGCGATAAGTCGGTTCAGTTCAAGGTAACGGAGGTATAAATATGAAAATCGGATTCGGCATGGCGGACATTACGCCCCGCACAGGCAAGGTTTCTCTGTTTGGTCAGTTTGACGAGCGCATCACCGACGAGGTGCTGGATCAGCTCAACGCCGCTGTCATGATCATCGAGTCGGACAATGCCCGCACCGTATGGGTCAGCTGCGACACCTGCGAGATCTTCGAGCCGGTCACTCAGCTGGCATACAAGTACGTCAAGGAGCTCATCCCTGATCTGAAGCAGGAAGAGTTCACCGTTTCGGCTACCCATATCCATACCGGCCCCTGCCTGTTTGCGGATACCTACCTCAAGCTGGTCGAGGGCAGAGAAGAGCCCAAGGAGGCTCTTTCCGCCGCCCAGTGCAACGAGATCACCGCAAAGGGCATCCAGAACGCTGTCAAGGCCGCTCTGGCAGACCTGAAGGAAGTGCGTATGGATCTGGCGATCTCCCGCACGCAGACCGGCGGCAGCCGCCGTGTCACCTATAAGGACGGCACCGCCAAGATGTACGGCAATGCCCACGATCCGCTGTTCTACGAGATGGAAGACCGTGACGGCGGTCCCATGCAGCTGATCTACTGCTATGACAAGGCCGACAAGCTCACCGGCATTATCGCCAATGTGCCCTGCACTGCCCAGTGCGACGAGCACAACACCAAGATGACCGCCGACTACTGGGGCGTTGTAAGGAACATCCTCGGCGAGAAGCTGGGCAAGGATGTTATCATCTTCCCCATCTGCCGCAGCGCCGGCGACCTGTCTCCCCATATCATCGTGGATTCCTATCCCATCGACACGAACTCCTCCGCCCGCGGCCCCGAGGCCAGCGTATGGATGGGCAACATCGTCGCCGATGCGATCCTTGAGGCCAAGGACGACATCTCCGTCCGCTACGGCGCAGATACCTATCATGCCCAGGGCATGAAGGAGATCGACTTCCCCGTATGGCAGGTGACCGAGGATCAGTACAAGTGGGCAAAGGCTTATGTTGCCGACAAGAGCCACTATGACGAGATCGGCTTCCCGAAGGACAAGTTCACCGCAGCCAACGCCGCCACCATGGTCAAGCGCTTTGAGAGCGGCGACAAGATCTACAAGAGCCGTGTGTACTGCACCGTCATCGGCGATGTGGCGATCATCTCCAACCCCTTCGAGCTGTATATCGAGTATGCCGACCGCATCCGCATGGCATTCCCGGACAAGATCCTGTTCGATACCGAGCTGACCTATGACTGCCTGGGCTACCTCGCAACGCCCGCAGCCGTATGGGGCGGCCACTATTCGGCAAACATCTTCAACGGCGTCTGCGCCCCCGACGGCGGCGAGCTGCTGGTGGAGAAGAGCATCGAGCTGGTCAAGGAGCTCGTCAAGTAAGCGTTTTTCCGACTGAAAAATAAAAGGAGTGTACAATACTATGAAGTTTGGATTTGCACAGGCAGACATCACCCCCAAGGGCGGAAAGGTTTCTCTGGTCGGTCAGTTCCATCTGCGTATCACCGATGATGTGCATGATGCACTGCATGCCACCGCTATGGTCATCGTATCCGAAAATGCCCGCACCGTATGGGTATCCGCAGACACGCTGTGGATCTGCAAGGGTGTCAGCGACATCACCTTTGAGCACATCAAGAAGTACATCCCCGACCTGAAGGAGGAGGAGTTCGTCCTCTCCGCCACCCATATCCATACCGGCCCCAACATGTGGAACGACACCTATACCTGCCTGACCGGCGAGCGCAACGGCGATCCCGAGGGCACCGTTCCCTCCATCGATCTGGCCCATCAGTTCGGCGAGAACATCGCTTTGGCTGTCAAGGAAGCCTTTGAGAACCTGAAGGAAGCCCACTTCGATCTGAGCATCGCCCGCATCCAGACCGGCGTATGCCGCCGTGTAGTCTATAAGGACGGCGAAGCCCGCATGTACGGCAACCCCAACACTCCCGACTTCCTCAAGATGGAAGGCAGAGACGGCGGCCCCGTGCAGCTGCTCTACGTCTATGACGAGAACGACAAGCTGTTCGGCATCGTTGCCAATGCTCCCTGCACCGCACAGTGCGATGAAGGCGCCGTATACATCACCTCCGACTACTGGGGCGTTGTGCGTGAGCGCATCCTTAAGGAGTACGGCGAGGGCGTGAAGCTGTTCCCCCTGTGCCGCAGCGCCGGAGACCTGTCTCCCCATCAGATCGTCGACAAGTATCCCTTCTCCTACATCAACTATCCCAGCCACTCCCATGATGCCGCCGAAGCAGTCGGCAACCGCATGGCGGATACCATCATCAAGTTCAAGGACAAGGCTGTGGCCCATTACGGCAGCGAAGCCAAGCACAATCAGGGCATGCGCACCGTCATGTTCCCCATCTGGAAGCCTACCCGTGCCGAGTATGAGTGGGCAAAGGCTTATTGGGACGGTCCCGACCGCCTGAACGAGCAGGGCAAGCCCCGTGATTCCTTCAAGAACAGCAACGCCTTCACGATGATCGAGCGCTACAACAAGCGCGGCTGGTACTATCCCTGCAACATCTATGCTGCTTCCATCGGCGACATCGTATTCCTGTCCAACCCCTTCGAGCTGTTCATCGAATACGCCGACCGTATCCGCATGGCCTGCGCCGACAAGATCGTCTTTGACGCAGAGCTGACCCATGACTGCATGGGCTACCTGCCCACCAGAGCAGCCGTCAGAGGCGGCGGATACTCCGCTCTGATGTTCAACAGCGTCTGCAACCCCGACGGCGGCGACGTGCTGGTTGAGGAGAGCATTGCCCTCATCAAGGAAGTCTCCAAGTAATTGAAAAACACCGGCATGACACCCCGATGGGAACATCGGGGCAGTCATGCCTTTTGCAGTTTTATACAGGATAAGGAGTAAAATATGAAAATCGGATTCGGTCAGGCGGAGATCACCCCGAAGGGCGGCAATATTTCGCTGAGAGGCCAGTTTGAGCTGAGGATCACCGACAAGGTCAATGACCCCCTTCAGGCTGTGGCAATGGCGGTGCAGAGCGAAAATGCCCGCTCCATATTCGTCGGCATCGATCTTTTGCAGATATTCAAGCAGAATTCGGAATACATCTTTGAAGAGGTCCGGAAAGCCGTTCCCGATCTGAAGGAGAACGAGCTGTGCATTTCGGCGACCCATATCCATACCGGCCCCGATATGCTGATCGACACCTATCTTTCGATCACCGCCGACCGCAGCGAGCCCGAAAATGCGCTGACCTGTGCCGAGTGTCAGCGGCAGATCGCCGCAGGCGTTGTCAAGGCAGTCCGGCAGGCTCTGGACAACCTGGAGGAGGCGAGGGCGGAGATCGCCATTGCCCGCATCCAGACCGGCGCCAGCCGCCGCATCACCTATAAGGACAACACGGCGAAAATGTACGGCAATCCCCACGTGAAGGATTTCTATGAGCAGGAGAGCCGCAGCGGCGGTCCCTCCCAGTTCCTGTATGTATACAAGGCCAATACCGATGAGCTGATGGGCATCGTCGCCAACGTGCCCTGCACCGCCCAGTGCGACGAGCACGCCATGTATGTCACGGCGGACTACTGGGGCGTCGTCAGAGGCGAGATCGAGGAGAAGCTGGGCAAAAACGTCAAGGTGCTGCCTCTGTGCCGGGCAGCCGGCGACCTGTCTCCCCACGATCTTCTGGACAGCTGTATCGTGGAAAGGGAGCCTGTCGATCTGTATCACGGCAGAGCCAATGCCCTGTGGCTGGGCGGCTGGATCGCCGAGAACATCATCGAGTTCAAGGACAAGACCCTGCAGAAGTATGAGGGCAATGTGGAGCATGCGCAGGCCATGCACAAGGTCGATTTCCCCGTATGGCAGGTCACCGAGGCTGAATATAAGTGGGCCAAGGCGTATTTTGCGGACAGGAGCAACTTTGGCGAGAACGGAAAGCCCATATCCGCATTTGACAACGCCAATGCCGACACGAGGATCCGCCGCTATGAGAGCGGAGACAAGACCTATGAGTGCAAGATCTTCGGCATGCGGCTGGGCAACATCGTGCTGCTGACCATGCCCTTTGAGGTATATATCGAGTATGCCGACCGGATCCGCATGAGCCATCCGGAGCTGATCTTCATGGATGTGCAGCTGGCCTACGACAGCATGGGCTATCTGGCCACGCCGCCCGCCGTGGAGCACGGCCACTATTCCGCCAACATCTTCAACGGCATCTGCTCGCCCGAAGGCGGCGACAGACTGGTCGCAGAAGAGATCGCACTGGCAGAAGAATTGATCAAGTAAAAAGTCCCTTCCCTCATCAGAGGGAAGAGGGGACCGCCGCAGGCGGTGGGTAGGGCCGGAAGAGTCATGCAGTTGGTGAAAACACCACTGCCGATACATCTCAAGCCCTATCCGTCGCCTTACGGCGACACCTTCCCCACTGAGGTGGGGAAGGACTGATTGGATCTGAAGGAGGGATACAACTCCTTACTCCTCCCTCCTCACTATTTCGAAAGGGGAATAACATCCGTTATGAGCAATATCAAAATCGGCTGGGCAAGCCGGGATGTCAGCAGCGACAAGCCTCTCCCTATTCTGGGTCAGGCACATGTCCGGGTATCGCAGGGCATCCATGACCCCATTACCACCACGGCGCTGGTGCTGGATGACGGCAAGGACTGCGTGATCTTCGTATCGCTGGATACGGTCTATATCTGCTGCGGTCTGCTGGACGAGATGCGGGCAAAGCTGAAGGCGCTCCGCCCGGAGATCCCGGTGGAGAAGGTGCTGATGAACGCCACACATACCCACTGTGCGCCCAGCCACAACCACGACTGGACAAACTTCCGGGACGGCGACACCGACATGCCCATTACCATCGAGCTGGCTTCCTCCGATGAGTATCGTGATTTCCTGTCTACACAGCAGGCGGAGATGGCGGCTGAGGCATGGGACAAGCGCAGCGAGGGCAGCATCGCCTATGGCTACGGCTATGCCGTGACCGGCCATTCCCGCAGAGTATGGTACTTTGACGATCTTTCCAAGCGGGCGGATTACGACATCACCAATACCTTTGCGGTCAACGGCCATGCCGCCATGTACGGCAACACCAATGACGACAATTTCAGCCATTACGAGGCGGGCAGCGATCACTTTATCAACCTGCTGTACACCTTTGACAAAGCGGGTGCACTGACCGGTGCGCTGATCAATGTGCCCTGTCCCTCCCAGTGCTCCGAGCATTTGAGCGTGCTGACTGCTTCTTACTGGAACGAGGTTCGGCTGACCCTTCGGGAGAAGTACGGGAAAGACCTGTATATCCTGCCTCAGTGCGCAGGCGCCGGTGATCTGAGCCCCAGAGTTCTTCACTACAAGGCGGCGAACGCCAGACGTCTTCTGCTGAAGTACGGCGAAGAGGAAAAGGACGAAATGCTGAACCGCAGGGACATCGCCGAGCGGATCGCCAACGCCTTTGACGAGGTGCTTTCCTGGGCAAAGAAGGACATCCGCACCGAGATGCCCATTACCCACAGTGTCACCACCGTGAACCTGTCCCGCCGTATCATCACCGAGGACGAGTTTGACTATGCCCAAAGAGGCTATGCCGCAGCGCAGAAGGTGCCCTTCGCAGCCACCGACGACCATGCACACGATTTCATGGTGAACAGCGCCGCCATGCGCAACCGTCTGAGGTTCAAGAAGATCCTCAAGAGCTATGAGGAGCAGAAGACCGAAAAGACCCTGCCGATGGAAATGCATATCATCAAGATCGGCAGCATCGCCTTTGCTTCCCATAAGGACGAGGTGTTCATGGACTACATGCACCGGATCCAGGCCCGTTCTCCCTTTGAGCAGACATTCCTCGTACAGCTGGCGGCGCAGCCCGGCCAGGAGCGGAGCACCTACCTGCCCACCACCCGTGCGGAGGAGGGCAAGGGCTATTCCGCCATCATCTTCAGCACGTCCCTGTCTCCCGAAGGCGGACAGGAGTTCGTGGATAAGGCCGTAGAGGAACTGAAACGGATATACTGAATAAAGTTGACAGTGTGAGTGAGTTGAGAGTTAAGGGTTGATTTGCCTGCGGCAGTTGATTTCTGCTTTGCAGAGTTTAGGCGGCAAAGCCGCCAACTCCTCACTCCACACTTCTCACTCCTAACTTATTTGAAAGGTGGATATTTTTATGAACAGAATCAAGATCGGTTGGTCCAAGCGTGATATTTCTACGGATATGCCCGTTCCGATGATCGGTCAGGCCTACCTGCGCATCAGCGAGGGCGTGATGGATCCCATTATGGCAAGCTGTCTGGTACTGGACAGCGGCGACGACTGCGTTATTTTCCTCTCCTACGACAGCGAGGGCTGCAGCCAGTACGTGCTGAAGGATGTCAGGGACATGCTGAAGGAAAGATGCCCTGAGATCCCCGGCGACAAGATCACGATGAACGCCACCCATGCGCACACCGGCGCAGCCATTTATCCCGGCACGGTGGGTTTCTCCACCGGTGACCCGCAGGATGATCTGCCCTGCGACGGCATGGAGATCACCTCCAGCGAGGTATACCTCAAGTGGCTCAGAGAAGTTCTGGTCGATATGATCACGGAAGCCTGGAACGGCAGAGAAGAAGGCGGCATCGCCTACGGTTACGGCTACGCCGTTGTCGGTCATTCCCGCCGTGTGTGCTATTTTGACGATGTGTCCCTGCGTGACGGCAACGCCAATACCAAGACCAATACCTACGGCGTCAACGGCACTGCCGTGATGTACGGCAATACCGACGATGACAAGTTCAGCCATTATGAAGCCGGTGCAGATCACTTCGAGAACCTGCTGTTCACCTTTGACAAGGACAACAAGCTGACCGGCGCCATCATCAATATTCCCTGCCCCTCCCAGAACTCCGAGAGCGAATGGGTGCTGACCAGCGACTATTGGCATGATATCCGCAAAGCGATCGCAGAGAAGTACGGCGATATCTTCATCCTGCCCCAGTGCGCTGCCGGCGGCGATCTGAGCCCCCGTATTCTGCACTATAAGCAGGCGCAGGCAAGGCGCTTCAACCTCAAATACGGCATCGATATGGAAGCGGCCAACCGCGGCAGAGCTACCGAGCTTTGTGCCCGCAAGGATATTGCCGAGCGTGTTACCGACGCCTTCACCGAGGTCCTGGAGTGGGCAAACAAGGATATCATGACCGAGGTCAAGATCGGCCACAAGACCAGCACCGTCATGCTGTCCCGCTGGAAGATCACCGACGAGGAATATGAGTATGCAAAGATGGGTCTTGCAGAAGCCAGAGCCAACGGCTTTGTCCATACCGGCGACGCCAAGCAGGACTTCATCGTCAATTCCACCAGCGTTTCCAACCGCAACCGCTGCAGGAAGATCATCAACCGCTACGAGACGCAGGAGTCCGAGCCCAAGCAGGCTATGGAGCTGCATGTGCTGCGGATCGGCAATATCGCCTTTGCGACCAACGGCTATGAGCTGTATATGGACTTCCAGCACCGCATTCAGGCCCGTTCCCCCTTCGAGCAGACCTTCATCGTTCAGCTGGCCAACCAGTTCGAGAGCTATATCTGCACCGACAGAGCACAGGCAGGCAAGGGCTATTCCGCAATGATCTACTCCAACCAGGTATCGCCCGAAGGCGGCCAGGAGCTGGTAGAGGAGACCGTAAAGCAGCTGAAGGAACTGTATAACGAGTAATAGTGCGCAGTGAACAAGTTGGGCTTGATAAGTAATGCAATTGGAAAAACACCACTGCCGATACATCTCATGCCCTATCTGCCTCGCTATCGCTCGGCACCTTCCCTACTGAGGTGGGGAAGGACTATATGGTTTTACAATAGGAAACACTCCTCACTTCTAACTGAAAGAAAGGGGACTAACATATTATGAGCAACATCAAGATCGGCTGGGCAAGCCGTATTCTGACCGATGACGGTCCCGTAGATATGCCCGGACAGGCCCATGAGCGTATTTCTCAGGGCGTGATCGATGACATCACCTCCACCGCACTGGTGCTGGACGACGGCAAAGACAGCGTAATTTTCCTCTCCGTTGACCTCGGCGGCTTCCGCTACGGTCTGGTGGATCTGATCCGCCGGAAGGCCAAGGCGATCAATCCCGAGATCCCCGTGGAAAAGATCGTTCCCGGCGCCACGCATACCCATTCCTCTCTGTCCTACTGGGATGATGACTTCCCCTTCACCGCGGGCGATGAGAAGATGGAGGTCAATATCGACATCGTATCTCCCTCCAAGACCCGTGACCGCATCACCACCGCCATGGCGGAGATGGTCGCCGAAGCGTGGGCAAACCGCTGCGAGGGCGGCGTGGGCTACGGCTACGGCTATGCAGTGGCAGCGCATTCCCGCCGTGTGTGCTATTTTGACGATGTGTCCAAGCGCCCCGGTCAGGGCAACGGCCTCAATACCTATGCGGTCAACGGCCATTCCGTGATGTACGGCAACACCAACGACGATAATTTCAGCCATTACGAGGCGGGTGCCGACCACTTCATCAACCTGTTCTACACCTTTGACAAGGCGGGCAAGCTGACCGGCGCCATCGTCAATGTGCCCTGCCCCTCCCAGAATACCGAGCGTTCCGACGGCCTGACTGCCGACTATTGGGCAGACGTAAGAAAGGCCATTCGTGCCAAGCACGGCGACATCTTCATACTGCCCCAGTGCGCCGCAGCCGGCGACCTGAGCCCGCGTATCCTGCACTACAAGAAGGCACAGGAGCGCCGCTTCCGCCTGAAGTATGATTTCGACAGCCTCAGCAAGCTGGCAGACCCCATCGAGCAGTGCGCCCGCAAGGACATCGCCGAGCGCATCTCCGAGGCATTTGACGAGGTACTGGCATGGGCAAAGACCGACATCCATACCGAGATGCCCATCGCTCACGACGTATCCACCATCGACCTGCCCCGCCGCATGATCACCGAGGAGGAGTACGAGTTCTGCAAGGCCGGCTATGCCGAGAGCCTGAAGGCGCAGTTCCATACCGGCGGCGATCCCATGGCGGATTTCAAGGCCAATACCACCATTTGCTCCAATCGCCGCAGGTTCATGAATATCCTGAAGCGTTACGAGATCCAAAAGGAGAAGCCCACCATACCGATGGAGCTGCATGTGCTGCACGTGGGCGATATCGCCTTCGCTTCCAACCGCTTTGAGCTGTACATGGACGTCCCGCAGCGGGCGCAGGCCCGCTCCCCCTTTGAGCAGACCTTCATCATCCAGCTGGCCGGCCAGCCCGGCGACGAGGGCGGCACCTACCTTTCCACCGAGCGCGGCTATCAGGGCAAGGGCTATTCCGCCAGCATGTTCTGCAATCAGGTCAGCTATGAGGGCGGTCAGGTCATCGTCGAAGAGACCGTCAAGAGACTGAAGGAACTGTACAATAAGTGAGCAGTTTTTGAATTAGCAATTAGCAATTTTGCGGCGAAGCCCCCAATTGAAAACAAATTTGACGGTGTAGCCGTCCCAAAGTCCTTCCCCAGCTCACTGGGGAAGGTGTCGCCGTTAGGCGACGGATAGG
>JAZLHZ010000059.1:0-3376 GCA_045617085.1 Clostridia bacterium
GTTGTATGACGCCGATGGAATTTCATGCGGCCTTCGCCGCGTGAAAATTCCACCTCCTGCTGCGCAGCAGGGGGTGGAATCCTAACTTCGTCTGTAAACTTTTTTGTTTTTTTGTCTGTCTACTTGACAGGGGGCATATCACAAAGCATGCAGGCCGTTTTTTTACAGTTCTCAGCAGAAGCGGGTCTCCCACACTCCCTTGGTTCTCTCCACGGTAAGCAGTCCCTTCGGCGTGCGAAGTACGGCTTTGATATCGCCCAGAAAATCGGGTGCATGCGGTTCAAGGGCGATCTCCTCAAAACCGGGCTTCAGCACCTTGATACCGATGACGGTTTCATACAGCATGATGACGGGAGCGCTTGCCCAGGGATGGCACAGGCTGGTATTCCATTTCTGATCCTTGCCCCAGGCCTCATAGCAGGTGGTGGCACCCTCCTTCAGCATATTGCCCCAGGAATGGATATCCTGAGAGAACATCAGCTCGTTCATCAGATCATACTCACCGTTGGCCGCCAGTGCCTTCAATACGAAATAGGCAAGGTATACGCCGCAGCAGAGTCCCTTTTTGCGGATGAATTCCACACTTGCGGGAACGTCTGCAGGTTCGGTGAGACCGTAATACAGAGGAATCACGCAGGAGTGGAGCGCCGTATGTTCGCTGCCGACGGCATCCCGGAACAGGCCGTCTTCCTTGCGGAAGGTGTCGATATACAGCTTGCGGAAAGCACCGGCTTCGTTCCGCATGGGCAGTCCCAGCATCTCCCTCAGCCGGTCGGCATCCCGTTTGAGACCGTAGTAGAAGGCGTTGATGACATTGTGTATACCGCTGCCGATGGGCTTTGTCAGCGGGAAATCATAGTCATCCCGCAGGTTCTGCGGCCAGTCCACGAGATTCCACTTGTCGGTGACGTTTTCGATAAGACCGTCGGCATTGCGGTAGGCATCGAAGTAGTTTTCCAGATTGTCTACGACGGGCATCAGATCTCTGGCGGTGTCATAGTCGCCGGTCAGCGTCAGATAGGTGATGATCTGTTCCGGATACTGGCAGGAATAGTCTGCGATCTCCTGCATCAGTCCGCCGGGCGCCACGGCCATCAGTCCCTTGCAGATGAAATCGCTGGCGGCGAAATCATACAGCATCTTTTGGTACAGCCGCTTGTCACCGGTCAGCAGCAGATGGGACTGGGCAGTGATGGTGACGTCGCCGGAATACTGACCCTTTTCACGGCTGGGGCAGTCCTGATACTGCTCCTGTGAGCCCAGCATGACCGCACGGCGGCAGATATCAAAGATATTGTTGGTGAGCGGATCGCCGCAGCGGAACAGTCCGGCATCCTCCGGCATCGGATAGTTTCTCGCCACAACGCAGATGCTGTTTTCGTCCACGACGCCGTCCGGATCGTCGATCTCAGCATAGCGGAAGCACATATAATCGAAGAAATCGGAGGTATCCGATTCTCTTCCGGAAAGGTGCCACCAGATATGATAGTCGCAGTTGCAGCGCATCGGGCAGCGCACGCTGCCGTCGTCGTTCAGTTCCTCGCCCATACGCAGCTCGATGATCTGCTTTCCCGATGCCTTTGCGCTGAAGCGGATAGTGCCGACGACTTCCCTGCCGAAATCGATCTTGATGCAGCTGCTGCTGCGGAGTACGGAATCCGGCTTGGCCTCGTAAATGTCGACGGCGGGGGTTTCCTGTCTGTTCAGTACGTGGTCGTCGTCTTCCCGGATGCAGGCGCTTTCCCACCTGCTGTCGTCAAAGCCGATGCCGTTCCAGTTTTCGGGGATCTCTTCGGCGAAAACGTCCTCAATGAACTGGGTCTCATAGCCCAGCAGTCCCTTTTCTTTCCATGCGGAGCTGACGAGGATCTTGGCGCTTGCATCGCTTTCAAACAGCGTGTTTCCGTTCCCGTCCTCCGCCTTGAACCATGCGCCCTGCCGCATGTCGCCGCTCTGATAGGCTCTCGTCAGCGTGCCGATATAGAACACATGCAGCGCCAGTACGTTTTCACCCTCGGTGAGGTACTGCGTGATGTCCAGCGTATTGTAGAAATAGCGGAAGCTGTATGCCTGCGCAGGCCCTGCGCCGATGAGCTTTCCGTTGATGTACAGCTTGTAGTAGTCGTCTGCAGTGAGACTCAGCAATACCTTGCCGCCGGAATAAATGAAGCTCTTTCTCAGCAGCATGTGGTGGTTGGTAATGCTGCCGGGCTCGATCTTCGGCGCAATCTCCTTGTGGAAGATGTTGATTGGTTTGACGTTTTTGAATTCACTGCTGCAAATCCACATACGTCATGCCTCCTTATTTTACGAATATCAGCTCATACTCCCGGCTGCCCAGACCGATCTTCTCGGCATGCTCCAGACAGGTCTGCCATTCGGATTCGGGAGCGGAGTTTCTGAAGTGATCCTTGAGGTCGACACCCTTGGCGATGTGATCGGCAAGCTGGCTTCCGGGTACGGGAGCGGCGGCAAGGCATGCATCCACACAGGCCTGATCCAGCGCCAGCGGATCGAAGGAGGCAAACATGCCGATGTTGGGGAGGATCGGCACATCGTTCTCACAGTGGCAGTCGCAGTTGGGCGATACGTCCACGATCAGGGAGATGTGGAAGTTGGGTCTGCCGTCGATGACCGCCTTGGTGTATTCCGCCATGCGGCAGTTGAGCTCGCTCAGTGCGGCGTTGTTACGCACAGAGATGGCGTCAAAGGAGCAGGCGCCTATGCATCGTCCGCAGCCGACACAGTTGAACTGGTTGACGTGCATCTTCTTCTTCTCGCTGTCATAGACGAGGCCGTTGTTGGCGCATTCCTTCTGGCAGCGTCTGCAGCCCCGGCACAGCTTTTCGTTGACCGAGGGTTTTCCGTTGCTGTGCTGTTCCTTCTTGCCTGCACGGGAGCCGCAGCCCATGCCGATATTCTTGATGGTGCCGCCGAAACCGGTCATCTCGTGGCCCTTGAAGTGGGTCAGCGAGATGAATACGTCCGCATCCATCACGGCTCTGCCGATCTTGGCAGCCTTGACATATTCTCCTCCCGCTACGGGGACCTCCACGTCGTCTGTACCCTTCAGACCGTCGCCGATGAGGATGGGACAGCCGACCGTGAGGGGAGTGAAGCCGTTCTCCCAGGCGCATTCCAGATGCTCCAGCGCATTTTTGCGGCTGCCGGGATACAGTGTGTTGCAGTCGGTGAGATAGGGCTTGCCGCCGAGCTCCTTGACCACGTCGGCCACAGCCCTTGCATAGTTGGGACGCAGAAAGCTGATATTGCCCAGCTCGCCGAAGTGCATCTTGATGGCGGTGAACTTGCCGTCCAAATCGAGGTCGGCGATGCCCGCTGTCCTGATCAGCCGCTGCAGCTTCTTCGGCAGACC
>JAZLHZ010000060.1:0-20257 GCA_045617085.1 Clostridia bacterium
GGTTATGCGGTTTTCATGACGTTCTACTACACCGGTATTCGCGAAGGCGAGCTGCTGGCGCTGACACCGGCAGACATCGACTTCAAGCGGAAGGCGATTCGCATCAACAAGAACTATCAGCAGGTGAACGGCGAAAAGCTGATCATGACGCCGAAAACGTCAAAGAGCAATCGGACGATCACGATGCCGGAAGCGCTCTGCGCTTGTCTGAAAGAGTATATGGCGCAATGCTATGAACTGGGTCCGGAAGACCGGATGTTTCCGCTCACGAAGAGCTTCCTTCACCGTGAGATGAAGCGCGGCTGTGATCGCTCTAAGGTGAAGAAAATCAGGATTCACAATCTCAGGCACAGCCATGCCGCGGCACTGATCGAAATGAACGTCTCCCCGAAGCTCCTGCAGGACAGGCTCGGTCATGAACGGATTCAGACGACGCTCGACACCTACGGACATCTGTATCCAACCAAGCAGGCCGAGCTAGCCGGACAGTTTGATGAGTTCATGGAAGAATAACCGTTTTTCAGGAAAAATCGGACGAAATGCCGTTATTCCGACGAAGCTTCAAAAACAGGCCCTGTAGCCATTTTGTAACCGCGGGAATAATTGCGGCAAAAGAAAATCCCGAAAAGCCGCGCAGATACGGGCTTTTCGGGATTCAATAACAGGGAATTGGCTACATAATGCTTATTCCCACTCGATAAAGTCTATAATGCCGCCGTTGATGTCGTCCTTTCTGCCCTCACGCATCTGCACATTCCTGATCCATGCCGGATTCAGATAGCTCAACACCTTCTTCTGCGCCACATCCCGCTGCACCTCGTTGGTCAGGCTCACCACCCATCCCTCCGTCGGCCGGTCCGTCTGCCGATATGGATGGATCCCTCTCGCCAGATACACCACCTCCACGGCACCCACCTCCGTCTTTCCGGTGCGGTTGCCTCCCAACAGCCAGCGGTTCCGCTTCATGCATTTGTGAAACGCCAGCTGCTTTTCATGCGGTTTGTAGTATTTCAGCTTCTCCTCCCGGTGCCGCCGCTCCAGCTCCTCCCGGTAGTATTCATACTTCTTCAGCAGCTTCCGCCTTTTCTCCATAAAAATCCCTCCTTTTTTGCTCATCCCTGTTGTAAATTCTTCTGATTCGTGATACAATCTATATAGTATAGGGCTGACTCCACAAACTATCCTCAATCAATATCCGTTCGCCCATCATACTCCCGATCCCTCATATTCGTCAATACTGAAATACACCATATTCAAGGAGGTCATCTCATGGACTTTACTCCCCTTGCCCGCTTTGTCGATTCTCTGATCGATTACGGCATCCCCTCCGCCGACATCCTTGTCAAGCAGGGACATAAGACCCTGTTCGCCCATCGGGCCGGCTGGAAGGATATGGAAAACCGCATCCCCCTGCAGGGCAATGAGCGCTACTTCATGTATTCCTGCAGCAAGGTCATCACCTGCACCGCAGCCATGCAGCTGTTCGAACAGGGCCGTTTCCTGCTGAACGACCCCGTCAGCAAGTTCATTCCCGAGTTTGCCGACATCAAGGTGAAGGAAGCAAACGGGTCTCTTCGTGCGCCCGCCGTTCCGGTACAGATGAAGCACCTGTTCTCCATGTCCGCAGGCCTCGACTATAACCTGCGCTCCGATGCCATTCTTGAGGTAAAGAAAAAGACCGGAGGCTTGTGCCCCACGGTCGAAGTCGCCAAGGCCATCGCCTCCGGCCCCATCAGCTTTGATCCCGGCACCCGCTGGCAGTACAGCCTGTGCCACGACGTGCTGGCTGCCGTCGTCGAGATCATTTCCGGCGAGCGCTTCAGCGATTACGTCACCAACCACATCTTCAAACCCCTCGGCATGACCCGCTCCTGCTTCCATGCCGACAGCATCCCCGAGTCCGAGTTCGCCTGCCAGTATCAGATGAACGAAAAGACGAGGAAGGTCACTCCTGTCCCGCTCAAGGCCTCCTATATCCTCGGCAGCGAGTACGACAGCGGCGGCGCCGGCATCATCTCCACCGTCCATGACTACTCCCTGTTCGTCGATGCCATGGCCTGCGGCGGTGTCGGCAGCAGCGGCGCACGCATCCTTTCCCCCGCCGCCATCTCCCTCATGGCCACGAACCAGCTCAACGAAGCCCAGCTGGCCGATATGCACACCTGGATCCAGATGGTCGGCTACGGCTACGGCCTCGGCGTCCGCACCATGATGGACCGTACCCAGGGCTCCCTGTCCCCCGTCGGCGAGTTCGGCTGGGGCGGCGCCGCAGGCAGCTACGTCATGATCGACCCCATCAACCACCTCTCCATCTTCTATGCCCAGCATATGCTGAACAATCAGGAGCCCTACGTCCATCCCAGACTCCGCAACATCACCTACGCCTGCCTTTAATCAGCAATGTGCAATTTGCAATTAGCAATTAATTGAGTCCCTTCCCTCATGAGAGGGAAGGGGGGACCGCCGTAGGCGGTGGGTAGAGCTGACGGAGTAATTGCAATTGGCATAATCCCCCAAACTCTGCAAAGCAGAAATCAACTGCCGCAGGCAAATCAACTCTCAACTCAATAACGAAAAGTGCTTCCCGATGATCTTGGGAAGCACTTAATTGCTAATTCACACACTGCACCCTGAACACTGCACACTAACTAAAAAACCGCAGGACACGTCCTGCGATTTTTATTATCCTTATTCCACGGAAATGATATAGTAGTACAGCGGCTGGCCGCCGGAAAGCAGCGTCACGTCACAGTCGGGATACTTCTCCTCCACCTGCGCCTTCAGCGCCTCGGCAGCGGACTCATCCACATCGATGCCGTAGTAGATCGTAATGACCGCCGAATACTCGCTGACCATGTCGTCCAGCGTCTCCAGCGTGACCTCGCCGATATTGCGGCCCACATGGCTGATCTTGTTGTCGATCAGACCCATGATGTCGTTTTCGTGAATGTCATACTCGCCGAAGGTGGTATCCTTGATCGCATAGGTCACGGAAGCGGTATGCACCATCATCGCCGCCTCGGTCATGGCCTCCAGATTCTCCTCGGCGCTCGCCTCGGGATTGAAGGCCAGCGCAGCGGAAACGCCCATCGGCACCGACTTGGTCGGCACCACATAGACCTTGCTCTCGGTGACCGTCGCCGCCTGCTGCGCCGCAAGAATGATGTTGGAGTTATTGGGCAGTACGAACACCGCATCCGCATTGACCGAATCCACGGCGGAAGCCAGATCGTCAATGCTGGGGTTCATCGTCTGACCGCCGTCCACCATCTTGTCCACACCGGCCTCGGTGAATATGGCATTCATGCCCTCGCCCAGCGCCACGGCCACGATGCCGAAGGGCTTGCGAACGGCCTTTTCGGCAGCCTTCTGCGCCTCTTCCTGCGCCTTGCGCTCTCTTTCCTGCTGCTCCTGCTGGGCCTTGCGCTCTCTCGCCTCTTCCAGCATGTTGTCGATCTTGATATTGTCCAGCTCGCCCAGCTCCAGCGCCATCTGCAGCGCCTTGCCCGGCTCGTTGGTGTGTACGTGCACCTTGACGACCTCCAGATCGCCCACGACGATCACACAGTCGCCGATGCGCTCCAGCCGCTTACGCAGCCTTGCCACCTCGCTGTCCTTCATATCGGGACGGGGATGCGACACGATAAACTCGGTGCAGTATCCGAAGGTGATATCCTCGATCTTGGAATGGTCGTCCACATAGTCGCCCGGCAGTGCCTTCGCCGCATTCTTCTGCTCGGCAGCCTCGTTGTCCACGGGCTCGCCCTTGAAGGCGGCGCTGAATCCGGTCAGGAACACCATCAGTCCCTTGCCGCCGGAGTCCACCACGCCCGCCTGCTTCAGCACGGGCAGCATTTCGGGCGTCTGCATCAGTATCGCATTGCCCTGCTCGATCATCACGTCGATCAGTACGGACAGATCGTCGGTCTTTGCGCCGCTGCGCTCCAGCTCTTCGGCGATCACCCGGATGACCGTCAGTATCGTGCCCTCCTTGGGCTTCATTACGGACTTGTACGCCGTATCCGCCGCCAGCCGGAACGCCCTAACGAAGGCAGCGCCGTCGATCACGTCCGCCGTGTCGACTCCCTTGGAGAAACCCCGCAGGATCTGGCTCAGTATAACGCCGGAATTGCCTCGTGCGCCCCGCAGCGCACCCTTAGCTACGATCTCCGCCACATCGCCCGCACCGTTGAACGGTTTGGTCGTCAGTTCTTTTACCGCAGACGTGATGGTCTGCGACATATTCGTTCCCGTATCGCCGTCGGGCACCGGGAACACGTTGAGCGCATCGACTGCCGCTCGGTTATTGTTCAACAGGGCAGCTCCCGAAAGGAACATCTCCTTCAGCAAACTGCCGTCAATTGTCTTTGTAGGCACAGTAATACCCTCCTGCCGGCAGTTATACCCGGATGTCCTCGACGGAAACGGTCACCTTGTCGACCTTGATTCCCGTCAGATGCTCGATCTTGTACTTTACGGTGTCGATAATATTACCCGCCACCGTGTTGATGGAGATCCCGTACTCCACGATAATGAAAAGATCCACGTTCACGGAATCCGCATTGGGACGAATGCGCACGCCCCGGCCGAGGTTTTCTCTGCCGAAGAGCTGCACCAGTCCGTCCGTGGTGCGCTTGGCCGCCATGCCGACGATGCCGTAGCATTCCAGCGCCGCATAGCCTGCGACCTTCAAAAGCACATCCTCATTCACGGTAACAGTGCCGTAATCGGTCGTGAATTTGCAATCCATAGTAACAGCCTCCGAATGAAGTTCAAAAAAATCGCATGATACCGATAACTATACATAGTTATTGTATCACATGACAGCGTATATTGCAAGCATTATTTGTAAAATACGGTTGACTAATCACAGGCAGTATGCTATGATACAGAAAGCAGAAGAGAAAGGAGGCCCTGCCATGCTGTTGATCCCCGATGATCTGTCCCGGCAGTACGTCGAAGAGCTTTATCGAAAATATGCACGCCTGATGTTTCATATCGCCCGGCAGTATTTTCATGACGACGGCTGCATCAACGAAGCAGTCGCCGACAGCTGCATAGCATTGTGCAAAAACACTTCCCTTCTCAAAACCCTCGCGGAGCCAAAGCAAAAAGCCTACCTGATAAAAACCGTCCGCAACTGCTGTATCAACATTTCCATCCGCAGGAAAAGGGAGCATTCCCTGCTGCTTCCCGTCACAGATGAAGTATTGAACGAGCTTTGTTCCTCCGAAGACATCGAAGCACAAACCATACTGAGCGATGAGCTTGCCGTCACTCTGAAGTGGATCGCCGCACTTCCGGAAAAGGAACGGGAGGTCATGCGTCTCAAATTCCTTTATGACAAAACCGATGCCGAGATCGCCGATGCCCTCGGCCTGTCGCCATCCAGCATCGGAAAATATATCCAGCGTGCCAGACAAAAGCTGAAAGAAAAACTGTACGGAAAGGAGAACGAACAGCCGTGAATACCGAGCTCACCGAAGAACGCACCAATGACAATATCCGCCTCGCCTTCAAGTATTTGGAAGCTGCCGAAGCTGAAAAGCTGTTGAAATCCAAAGCCGACACCGCCGTACCGACCGCCGAGGAACTGTTTTCCGCATTTTCCGAGTTTGAAAAAAAGCTCTCCGCCGAATCCGCCGAAGATAAACGGCAAAAACGGGAGATCCTCCGCCGCAGACTTCTCCGCTTCTCGACCGCAGCTGCCGCCGTACTTATCCTCAGTGTCACCTTCAGCATCGGCATCGCCAAATACAACTATACCCACGGCACAGTCAACGGTCTGTCCATCAGCATCGAAGACGGATATACCCAGTTAAATGTCACCTCCTCCACCTTTGAGATCCCCGCCGACTGGAAGGGGCGCTGCTATCCGTCCTATATTCCCGCCTCTCTTTCTCCGCAGGAAAACCTCGTCAATCCCTATGTCGTCGAATACCGCGGAGACGATCAGTCCATGCTCCGCTTCCTCGAATATAACAGCGAATCGAGCCTCATGATCGATAACCGCAACGTCAGCTTTTCCTATACCGAGATCAACGGCCGGGATGCGCTGATCGCCGATGCCGCCGGATTCATCACCATCGCCTGGGGGATCGATGACCGCCTGTACATGATCGAGACCACCCTTCCCAAATCCGAGGCTCTCAAAACCGCAAAAGGGATCTGCAAAGTTAAATAATCATTAATCTCCTCGATCCTTGTCAAAAAAGCAATGCTGCGCCTGTCTCTATTATCAGAGTCACAGTATTGCTTTTCTTTTTGTTCCGGAGGATATTATCATGAAAAAGGTCTTAATTACCCTGCTCATTCTTGCCTTCGTTTTCACGCTTCCCGTCTGTGCCGAGGATTCTCTCGACATCGGCCGCCTCGCACGGTTCGAGATCAATGACTGCGGCATCTGGGTCGCCTGCAGCGACGAGCTGCGCCTCTATGACTTTGACTACAGCCTTGTCTTTGACGTATTCACCGGAGAGATCAACAGCCTCTGCACCGATTCCGACTCCGCATATCTGCTGGAAACAAAAGACGGGCTGCAGCAAATACTCCGCATCTCTGCCGACGGAATCGTCACCGAGACATGGCCGCTGCCCGAAAATACGACGGCCGATGACCTCGCCGTCTGTCCGAACTGCTTCTATCTCGTCATCCCCTGCGAAGACGAGCGCATCAATGCAGAAATGAAACAGATGTACGGACAGAATCATTCCCTGTTCCGCATGGAGAGATCCACCGGCGAATGTATCCGTATTCCGGATTCCGATTGGTTTCAGAATATCTGGATCTCTGAGGTCACATCGAACGATACCTGCGTATTTGCATACAGCGCTGTGGAAGACAACCTTTATCTGCTGAAGGCCGCCGATGCCGTCCCCGTCAGCTCTGTCCTCTGCATTGACGGCAGCAGCTTTTCCGCAGGCAAAGAAGATACGGTATACTGCCTGATCGATGCTCAAAAGCTCACCCGCTACGATATGCAAAGCAGCTATGTCACAAACGCAGCCCAAATCGAGCCCGCCTACGGCATTGCCGTCCGTGACGGTCTGCTCTATTCCTTCGACGTAAATACGAAATGCCTTTCCCGCAGTCCGCTGCCCGATGCCGCCTCCGATCAGCTCGTCATCTGCATGGATGCCGGCTCCACGCCCCGTTTTGACAAAACCGTCGAAATGTTCAATGCGAAATATCCGGATACGACCGTCATCATCAACGGGACGGGAGATTCCCGCATACTCGCCAACTCACTGATGTCCGGCGAAGACCTGTACGATCTGATCATGGTATGGGAATACGGCGCCATCTGCACCAAACAAATGGCAAAGGTCGGTGCCATTGATGATCTCTCCGCCTATCCCGGCATCACCGCCAACCTGGAAAAATGGCTCGACATCTCCTCCGTGATCTGTATGGACGATTTCCTGATGGGCGTTCCGATGGATATCCTCCCGTATATGTTCCTCGTCAATGAGGACCTGCTCGCCGAATCCGGTCTCACACTTCCCGAAGGACGCTGGACATGGGATGATTTCTTTGCGATGGCGCAGAAGCTGCTGGACGAAGGCAGCACCGTCTGCCTGCTGAGCGATTATCCGTACCCTGCCCTTTGCAAACAGTACGATGCCAACAACATCGACATTATGAACGGCACCGCAGACTATGATACCGGGCTCTACCGTTCCCTCATCGAAAAATGGAAGTACTATGTCGACAGGGGCATTATCTGTACCGATCATTCCAAACCTGCCGTATTTACTAATACCGAAGTCTCCTATCAAAGATTAGGTGAAGATACGTTCCTGCTGCCGCCGATCACCGACGATTCCGCAAAATACCCTGTCTCCACCTACACCTTCGTCATGAATACCAATTCCGCCAGGAAGGAAAAAGCGGCATACTTCCTCGAATGCTATATCTCGGAGGAAGCACTCAACACCACACCGTATTTTTACTCCAATAAACTGCTGGCGGGAAGACCCGAACACCTGAACGATCCCGATCTTGCTGCGTCCCTGCCTTTCGCTCTTGCTACCGAAGAAGAAGATGACCTGTGGAACTACATCATGGAAAATGCCACGATGGACTTCTTCTACAGCGACCTCCAACGGGAGATGATCAACGACCTGTTCCCCGCCTACATGAACGGCGACATTTCCCTCGATCAATATATCTTCACGCTCCAGCAAAAGGCGGACATGGCGCTGGGCGAATAAGGAGGTTTCCGGGAAATGAAATCTCTGCATCGCCGTCTGCTCCTCCTCAGCATTCCTCTGCTGTGCGGCTTTCTCCTGTTCTATGTCGTGCCGTTTGTCTCCGTCCTGCGCTATGCCCTCATCGAAAGCCCTTTCAAGCCGCATTTTGTCGGATTGAAAAACATTCTCGACGTATTGGGCAACAGGTATTTCCGGCTCGCCATGAAGAATACCACCCTGTTCGCCGTTATCGCCGTGCCTCTGATCACGCTGCTTGCGCTGCTGCTCTCCGTTGCCTTTGCGGAATGCTCCGGGCATTTCGGCTGGCTCATACGGCTGATGATACTGCCTCTGCTGATGCCTTCTGCCGGGATCCTGCCGGGCTTTCGGGCCCTGCCGCTGATGAACCGTATCATGAAGGAGCTGCCCGTCCTCACCGTGCACATTCTTTTTCTGTGGCGCAATCTCGGCTTCTTCACCATTCTTATCACCGGCGCTGTTTCCCTGCTGCCGAAGGACTGTTATGAGGCGGCGCAATTGGACGGTGCATCGCTTTTCCGGCGGCACATCCACATCACGCTGCCCGGTATCCTCCCGACGCTCAGCTTTGCCGTAACACTGGAAACCGTCTATTCGCTGCGGGTATTCCGGGAAGTCTATCTGCTGTACGGCTCCTACCCCACCAACGGGGTATACCTCGTCCAGCACTACATGAATAATCACTACATGAAGCTGAATTTCCACACCGTTGCCTCTGCGGCATTGATATTCGCCGTGCTCATCGGAGCGATCTCGTATCTCGGCTTCCTTTTCAGCAGAAAGGCGGAAGATGCACAATGAGCAGACGCTTCTTCAATCTCCTGATACTCCTTGCCTCTCTCTGCTTCGTGCTTCCGGTCTGCTCGGTGCTCGCCGGTTCTCTGATCAATAACGGCACGTCCTTCTTTTCCGAATACATCGATCTTTTGCTCTGGGGAAGCCGTTTCCTGCGTCTGTACCTCAACTCCGCCGTCATTTCCGTGCTTTCTGCATTGGGCGGCATCGTCGTCGCCTGCGTGCTGGGCTTCACATTTGCCAAGGTCAAAAGCCGCCTCCTCAACGGATTCTTTGTCCTCGTCATGGTGCTCATGCTGATGCCGTTTCAGGTCACGAGCCTGCCGCTTTACATCGTCAGCAAGTGGCTGCACATCTATGATACCCATTGGGCAGTCATACTTCCCGCCTGGTTCAGCGCCTTCGGTATCTTCCTGATGCGCCAGTTTTCCGTTTCTGTCCCGGATGAGGTCATCGAAGCCGCCCTGCTGGAAACCTCCTCTCCTGTTACATTGCTGGTTCATATCGTCCTGCCGATGGTGAAATCCGGCATCGCCGTATTGGCGCTTCTGTGCTTTACGGAAAGCTGGAACGCTGTTGACCTCCCGCTGATCCTCATTCAGAATGAACGGCTTCAGCCGCTTTCCATGATCCTCGGCGACGTGGTCAACGGTGAAAAGGACGCCTCCTTCGCCGGAGCCGTCCTGTATATCATTCCCATCCTGCTGATATATTTCACGGTCGATACCTCCGCTGTCATGGGCATCGGCAGTCTCAGTAAGGGAGGCCGTACATGAGAAAACGTATCGCACTTTTTCTCCTTGCTCTCTACTGCCTCATCCTCCTGTGCTTCGGTCTGTTCCGGGACAATATCCGTCAGCTCTTTTTTCCGAATGTCGAAACAGAACGCCCGTCCTTCGGCATCCTTTCCCCGGATGACAGCAGCTATTATCCCTGCATCGTCCCCTCCTGCGCCGTATCGGATGACAATACGATATTCACCGCCGTCACGCTTCATGAAAAATGGGGCGAGCGCTGTATTGCAAAGTGCATTCCGGTCCGGATACTCGCCGCACACTCCGACAGGCTCGCCATCGATCTCATACTTCCCGATGATACCCTCCTGATCACCGCAAGCTCAGCCCCGCTTTCCGACGGCATGGTCGTTTATATGATGCAAAAATAACAGAACACGAGGTAAAATCACCTGTACCCCCTTGCAAAAAACGAATATATGTTTTATAATAGAGGCATGAAAACGGTTTTCGGGAGGAAAAATTCAAATGGCAGATAAAAAAACAGGTGATAAAGGCTCCGTGGAACAGCGCTTCGGCGACGAAAAGAAGCATGCGCTGGAAATGGCGCTCTCCAGAATAGAAAAGGACTTCGGCAAAGGTTCCGTCATGAAGTTGGGTGCCTCCGAGCACATGCAGGTGGAGGTCATTCCCACCGGCTGTCTGCATCTGGACTTTGCACTGGGCGTCGGCGGCCTGCCCAAGGGAAGGATCATCGAGATCTACGGACCGGAATCCTCCGGTAAGACCACCCTCGCTCTGCAGACCGTGGCCGAGGCACAGAAGTTGGGCGGCACTGCGGCGTTCATTGATGCCGAGCATGCTCTCGACCCCGTTTACGCCAAGGCACTGGGCGTGGATATTGACGAACTGTACGTCTCCCAGCCCGACAACGGCGAGCAGGCCCTCGACATCACCGAGGCACTGGTTCGTTCCGGCGCCATCGACATCGTCGTCATCGACTCCGTCGCCGCACTGGTCCCCAAGCAGGAGATCGAAGGCGACATGGGCGACAACCATGTGGGTGTGCAGGCCCGCCTGATGTGCCAGGCCCTGCGCAAGCTGGCCGGTGTCATCTCCAAGACCAACGCCATCGCCATCTTCATCAACCAGCTGCGTGAGAAGGTCGGCGTGGTGTACGGCAACCCCGAAGTCACCACCGGCGGCAAGGCGCTGAAGTTCTACGCCTCCGTCCGTATCGACATCCGCAAGGGCGAACCCATCAAGAACGGCTCCGAGGTCATCGGCAACCGGGCAAAGATCAAGGTCGTCAAGAACAAGGTCGCACCGCCTTTCCGTTCCTGCGTCGTGGATATGCTCTACGGCGAGGGTATCTCCAAGGAGGGCGCCATCCTGGATCTGGCAGTCGAAAGAGAGCTGCTGAAGAAGAGCGGCGCCTTCTACTCCTACGAGGGTAACCGCATCGCCCAGGGCAGAGACAACGCCCGCATCTACCTCCGGGAGCATCCCGATGTCTATAATGCCCTCGAAAAGCAGATCCGTGCCGACTTCGAGTCCGGCAACATCGCCGTGGACGTGGACAACGAGGACGGCGACGATTCCGCTGAGGAGACAATGGACGAGGAGTAATCGATTCCCCCGGTATTCTTGAACCTAATCAAACGCTTATTCCCGGATAGCAAGAATTTACTTGCAGTCCGGGTTTTTTTGTAGTATAATTCATCCGACTTTGTAGCCGCCCGGGTTTTTGTCTCGTATAAACATGCGAATACAAAATCAGAGAAACACCATCACATACCAAATATCAGGAGGAACAAACAATGCTGCTCGAAAGCAAGGATCTCACCAAAAAGTACGGCACAAAACCCGCCGTCGATCAGATTTCCCTCTCCATGGAGGAGGGTCATGTCTACGCTCTCCTCGGCCCCAACGGCAGCGGCAAGACCACATGGATGAAGATGGCCGCCGGTCTCGTCAAGCCCACTGCGGGCATCGTCACCTTCAACGGCACGCCCGTCAACACCGAAAGCCGCAAGAAGATCGCCTACGTCTCCACCGAGCCCTATTTTTACAGCTGGATGAAGATCGGCGATGCCGGCAAGTACTACGCCGACTTCTTTGAGGACTTCTCGATGGACGAATACAAAAAGCTGCTGGACAGCATGCAGCTCTCCCTCAACCAGAAGATCACCTCCCTCTCCACCGGCATGACCGCCAAGATGAAGATCGCCGTCACGCTGGCGAGAGACGCCAAGGTGTGGATGCTGGACGAGCCCTTCAACGGCATCGACCTGCTGGCCAGAGACGACATCCGCAGCGCCGTGCTCGAAAGAGCCGGAAAAGACCGGCTGCTGCTGATCTCCAGCCACCTGGTGGAGGAAATGGAAGCCATCGCCGACCGGGCCGTGTTCATCAAGCAGGGACATCTGGTCGAAGTCAGAGACCTGGAAGAAATGAAAAATACCGACGGCGTAACCATGGCCGACAGATACCGTGAGATCTACGGAAGAACGGAGGAAAACTAAGATGTTCAAACTGATGAAATACGAGCTGCGAAAGACCCTTTTCGGCAAGCTCATACTGCTCGGCCTCGCCATCGCCGCCGAAGGCCTGTTCGCCTACTCCCTGATCAAGTCCAACACCTCGCTGCAGGCCACTTCCGTCATCATCCTCGCCATTCTGGCGCTGGTCGGTCTCATTGCCATCGGCGTACAGAGCGTACTGACCCTGCACAGGGACATGAACACCAAGCAGAGCTACATGCTGTTCATGACTCCCCACACCAAGTATGAGATCCTCGGCGCCAAAGTGCTGGAAAACGGCATCTCCACCATCATCGCCGGTGCCTTCTTCGTCGCATTGGGCTTTGCCGATGCGGCGCTGCTCATCAGCCACAACCAGTCCGTGGAAGAGCTTCTTGAGCTGATCCGGGGCTTTGTCGAGCTCGTCGGCGCCCAGCTGACCGCCAATCCCGTTGAGATCATCGCCTTCATCAGCAACACCATCTTCGGCTGGCTCGCCACCGTCACCATCGCCTATCTGGCGGATGTGCTCGCCTCCTCCATCTTCAACGGCAAAAAGGGCGGCCTGCTGATCTGCTTCATCATCTTCCTGGCGCTCAACCTCGTCGTGGAAAAGCTCGTCGGCCTGATCCCCGCCGTTTCCGGCTTTGCCGCCGGCCAGTTCATCTCCGCCGCCGCCAGCCTCGTGATCTCCGCCGTGTTCTACTACATCACCGCCATCATCATGAACAGACACCTCAGCGTCTGATACCCACCCAAAAACACAGGCTCCGTTGCGGGGCCTGTGTTTTCTTGTCATTTTTCTTGTCAAATCTCGTCATCAGATGATTAGATAATGACAAGATAAATCCGCCGATGTTATGTCAAATACTGCCATATACGCCGATTTTTGCCTGTTTTTTCTTGTCATGCAATTTTTACTTGTCACCTGATGATTAGATATTGACAAAATTGACAAGATTCGCTATAATAATGACAAGATAGATCGGAGGTGCTTTATGATCTTTTCGGAAAGTGAATATGTGGAGCTGAAATCCGAAGTGGTCAGCGATATCTGCAAGGAGATCATCGCCTTTGCCAACACCAAGGGCGGCACGCTGTATATCGGTGTCAAGGATGACGGCACCGTCATCGGCATTGCCGACGCAGACAAAGTGATCCTGCAGATCAACAACATGGTTCGGGATTCGATCAAACCGGACATCACCATGTTCGTCCGCTACGAAACGCAGGAGATCGACGGAAAACAGTTCATCGCCGTCACGGTGCAAAAAGGCACCGACCGCCCCTACTACCTCGGCAGCAAGGGGCTGCGTCCCGGCGGCGTCTACGTCCGCAGCGGAACGGCATCCGATCCGGCAACGGAGGCAGCCATCCGCAAAATGATCAAGGAGACGGATGGCGACTGCTTCGAGGATATGCGCTCCCTCGAACAAAACCTGACCTTTGATGCGGCAAATGCGCAGTTTGCCAAGTGCAATGTCCCCTTCGACGCCTCTAAAATGCAGACGCTCGGATTGACTTCACCGGACGGTGTTTACTCCAATGTCGCCTTCCTGCTGTCCGATCAGTGCGGCAGCACCATTAAGGCCGCCACCTTTGCCGGTACGGATAAGAGCAATTTTCAGGACAGAAGGGAATTCGGGGGCTCTCTGTTCCGTCAGATGGACGATCTGTATGCCTATCTGGATATGCGGAATCAGACTGCCGCATCCTTTGAGGGTCTGTACCGTCATGACCGTCGTGATTACCCGGAGGAAGCGCTGCGTGAAAGCCTGCTGAACTCGATTGTCCACAGAGATTATTCCTACAGCGCCAGTACACTCGTCAGCGTGTACGATGACAGGATCGAGTTTGTCTCCATCGGCGGACTGCCGGACGGCATCACGCTGGACGACATCATGCTCGGGCTCTCCGTATGCCGCAATCCCAAGTTGGCTGCCGTATTCTACCGTCTGAAACTGATCGAAGCCTACGGAACCGGCATGGCGAAGATCATGAAAGCCTATGACGATGACACTCGAAAGCCCGAAATCGAAGTCACCGGCAACGCCTTCAAGGTCACACTCCCGAACCGTAATGCCGGGAGACGGGTAGCTCCCGCTGCGGAATCTCCGAAATACGAGGTGGAAAAGATCCTTACCTTCATCAAGGCCAACGGTCAGATCACCCGCAGCGATATTGACAAGCTGTTAGGTGTCAGTCAGTCCACCGCAAGCCGTATTCTCAAGAACATGGTCAACGAAGGTCTGATCTGTCAGGACGGCAGCGGACGGAATACGAAATATAAGATCAACCGGAACTGATGTCAAAAAAGGCTTCCGCATTTTCAGCAGAAGTCTTTTTCATATTCCTCAATATTACAGTGCACAGTTGAGCTCTGCCAGCTCGTCCTTGACGTACTTCACGATGAAGGAAGCAGCATCGGCAACGGCGATCTTCTTCTGCATGGACTTGTCCCGGGCGCTGATCTCGATGGTGCCGTTCTTGAGGCCCTTGGGGCTGACGACCACACGGACGGGCACGCCCAGCAGGTCGGCATCGGAGAACATGAAGCCTGCGGATACCTGACGGTCGTCGTAGATGACCTCGATGCCCTGCGCCTCCAGCTCCTTGATGAGCGCCTCGGCGGCATCGGTGACTTCCTTGTTGTCGGCACGCAGGGCGCAGACCTGCACATGCCAGGGAGCGATGGAGATGGGCCAGATGGGGCCGTAATCGTCATGACGGACTTCGCAGACGGAAGCCATCAGTCTGCCGACGCCGATGCCGTAGCAGCCCATGATGGGGGTCTTGGGGGTGCCGTCCGCATCGATGAAGGTCATGCCCATGGACTCGGTGTACTTCTTGCCCAGCTGGAAGATGTTGCCGACCTCGACGCCGCGGGAGATGTACAGGCTCTTCTTGCCGCAGACGGGGCAGATGCCGCCGGTTACGACCTTGGCCACGTCCACATACTCGACCTCGCCGTAGTCTCTTTCGATGTTGAAGCCCATATAGTGGGTATCCTGCTCGTTGGCACCGGTGGCCAGCGCATTGATGCCCTTCAGGGAAGCGTCGAATACGATGGTGAACTTGCCCTTGTTCTCGATGGGTCCGATGAAGCCGGCCTTGATGCCGCTCTCCTCGGTAATGATGGCGGGATGGATCTCGCACTTGAGATAGTTGCGCAGCTTGGTCTCGTTGACGTCCAGATCGCCGCGGATGAATACCATGACGTACTTATCGGTCAGGTTCTCCTGATAGACCACGGCCTTGCAGGTCTGCTGGGGCTTGATCTTGAGGAAATCGCACAGCTCCTCGATGGTCTTCATCTCGGGCGTGTTGACCTTGCGCAGCTCCTCGACCTCACCGGCCTCGTTGTCGATGATGCTGGGAGCGGCTTCCATATTGGCCTTGTAGTCGCAGTCCTTGCACAGCACGATGCTGTCCTCGCCGATATCGGTGAGCAGCATGTACTCGTGGGAGATCTTGCCGCCCATCATGCCGGAGTCGGAGCAGACTGCCACGACCTCGGGCACGCCGCAGCGGGCATAGATGCGGTGATAAGCGTCATAAGCCCGGGCATAATACTTTTCCAGATCCTCCTGAGAGGTGTGGAAGGAATAGGCATCCTTCATGGTGAACTCACGCACACGGATCAGGCCGCCTCTGCAGCGGGGCTCGTCACGGAACTTGGTCTGGATCTGATAGATCATGAAGGGATACTGGCTGTAGCTGTCCACCATGTCACGGGCATACTGCACGGCTGCCTCTTCGTGGGTCATGCCCAGCACCATCTTGCCGCCGGTACGGTCGGTAAAGCGGAGCATCTCGCTGCCGATGGAGGTATATCTGCCGGACTCCTCCCACAGAGAAGCGGGCATGGTCACGGGGAAGGAGACCTCCTGACCGTCGATGGCGTTCATCTCTTCCCGCATGATCTTCTCGATCTTGAGGGCGATACGCTTTGCGGAGGGAGCAAGGGTGTAGATGCCGTTGCCGACATTCTTGATATAGCCGCCTCTTACCATCAGCGCCTGAGAAGCGATCTGACAGTCGGCGGGAGTTTCCTTAAAACGCTTGGATACGAGCTGGCTGACTTTGATCATAATAATTTTCCGTCCTTTCTTATGTTGCACATTTTTCAAAACCGGATCTCCGCACATGTGTGACCGGGCAGAACGAGCTTGCCGTCCCGGATCCGCTTTCCCGTGGGCGTATAGGTATACGTGTCGCTGATCAGCAGGAGCTCGGCATCCTCTTCGTTTGCGCCGTGCAGCTCCAGCTCGATCTGCGTATCCCCGTCATTGAGATTTGCGATCAGCATCCGCTTGGCATCCCCCTTGGCCGCAGCACCGACAAATACGTTTTCGTCGTCACTGTCGGTGAATACCTCGTTCTCCAGCTTATACAGGCCATTGAACATCATAAAGGTATAGTACAGGGGATAGGGCTTGTAGTCTGCGGGGTTGAACATGCCGCCGTAGTTCCCCACGCCGATGCGGGCGTCGTAATACGCCAGCAGACTGACAGGGGTCTTCTGCATCCCCAGCATCATCGCCAGCACGTCCGCAGCCGCCTCCGGAGAGGCGTGCGGCTTCCTGCCGTGATAGGGATTCCACTCGTTCACCATGTCCGGCACATCCGCAAAGCCGTATTTCGCCATGACCCTGCGGCAGTACGCCTCCATCTGCACCACGTCCTTCACGCCCGCATAGCTGTGCCAGGAGAAGAAATCCAGCGGACAGTCATGCTCCTTCACATATTTGAAGAAGTCATGCGGATACCCCGTCCAGTAATACCGGGTGGCTTCTATTCCCGTCAGGCCCTCGTCCTCGGGATCGCCCAGACCCACGCAGTCCGGATCCTTGAACCAGTAGAAGAATCCGCAGGCGCCGAAGCCGCCGACCTGTATGCTGTCGCCGAAGCACTTTTTCAGATGCTTGGAAGCGGCCTCGTACAGCTCAAAGAACTGCTGCTGAGTGCCCTTCCACATACCGCCGCCGGCATCGTGGGGTGCGCCCTCCGGCTCGTTCCAGATCTCCCAGTACCGGATGCCGTAATGATAGCCGTTCGCCCAGCCCTCATTGTAGTGGCGGATGATATGCTCGCAGATGCGGGCCCATTTGCCGAAATCCTTCGGCGGATCGATGCGCCGCGCCTCATATTGGGCATAGTTCCCGATGGTGACGCCCAGCCGGTAGATCGGCATGACCCCGTGCTCGTGAAGCTTTTCCAGCAGCCAGTCGGTAAATACGAAATGATAGGATGCCGGATCGTTCTCGTCCGCATCGAAATCCCGGAAGATGTTGGGCACATCCACGAACATGTCCGAGGCATAGATGCCGGACACATCGTGAAGTCTCGAATACGGGATGCCCGCCTCGTCCAGATAGTGGAAGCACCCGTCGTTCATCTTGAGCGGCATCGGCGGCTGGCCAACGCCGTGCATGGGCTTGATTTTTCCCGTAATGCGGGTAAAGTCGGCTGTGATCTTCATACGCTGCACTCCATATAAAAAAGCTCCGTCCCGACAAGGACGAAGCTCTGCTTCGCGGTACCACCCTGCTGTTATGCTCTTTGCGCCGTATATCGCCGGCGAAACGTACCGATTCGGGCTGCGGGGATCGCTCTCCGGACGCATGTGCGCTCTTCCAGCCGCTGAAGCGCACTCTCTTGTTTTTGTCCGTCGGGCTTTTCAGCCGTCATTATCCGTATACCCGTATTGTATGCTTTACCCGGCTGTTTTTCAAGCAAATCCGTGTAAAATCATCACCTGCACAGATAGAATCTCTTCCATCCGGTACGGGCATCGCTGCTGTCCACGGTCTCGATGTACAGATACACGCAGCTGTGCCGCGCCATGACGGGCACCTCGATGCATGCATGGTCGCCGAACACGTCGGTGATCTCCGAGTTCTCTCCGTCCACGTTGAAATACCAGCCGATGGCCTTGATCCCGTTTTCGGAGGAGGCATACACGTCGATGACGTCGCCGCTGCTCACGGGATAGGCGCCCTCCTCCGCCAGCCTGCGGTTACCGAGGAACACCTGCTGATCGATGCCCACCGGCTCGACGAACACGAACTCCGCCGTCCGGGAGGCGATCACCTCGTCCCCTGCCTTGGCATCGATCTTCATCGTCATGCTGTCGCCGACCTCGTGCTTCATCACGATGGCGCCCATGTCGTTGCCGGTGAAGTCATAGCTGACCTCGGGAACTGCATTGATCTCCACCGCCACGGATATGGCGTCCGCCTCAGGCGCATAGATGCTGACGGTCTCGCCGCCGCAGACCTCGCAGACGATGCCGTCTTCGATCTGCATCTGACCGATGGAAAGGCACAGAATGTCCTTCTTTTCTCTTTCGCTCACAACTTCGGCACACGCCGTGCCGCACAGAAGCATCAGTATCATCAGTATCGCCGTAAACCGTTTCATCATGCGTTCACCTCTTTCTCTCTGCACTGACTGCAAATTCCCTCAAACAGCGTGGAATGATGCTCTATCGTGAAGCCCGTCAGCGCCGCCGCCGTCTCATCTAACTGCCGCTCGTACTCGATGGGCACGTCATATACCCGCCTGCACACCCGGCACAGGGCATGATGATGCTTTTCAAACGTGCTGTCGAACCGGTCGGAGCCGTCCGATACCTGCACCCGGTACAGCTCCCCGTTGTCGGCGAGCCGGTTGAGGTTGCGGTAGACCGTGCCCCGGCTGATATGACTGTCCAGCTGCCGCACCGCCTCGAATACCTCCTCGGCAGTGGGATGATCCTTCCTCGTCAACACGTTCTGCCGGATGATGTCCTTCTGCCTCGTGTTGCGCTCCGTGGGGGCTTTTTCGCTCATATTGAAATCCTGCCGTTATTAATAATCATTACGGATAATATAGCATATTCCCCCGTTTTTTTGCAACGGAGTTCTCATTAAAAATCATAAAACAGCGGCGCCTCCGTCAACAGAGACGCCGCCGATGTGTTTTTACTTGAGGAAGATCTCGATGACCGGAACCAGCGTGTTGGGCTTTACCGGGGGCAGACGGAAGTACACTGCCGTCTCGTCCTGAGCGATGCCCTCGCTGAAGTGATCCAGCTTGCCCTCGTCATACTTGACCTCGGAGCCGTCGTTCAGGAACTGGGCGTAGTCGATCTTGCCCGCCAGACCCTTGACCTGCAAATGGCCGAAGGGATAGGCCAGCAGATGCAGGTACAGGCGCTTGCCGTCTGCGCTCTGGGTATAGCGGCAGTCGGCGGGAGCGACGAACTCGGGCTCGGCCATCGTGCAGCCGTAGATGGAGCGGGAATTGACCTTCATCCAGTCGGCATATACCTTGAGCGCCGCTTCGGCCCGGTAGTCCAGATAGCCCCGGGAGGTGGGACCCACGTTCATCAGCAGGTTGCCGCCGATGGAAACGGTGTTGATCAGCATGCGGATCAGCATTTCGGGAGACTTCCAGGTGCTCTCGTCCCGATGATAGCCCCAGGAACCGGAAAGGGTCTGGCAGGCTTCCCAGGTGACCAGCTCGCCGGTCTCCTTGTGGCGCACCCACTCGTTGGGCTGTGCCTGCTCGGGCGTCCACAGATCCTGCTCGATCTCGGTGCGGATGACGATGATGATGCCGGGCTGCAGCTTTCTGGCGGTGGCGATCAGCTCCTCGGCCTCCCAGTCGTCCTTGCCCTTGCCCTTCATCCATTCCTTGCCAGGCAGCGGCTCGCTCTTGGAGTAGGAGAAGTCGAACCACAGGATATCGATCTTGCCGTAGTTGCTCAGCAGCTCGGCGACCTGATTGCGCATGTACTCGGCGTACTTGTGCATGTCACGGCCCTTGTTCAGCTCCTCGGCGTTGTCGTCAAAGCGGCGGGGATGGATCATATCGATCGGGAAATCCGGATGATGCCAGTCGATCAGAGAATAATAGAAGCCGATGTGCAAGCCCTCTGCACGGAAGGCGTCCACGTATTCCTTTACGAGGTCCTTGCCGCAGGGGGTGT
>JAZLHZ010000061.1:0-5649 GCA_045617085.1 Clostridia bacterium
TTATTATAATAACCACCGTATCTCTGCAAAAGCAAAATGGATGCCTCCTTCAAAATATCGAGAAGCATCCATGAAGAATAATCAGTAGTTCAACGAATCCCTTTTTGTCCAGATTATTGGGTACACATCACTCACTGGGGAGGGTGGCTGCGTCAGCAGACGGGTAGGGCGTGACAAGCATGTCTGAATTGCTAATTGCACATTGCTAATTGCTAATTCAAAAACTCCTCACTCCTGACTCTTACTTTCCTGCCTCGACGATGGCCTTATTGATCTTTCTTCTCAGCTCGAAGATATATTCCTTGCTCTTGGGATACTTGTCGAACTCTACCTCGCCCTCGGCGTCGATCATGTCGACAACGGTCTTCTTGTCGGTGAGGGAGGCGAGCAGCTGCATGGCCCGCAGGTCCTGCATGCCGTGGAAGTTGACCATCAGGCGGAGGGAATCCTCGGGCATGCCGTCATAGCCGGGATAGACCTGGAAGGCATCGCCGGTGGGGCCGAAGCCCTCGCAGTCGCCGGAGTAATAGGGGTCGATGGGGAAGTCGGAGAACTGGGAATTGTAGAAGTTGTAGCCCCACTGCAGGAAGCCTTCGATGTCGTACTTGAACAGCTGTGCGCCGAGGATGCGGGTCCTTGCGGAGGGCATGTAGGCGAAGGTGTTGCTGACATCCTTGTACTGGCCGATGCAGTAGTAGGCCCACAGACCGTCGATCTTTGCATCGAGGAAGGGCTTGATGTGGTTGGTGGCGGGCACGGGCTTCTTCACGGCGCCGCTGTTATAGAAGGTAATATCACTCAGCGCATCGATGAACTTGAAGCCTGCCAGATGCTTTTCCAGCAGCGCCTTGCAGTTGAGGTAGCTCTCCAGATGATCAGCGGAGGGCTCATCGGATACGTGGAAGAAGCACTTGTCGGCGATGCCCATGTCGGTGAATGCCTTTTTCAGTGCGGGAAGATAGGCGTCGAGGAACTCCTTGTATTCTTCGCCGGTGGAGCTCTTGTCCCAGCCGAATATGCGCTTGTAGGTGCCGTCGACGGAGGCGTAAATGTTGGGCGTGAAGTTGGCGCCCCACTGGGTGAACATGTGGGCGACCTCGTAGTATTCAACGCCGCAGCGCTTGCACATCTCGACCCAGCGGCTCAGCTTGTCAAAGGCGAAGGTGTACTTGCCCGCATTGAGATTGACGTTGACCAGCTGCACGGTGGTGCGCTCGGTGCCGACACGGGTGTCCAGCGGCGGCGTATGGACGGGCATCAGGATCATGTTGATGCCCCGGTCAACGGCCCGCTTGATGAAGTTCTCGCAGATGCGCCACCAGTCCTCGGAGAAGACCGGGATATGATAGAAGTTTGCCAGACAGTCGCCGTAGAACCAGCGGGTCTGTATGAGCTTTTGCTCGGGCAGCTTGCCCTTCAGCACGGTCACGTTGACACTGCGGCGGCAGAGCTCTTCGCCCCGCACGCCCTCTCTGCCCTCTTCGGCATAGAACACGATATCCACGGGGTAAACGCCGGGCTGCAGATCCTTTTCAATGTCGATCCACAGGGTGTCCCACTGATTGAGCCATGCCCGCAGAGAATGGGGAACGATGGGCTTGAGCACATCGGGATACAGGCCGGGCTTGTTGCGCAGATAGTTGTCGTCGCTGTCCGGGAAGGTGGTGAAGCGGACGGGCACATGTCCTACCCGGCGCAGGGTCACATGATCGGCGATGGGGGATTCCACGGCGGCCTGAATATAAGCCCGCACGTCGCCCTCGGTATTGCAGTAGGCGATCTGGAAGGACTGGACTTCGTTTTCAAAACCTTCCAGATACAGGTCCTGGGCCTCTTCGGGAGCTTCGTCGAGGAATACCTTGTCAAGGGAGGACACAAGTCTTGTTTCGAGCTTCATGGAAATGATCTCCTTTTTTATACTCAGCCGAGCTTGTATTCCAGCGTATCGCTGTCGGAGGCGAGCACCAGCGTCCAGTCGCCGCTCTGTGCAATGGAAGCGGGGATCTCGGCGTAGATGATCATCTTGCCGCTGCCCAGAGGCATCAGCGAGGTGTCGAAGCGGTTGCCGTCGTCGGCCTCGCAGACCACGGTGGCCTCATAGCTCACGTCGCCGTACTTGACGGAGGCGCCCAGCTGCCAGTAGAAGGACAGCTCCTCGGAGGAAACGTTGGTCACACTGCCCTCAATGATGATGAGGGAGTTGTCGCTGTTGGCGGCGCTGCGGATGACGTTCTTGGAGGTGGCAAAGCTGTTGGCGAACCAGTAGCGTGCAATGCCCACCTGAGCAATGCCGATGGAGGCGAGCTCCGGCTCGGTACCTTCCTGCTCGGAGGAAACGGCTTTGTTATTGTTGAGGCAGTCGATCAGCGTGCGGTCGCACATGCCGTTTTCCATCAGACCGTAGAAACGCCTTGCGGCACGGACGGCGCGCAGAGTGCCGTCACCATAGCTGCCATCGGGCTTGCCCAGCATGAAGCCCTTGGAAACCAGCAGCTTCTGGAAGGAAGTGACGGTGGCGCCGGTATCGCCGACGTTCAGCATCTCCCAGTCGCCGGTGAGCTTGATCTCGTCCTCGTCCTTGACGCCGGCGAGCTCGGTGGTGTACATTGCGGGCTCGAAGCCCTTGGTGAAGTACCAGTATTCGTCGTTGAGATCCCACAGCTTGTAGCTGTCGATGTTCAGTGCATCCAGCTCTGCCAGCATCGCCTTGATACCGTCGGCAGAGGCGGCCTCGACGATCTGCTTGGTGGCGGGATACTGTGCCTCGGGCTTTATGGTATAGGTGAAGGCTGTGGTGCCCAGATACCGGACTCTTACGTCCTCGGCGGTCTCCAGCTTGCGGAGTGCTTCAATGCCCTCCATGTTGAGGGGCGTGCGCATGAACTGCGCCTTGCGCTTGCCGATGGTGCCTTCCTCGCTGACGACCTTGAAGTCATAGCGCACGCCGTCGATCAGCATGCAGACGACCTCGGCATCGATGGAGGTGTTGGCGGTCTGAACAAACACCAGCTGGGGAATGATGAGCCCCGTGGCGCTGTCGCCGGTCAGCTCCAGATAGAAATATCCGTCGTTGGCGGTATCGTTGCTCAGCAGCGCCAGCGCAGCGGCGGTCTCGTTGGAATAGACCGACCAGGTATTCTCATTCTCGGTCCAGGAGGCGTAACGCTCCAGAGAGGTCGTGTCGACGATGCCTGCCGCCAGCGGGATATCCTCGGCAAAGGCGGTCACGGAGAACAGGAGCAGGGCGGCCAGAAGTACGGAAAGCAGCTTTTTCATGTCATTCATCCTTTCATGGGATTATTAAGTATATTTTACTCCAAAACACGGATAATGTCAACCACAGAATTGCCCATAATATTATTTTTATCGTATTGCCAAAACCCGTGCCGTGTGATATAATTACTCTGTATTTTTAAATAGTTGAAATGAGGGAGGATTATTCTATGGCAATTTCTTTTGACAAGACCGCAGTCGCCGCCTATGTATGTGCGCATATCGACATGACACCGTTCAAACAGCTGACCCCCAAAAAGGAGGAGCTGGCAAAGCTCTGCGCCGAGGCTGATTGTGCGTATATGATCCGGGAGGGCATTCTCGACAAGGACGGCTGCTTCCCCGAGGAGGGCGAGGTGCCCTGCTATGACGACGACGACGCCTTTGAGTTCATCATGGATTACGTCATGAAGCGGTTCAAGGTGACCGGCAAACAGCAGGACATGACAGAGTCCTTTATCGACGAGTATATGGAGCTCCAGGAGCAGTACATGGAAGCCTCCGGCATGCTGGATTGGGAATAAAAAAACGAAAAAAAACAGACAAAGTACTTGACTATGCAAACAATTTTTGGTAAAATGAGTAAAGTATAGTTCGTTGATTGTAAAAATTTATTTTACGTTCATGAATTGTATGTGAGAATAAACAACGAAAAACGGGACAGAGAGAAGGGACAGTGTGATACTATCTAAAAAACTGATTATCGGCCGTATTCAGGAAGACGATGAGAAGAAGAGTTATTTCAGAGTGAGACCGTTGGCGATACAGAATGAAAACGGATTTGAATATGCGGGCGAATCAAAAGACGAATTCCCCAACGAGGGCTTCATGCGCATCATTCCCGACAGGAATGAACTGAAAAACGAGCACGGCAATTACCGCACCCGTATGCAGGATCTGGGCACCTACTGCGTGATCGATCTGAGAAACCATGCAGGCTACGGCGAGAAGATCCGTGACAACGCTCATTACAACTCCGGCGACGTCAATGCCAAGATCATCTATTCCGACGTCATTCAGGCGATGGATCCCTGTTTCATGGCGGAGGTCGTAACGCCGGATCAGGATTCCGTATTCCCCATCCCCGGCACGAAGTACGTGGCAGTGGAGATGCAGGACGGTTTTGTCGGCATATTCCGCTGGAAGGACAACAGCGACATGGCCTCCATCGCAGGCGAGAATCTGGCGAAGAAGAGCATGGACGATGCCGCACAGCACTGCTTCACCTATACATTCCGTGAGGAGACGGTCAAGGTGCTGACCGATCTGGGCAACTGGATGCAGCTGAAGACCGAGGTCAAGCCGGAACCCAAGCCCGCCGAGGCAAAGCCCGAAGCTCCTGCCGAGGTCAAGGCGGAGGAGAGCGCAATGGCGGAAGCTCCGGCAGCGGAGATCAAGCCCGAGGCAGCGGCGGATGCGCCCGTGACCGAAGAGGTCAAGTCCGAACCCAAAGAAGAAGCCAAGGAAGAATCCAAAGGAGAGATAACGGAGGAACCGAAGGAAGAGGTTCAGCCGGAGATCAAAGAAGAAACAATCGAAGAGACAGCCGAAGAGATCAAACCCGAAGCTGAAGAGATCAAGTCCGAAGCCGAGGTCAGGGAAGAGGCTGCAGAAGAGATAAAAGAAGAGGCTAAAGAAGAAGCCGCACCGGCTGCGGAAGAGCCAAAGCCCGAGATCAAAGAGGAGCCGAAGAGCGAGCCCGTTGAGGCGGCAGAACCGGTCCGTGAGCCGGAAAAGAAGCAGCCCCAGCCCCAGCCGCAGGCCAAGCGTGCGCCGGAAAAGAAGAACGACGGTTTTATCGATCGTTCCACCTCCATGCGGATGCAGAGCGGCATGAATCCCAAGCATCACGGCGTTCCCAGCGACATGCGGGACGACAGCGGCCTTTCCAAGCTGGAGCCGCTGGGCGGTATCGTCAGGAACAATGCCGAGCTGCGCACCGTTCAGAGCCCCATCGACGAGGCAGTGGCCGAGGTCGAAAAGGTCTGGGCAATGCCGAAGGCGAGACAGAATGTGGTCAATGCGCTGCTGAAGCTGGACGGCATGGACATGGCGCTGGGCGCCATGGGCGTGAAGGATGCGGCAAAACAGCGGGCAGAGAACCAGCTGAATACCGCCATCGATACCCTTGAGGCGGAAAAGGTGCGTCTGCTCCACGAGATCGACGAGCTGCGCATCGGCAAGGTCAATGTGCGCTCGGCACTGGAAAAGGACATCAAGCGCTCGATCTCTCAGGAGATCAGCAAATCGGAGCAGAAGCTGGCGCTGCTGACCTCCAAGCAGGAGGAATATGAGCAGTCGGCAGCGGCGGCAAAGAATGCGGCGAAGGATGCACAGGCGACATTTGATGCCGTATTGGGCGAGGGCTTTGAGGAG
>JAZLHZ010000062.1:0-7007 GCA_045617085.1 Clostridia bacterium
GGGATCTTTTCAACCCAGCGGTACTTATACGGCTTGTTGGTAGTGGTATCGGAAGCCTCTACGGAAATATCTTCCTTACCGGCGCTGACAATCTTGCCGTTATCGCCGATCTTCAATTCCTTAATTTCGTTGCCATAGAGGTCAGTGTCAACATCTACCCAATCTGTATCGGTGGGATTATCCGCAGTAGTTCTCTGCAGGTGGAACACACCGCCAAATTCAGCATCAGCAGAATAGGTGTCGCTCACCATCGATTCATGCTTGGTATTGATCGAGATATACTTGGAAAGAGAGACTCTTGCAATATTACTGATATTCTTGATTTCGTAGGTATAGCTGTTGCCGTTGTTCAGTTCAAACGATTCGGTACCGTCAACATTGGAAATAGTGATGGTATCGCCAACGACCAGCTTCCATCCATCGACCACATGGTCATTGGAGTAACCTACTTTGCCCTTTGTTTCCTTCAGAATATAGGTACCATAATGGATATCCTCAAAAGTAACCTGACCGTTGTTATCGGTTGCCTTATTGGAGTATTTGGTGGTATCGACAGGAGTGGTGCCGTCTTCCTTAAACAGAGTAAACTCCACGTCCCTCAGGGCATACCTGCCGTCCGTCTTCTTGACTACCAGTTTGCCTATCTGTTCCTTATTGACAAAGACAGGCTTCCAATCAGCTTCTTCTGCGATATTTTCTGCAGAAACCGTATTCGTGCTCTGTTCGGTCAGCTCACGCATGACTTCAGCCTGTGCTGCAGTCATCGCTTCTGCTACTTCGTACTGATAACCATGTTCCAGATAATACTGTGTATCGCTGCTTACAGTATGAGAGGTAGCAGCTGCTTCTGTGGCTTCATAGTTGCCGGCAGAATTCTTAATATAAACGACAAATGCCTGGCCGTCCTTGCGGGTAACGGTGTAATCGATATCACCATACTTGCCGTTGCCCTTCTTATATTCGGCTTCTGTGCCGGTGAAGGTGATGAGCTTCTTACTGATGTTCAGCTTGGCAGGCTTATGCTTGAAAAGATCGCCGTCCGTATCGTCATAGGCTTCTTCCGTAGCAGCGGTTTTCTTTGCAAGCTTATAATCCAGAACTGCCGTGTTCTCAAATGTTGCAGTTTTTGCGGTCTCAGCAAACTCTACGATCATTTCGGGGGTGATCGCATATTCTACATCGACAAAGTATTTTGTATAGGAAGGGACTTCTGCCTTTGCTGCAGAGGTATCGACCTTTGTCTGAACCTGAACGGTATTCAGCTTCAGATCAGTCCACATATTTTCATTATCGGTGCCCTGGTAGATCACTTCTTCGGTGTCTGCCTTGGTTACGGTAATAGCAGTGGGCTCCAGTTCATCTGCGATGCCGCTGACAGTGGCCTTCAGTGTATCGGTAATATACGGCGCACTATCTGCATCCATGGGCAGACGGCCGTTCTTTCTGTAGTCGCCGGGCTCTTTGTACATTTCGTCGGAAGTACGGCTCTTCAGGCCGACTTCAACTGCGAAACGTACGGTCATCTTCATATTTGCTTCGTCGATAACGGGATTCGATGCAGTTTTATCGATGATCCACTCATCGGGAGAATCAGCACTCAGGTCATCCAGATCCCTCTCGATAAGACGTGTCTGATGACCAATTTTTTCACGAGTACCGTGGCACTTATTCCAGATATCAAACTCAGTCATCAGCTTGACGGCATCGCTCATATCGAAGTCCTTGACGGCATCTTCGGTACCATTGCCCTCAACATATACGCTGAAAGTAAATTCCGCATCGGCGTCGGCGCCGTAGTCGCCGAGGTCAAATACATAGGTAGTATTGCCTTGATCATCTTCCTGCGGATAACCTGCCGCCAGATGGGCAAAGGAACTATTTACCTTCAGCCCCTTCGGCAGAGCCAGGATCAGCTGGCAGTTATCATAACGGTCAATGATTGTCTGAGCGGTATCATAGCCGTAATCGACGTCATGAGAAGGCAGTGCACTGAATGTATAATGTGCCTTATAGGTAACCGTATCACCGGCCATGATGTTGGCGGAACCACTGGTCTGTGTGACCTGCATCATCATCAGGTCTTCGCCGGTCTTCGCATTGATTTCGGCCAAGATTCTTTCGGTAACGGCTTCTCTCTGAGGATCGGTACTTTCGTTACTCTTGCCGATCTCGCCGGTCTTCTCCTCACCGATTTCTACATCAGGTACTTCAACTATTTCTTCTTGCTTGTACTCAAACTCAGCAACGGGGATCTTCACGCCGTCAATCGTGCGGATAGTCTTGCCTTCGTTGACGAGCTTGTTGATGACCTCGTTGTCCTTGGACTCGGTATTCCACTCGGGATTCCAAATGCGCAGGTAGGCCTTCTCGGGCTCACCCTTGCTCTTCGTCTTGTCGGTGTCGAAGCGAACCTCAACAACAAAAGACTCGCCCTGGTCATCACGCTTTGAAATGTTGTACCAGCCCTTCTCAGAAACCGTACCGAGTTCTGTTTTGAGCTCTTTTTCGGCATAAAGGACGGTATCCTTCTTCAGTTCAACGTATAGAGGCTTGTACTCGACTGCAGGAGCTTCGGTCACTTCGACTTCGGGTTCCACGGTCGGCTCGGCAGTCTCTTCAACTGCGGGCTCCGCAGTAGGTGCAGCGGTCTCTTCGACCTCAGGCTCTGCGGTCTCCTCAACTGCGGGCTCTGCAGTAGGTGCAGCAGTTTCTTCGACCTCGGGCTCTGCGGTGGGTTCAGCAGTCTCTTCAACTTCAGGCTCTGCGGTAGGTGCAGCAGGCTCCTCAGTCTCTTCCACTGCGGGAGTGTCTTCTATAATATTCTCCTCTTCGCTGCCGACTTCCTCAAGCTCTTCTTCGGCAGTTACAGCAGATTCTTCAGATACAACAACTTCCTCCTGCGCAGGTTCTTCTGCGGGAGGTGCTGTATCTGTATCTTCTGCCACAGGAGCAACTTCCTGCGGAGCTTCCTCAGGCTGTGTTTCAACGATCTCAACGATCTCTTCCACATCCTGCTGATCATTCTCTTCGTTATTGATAATGCCCTCTGCCAATACGGTACCGGACACGTTGTCCAGCAGCATCAGGATCATCAGAACGATGGAGAGAAATCTCTTGAGCTGTGATTTCTTTGCGTTCATGTTCATAACTCCTCTACACTACGCTTTAGCGTATAATTCACTGAATATATTGGATCGTGATTGATTTATCAAACGAATAATCATTTATGTGCATTCATGTACCACCATCCAATCCGGGTCGAGGTGGCGCAAACAAATAAGAAGAAACGACATACATACATACCTGAACTGACTTTTTCTGATCTGATCTGTTTAGCCTTATCAGTCTCATCTGGCACGCTCACCTCCCATACAGTATAGACAACTCTATCCTATGATATTAAACATAGTAATTTTACCACTTTTCTCTGCTAAATGCAATAGGTCTGATTCGTTTTATTTAGAAATTAACAGAAATATTTATGTCACATAAGACCACATTCTATTATATCATTTCCTGCATTGTTTTGAGTTTTAACTATCTCCGCTGCATATTTCGCTCATATTCTTATTGTGCATAGTCGATTCTGCATTTCTTAATATCTCGTATTTCATTTTCTTTGAAACATTTTTGTAACTCATTTTCCTCCACATTTGCATAAATAATATTTAACCGCATACAGACTTCGGTTTTTTATAAGCATTAAAAAACGGCGAATATACCGCCGTCGTTATATAATATATTATAGGATCCCGCTGAGGAATATTTCAATGCCTATGGCAATCAGTATCACACCGCCCAGAATCGATGCTTTTCCGGCCAGTTTTATACCAAACTTACGACCGATCAGCACACCCAGAATACAAATGATAAATGTCACAATACCAATGATGAACGATTCCGTCACTGCAGATACTGCATTGTATTCAGCAATCGTAAACCCAACAGACAAAGCATCGATAGATGTGGCAACTCCTTGTACCATCAATGTGCCGATACCAACTTTTTCTGTGCTTCCTGACTCGCCTTTATCTTTAATACCCTCTATCAGCATTTTTCCACCGATATAACCCAGAAGAAGCAGTGCGATCCACGGTATGAATTTTGTAAACTCGTTGAACACACCGGCAATTGTATGAACACATAGCCAGCCGATCAAAGGCATGGCAATTTGGAACAATGCAAATGTTCCGGCTATAAGACACATTCGCCTCCTCTTCATATTCGGTTCATTCAATCCGTTTGCCAGAGATACCGAGAACGCATCCATAGCCAATCCAATTCCGAACAAAACGGAGTTGACATAGAATAAAAAATCCATTTTCATACAAAAAACTCCCTCACAGATATATGAGGGAATTTTAGCACACAATCTTTATCTGCTTATGACAGCAAGATTAAATATTGCACTCATCGGAATATCGTGCGAAGTCTTTGCATTATATCGTCTTGCGGAATCTCAAATATCTCCGGCTCCTTCCCAAGCGCCCGATATTTATTTTCGCCAAGGCGATGATATGGAAGCAGTTCTACTTTTTCACATCCGTTTGTACTTTCAATAAACTGTTTGATCAAATACATATCCTCTTCCGTATCGTTAAAACCCGGAATAATCGGGACTCTGACCCATATCCTTACATGATTCTCCGTGAGTCTGCGGAAATTATCAAGGATATGGGCATTATCTGCACCAATATACTCCTTGTGTTTTTCCGTATTGCAGCTTTTTATATCATACAAGAAGATATCAGTCATTGGCATCACTTTTTCCAGAACTGCGTAGTCAACACATCCTGCTGTATCCACTGCCGTACCGATCCCGTTGTCTTTGCACATTTTCAATAGTTCAAGCAAAAAATCTGACTGAAGCAGACATTCTCCGCCGGAAAATGTGGCACCGCCATCTATTCCGTAAAATGGCTTATCCTGTAGTATTTCTGCAAATACTTCCTCTGCGGTCACCTTTTTTCCGCACTGCGTCACATGATCTCCATAGTCCAACGTCTGCGGTTCAAACTGCTGGCTTTCGGGATTATGGCACCAACGGCAACGCAGATTACATCCCTTGAAGAAAACAGTGGTCCGAATGCCCGGTCCATCCACAAAGGAGCATCGAGCTATATCAAATATGATTCCTTCCATATTAATACAATGTCCTATCCATAATGTGCTTCTGTGTAATCGGATCAAGATCAATAAACCTTGCAGAATAACCGCTGACACGGACGATCAGGTTGGAATACTTCTCCGGATTTTTCAAAGCCGCTTCCAAATCACCTTTGGAAAAGCAGTTTATATTTAATTGCTGTCCGCCAAAGGAGAAGAATGCCTTCAAAAGCTGCATGAATTTCTCTTTGTCGGAGGTGATGGTTTCTCTTGACATATTGACATTGGTCACCATGCCGCCATGCCGATAATCCGCCTTCGCAACAGATAGCAGCAACGAAGTAAGCCCCTTCTTATCAGTACCAGGCATTGCTGAATCGCCGACGGCCATGGGTTCACCGCATTTTCTTCCGTCCGCACTTGCTGCAACACTGGGACCGATGGTAATACCGCCGGGATTAACGTTGGCAACTGTGTACCAAGGAAATCCGTTTTCTTTTCCGACTCGTTCTGCTGTCTCGTTGATGAAATGCTCCAGTCTTGTCTTGATTTCATCAACAAAAGGTTCATTATTCCCATACTTCGGTATGTTTTCAAATTCTCTTCGGACATCCTCGTGACCCTCATAATTCTCATCAAGAATGTTTACCAGTTCTTCGAGAGTATACTTTTTATCTTCATATACCAGCTTTTTGATAACCGCCAGACTGTTTACAGTATTCGTCACTCCGAAGCCTTCGATATTTGCCCCGAAATATCTCAATCCGCCATCAAAGAAATCCTTACCTCGTTCAAGACAATCATCCATTGTCAGAGAATTGAACAGGTTTGATGCTTCTCTTCCGGATATTTTCTTATTCCATTCGTGGATATGAATATCCTTTTCCATAGCATCCTTGATCTGGATAAACAGTGCATTTTCCAAATCATCGTAAGTCTTAAAATCACCAGGCTTCCCTGTCCTTGTACCAATCTGCATTCCGTCAGCACCATCGCAGCCGTCATGCAGTGCTGTCTCCAGTGCCTTCAGAAAACGAATCGTGGAATTAGGTGAGCCGCTGCTGCAGCATTCCAATACCGTCTCTCCGCAGCCAAGAGGCGCATAGTGGATCGCCTCTTCATACGGCATGTGCATTCGTTCCATAACACCGGGTACATAACGCTCATCGTTATACAGCGTCGGATAAATGCTTCCCTGTGATATTGAGTTGATTGCCGCCCGCAGAAGTTCCTCGTTCTGTTCCTTGTATAGGCGCAGACTGAGTACCGGACGCACGAGATGATTCCTTCTCGTAGCTTCTATGGCAATTAACGCAAATTTGTCAGCATATTCTTCGTTTTTTCTGCCCATTCCGCCGATATAAATCCGGGTATCATAAGGGCTTTCTACATCATCAATCAGCTTCCAGAGCTCCTGAACATAGCCGGTTTCTTCCTCTATACTGACACCATGTTTGAGATCGTTCTCAAGAAGATCAGCAAAATATACATCCATCCTGCCATAATTGTCTGTTCTGGTAAGGATGCGGAAAAGGTTCATCAGCTGAATACCCTCATACAATGTTTCTGGAACTGAAGTTTTCAGTTTCTGAAGTGTACTGCTGATTCGCATTAAATTCTTTCTGAAATTGTCATTCTGTGTCTTTTCTGCAAGCACTGACGCCTGTTTTGAATATTTGTCAAGACAGTTTACAGCAATATCCAGTGCCATACGACAAGCCGTATAGAAAGGTGTACTTTCCGGATGTTTTGTGGCACACATTTCCACCTTTTTATAGAGACCCGATATTCCTAACTTGAGGATCATATCGTAATTCGGCGTCGTTCTTGTTGCTGGGGTATCATAGCTGCCTGAAATAAAACCGGCACCAAGTGCGTTACCTTTTTTCCCCGCTCGCATA
>JAZLHZ010000063.1:0-9074 GCA_045617085.1 Clostridia bacterium
ATTATTATAATAACCACCGTATCTCTGCAAAAGCAAAATGGATGCCTCCTTCAAAATATCGAGAAGCATCCATGAAGAATAATCAGTAGTTCAACGAATCCCTTTTTGTCCAGATTATTGGGTACACATCACTCACTGGGGCGAGGTGGCAGCGAAGCTGACGGAGTGGGGCTGGATAAGTATGTGTATAGGTGTTTTCGTTAATTTGCATCTGCCTAACTTTATCAGCCCTACCCACCGCCTGCGGCGGTCCCCCCTTTCCCTCTGATGAGGGAAGGGATTTTTGGTGAAAACGCCTATTTCTATTTTATGGCCTTTTCCGCATACTCATTGAGCAGCTTCAGATACACATGATAGGTTTCGAGGGATACATCCGGCGGAGTCTGATGATCCACCGACGGGATATAGTGTCCCTTTTTCATGACCGGCAGCAGCCGCTCGAACTCCTTCCGCATGGCGGCTTCCCCGTCCTTCATTACCATCTTGTCAAACCCGCCGAGAAACAGGAAGTCCGGATACTTCTCACTGAGCGCATTCAGGTCGACACCGGCTTTTCTTTCCAGCGGCAGCACGCCGTCGATGCCTGCCCGGATGAGCCACGGCACCATCAGCGATATGTCTCCGTCGCTGTCGATGATGACCTTTGTTCCGTGGGCGTGGATATACGGGATCAGCCTTTGATAGAATGGCAGCAGGAACTCGTCGAACATCTTTTCGGAGAGCATCGGCCCGAGGTTATAGCTCATGTCTTCGGCAAACGTCATGAACTCCGGCGTGCAGACGGCATAGATCTTTTCGAGCTGACGCAGGTAGAAGTCCGACAGATCGTTGAGGATCCGGTGATACAGTTCCGGATAATCGTAGAAGGAATAGAAGTGGTTCTCGATGCCGAACAGCGTCCTCGGGAACCAGAATGCACCCTCCAGCGTGTACCAGATCACGATATCGCCGCTGTCGTGCTTTGGTTTTGCCTCTTTCAGCGATTTGATCACCGGATCGATGGCGTGTTCGGGATACAGCATGGGCTTGATCCGCTCATAATCCTCTTCATCGTCCATGATCGGTGCGCCGTTATATGCGGGCGTGGGACAGTCGTCCGTCTTGTTCTGCAGCCAGTGCTGATGGAATACGTCCAGTCCGAAATGACGGAACAGCTCGTCACCCCTCGGAACGGCCAGTCCTTCCTTTTCCCAGCGCTTCAGCGTCAGGTCCCACCAACTGGCCCATTCAATGACCGGGAGCCGGTCATCGGGCAGTTTTCCGTTCAGAATGCATTGAAAGCGTTCGGTATTCGTCATAATATTACTCCTTAAATCAAAGCCATTGCTCGTAAACAGGGCAATGGCTTTTTGAATCGGTGATGTTATGCCGCTTTTTTGCGGGGCTTTTTCAGCTGGACAAACAGGAGACCAAGGATCAGGCAGATGAGCGGCAGGGCGAACAGGGCGATATAAGCGGTACCGGCGGGGATCTGTACATAATCACTCAGCAGGCTCTGACCGGTCACGGTTCGCTCGACGGGGGAAAGCGCTGCCATATCGCTCAGTACAGCGGAGAGGAATACGGAGTTGCAGCCGCCACCCATCAGATCGCTGCTTTCGGTAATGAACATGGCGGAGGGCACCCACAGCACGACCGTGTCGCCCTCTCTTGCGACCATGCCGGATACGAAGGTGCCGGTCTCGTCGTTCTCTTCCTGAGCGGCGGTGGCGGAGTGGGTCAGGTCGCTCTTGTAGTAGGCGGTCTCGGAGGTGGTGAACAGGACGCTCGTGTTGAGGCCTGCTCTGCGGACGTCGGACCTTGCGAGCGGCGAGGCGATGGGCAGTATGACCTTGGCGTTGGCCTCGATCAGTGCATCGGTATAGACGTCCGAACGCATGTCGGGCTTGGTGACATAGGGATAATCGGCGCTGTAATAGTACTTTGCGCTGCTCTCAAACAGCGAGCCGGGCAGCATCTTCATGCCGTAGTCGGCGAGGATCTCGTCCCAGCCGCCCATTTCGGTGGTGTAGGAGGACATGAACATCAGCTTGCCGCCGTTCTTCAGGAAATCGGAGACGGAAGCCTTCTCGGTGTCGGTCAGCGGTGCGGCGGGATTGCAGACCAGCAGGACATTGACGTCGTCTGTCAGTTCACTCGTTTGCTTTACGATGAAGTTGTTCTGATAGGCAATGTCGTAGAGCTTGCCGTCCATGCCGTTTTCGCCGTGACCGGTGAATACGTGAATGGCGGGCAGGTCGTCATTCAGCAGGTAGTCGATGACATTGCTCATGGCGGACTGCAGGGTGAAGTCGGCTCTGGTGTACATATACTCGCCGTAGTAGTAATAATACATCTCGTCATACTCGACGGCGGCAAGATAGCTGTTGTCCAGCACCAGTGAGCGTCCGTTGGCACTGACAACGACATTGCCTTCCATGAGGTTCTTGCCGTTGGAGAGGGCGTTGACGGCGCCGAGCTTGGTCGATGTTGAGTTGACAAGGGAATAGGTGAAGTGATCGGAAAGCTGATCCGCCTTGGTAAGCACCTCATCGATCCAGAGGTTGTTGTTGGCGTCGGTATTTTCGGCGATCAGATAGGCCTCCACATCCGTATCCAGTGCCTTCAGGCGGGCAGAGAAATCGTCGGTGAGGGTCATCAGCTTGTTATGGGTCATGTCGGAATGCAGCGAGGGGATCATGGTGATCACGAGGGCGGCAATAATGACGGCGATCAGGGCGATGATGAAACGGAAGCTGTTGCTCTTGAAGAAAGCCTTCATATTACAGCACCCCCTTTCCGGTGCGCCTTGCACCGGCGCACAGAATTCCGAGTACGGAGAACAGCAGGCAGACAACGACATAGGTGATCAGTGCGCTGCCGTCCAGGATAGAGTTGACGAAGAGATTCAGCTTGTCGAACAGGCACAGCCCGGACAGCACTTCCGCTGCGAAGGTGAATACGGCGGCGCCGTTATGTCCCAGATAGCAGATCAGCAGCGGGATCTCGACCACGGCGGCGGTGATCAGGGAGATCATGATGTCGCTCGTGAAGTTATAGGCAATGACAGCCGCCAGCAGCAGCAGGATGATCATGACCGGCAGGGACAGCAGCTTGACCGCTGCCACGTAATTGACGGCCAGAGGCAGGAAATACACGATCACGGCGCAGATGATGCAGGCGATCAGCGAGAGAAGCGTGTTCTTTGTCGTGACCGAGCAGAGCATGAACAGTGCGGTGAACGCCAGACCCAGCAGCGTGACGGCGAGTACGGCGGAGAGACCTTCCTGCATAAATACCGAGGGAGACAGTACGCTCATGATCAACGGATAGCATGCCATGAGGATGCCGCCGATCAGTATCGCAATGAACCTCGCCAGCAGCTTTCCGGCGAATACGGCGCCGCTCCTGATCGGCAGCAGGTACAACAGACGTTCGGTGTGCTGCCTGCGCTCGTTTCCGTAGGCGTCAAAGCTGATCAGCAGGGCGACCAGTGCCTCGGCAAAGGCGAAGTACTGGATATTGACGGCGAGGATGGCGGTGCCGCCGTTGACGTTGGTCAGCAGGATGGCGACGGCGAATACCAGCGCCTGGATCGCCAATGCGCCCCAGTACGTGAACGACGTGAGTACCGACCGCAGCTCCTTTTTCAGTATGGCACTCATTCTTCCTCACGTCCTTCTTCTTTTCTTTCACGGCTGAGTGAGGTGAGCAGCTCGCCGAGGGATTTCTTTGCGGGAACGAATTCGATGATCGGCGTGGCAGCCTTGGCGGCGGCGTTGAACAGCTCGCAGCGCTTGTCAGCGTCCATGGCGACCTCGATGCGGGTGCAGCCGGCTTCCTCGGCGGCAGAGGTGACCTTCACACCGGGAATGCCCGCAAATGCCTTTTCCGCAGCGGCGGCATCCGCCTTCAGAACGAGCGTGCAGGCATTGTCGATCACGGTCATGTCCTGCAGCGTGTCGGGCGTGCCGTAGGAGACGATCTTGCCGTTGTCGAGGATGGCGACTTCGGTACAAAGCTCACACAGCTCGTTGAGGTTGGATGTGGCAAGCACCACACACTTATCCTTGGCGATCTCCTTGACGGCAGCGCGCAGGGTCAGAATGTCTGCCGGATCAAGGTCGGTGGTGGGCTCGTCGATCAGCACGGCCTTGGGATCGTGGAACACAGCCTGAGCGATGTTTGCCAGCTGCTTTGCGCTCTTGGAAAGGGATTTCAGCGGTTCGTCCGCCACGTCCTTCAGGTTCAGCAGCTCCAGCAGGCTCGTGATCTTGTCGGCAGATTCACGGGAGGGAATGCCTCTCGCTTCACCCAGCCATTTGAGCTGGGCACGCAGGGTCAGGTCCCGGTACAGCGGAGCTTCCTGCGGTACATAGCCGATCAGCTGCTTGACGGAAGGCGCATCGGTGGCGACTTCGGTGCCGTCGATCACGACGCTGCCCGCATCCGCATCAACACAGCCGGAAACGATGTCCAGCAGCGCAGTCTTGCCGGTGCCCTTTGCCCCGGCGATGCCGAGGATATGTCCGTCCTCTACGGTGAAGGAGATATCCGATATGGCTTTTGCTTTGGTGAGTCCCTTAACAGTAATCAAGTGTATCCCTCCAATGTATTCTCATAGTATTTACATATATTGTAGCACTTGGCTGTTGATAATCTGTGGGCAAAAAATGAATAATCTTTTAATATTCAGTCCGATGCTGAAATCGGTTTGCAATAAAAAAGCAGTGCTGTCCCGTTGCACGGGAGTAGCATTGCTTCTGGTCATTTCCATTGAGATAGCTTTACTGTTTCAGCAAATACCTGTTACAGAATTCTTTTGCTGTGATGATTTCGATATTCTCAAATTGTTCCAGTATCAACAAATCCTTATCGCCACTGACAATATACAAGGCCTTGGCGTCCTTTGCACAGCCGAGGAATTTATCATCATCCGGATCACGGGAGAGTTCAACATGAGCATTCGGTTCGATCATTTCAAGCGCATGAATGAGAGGGTATAGCAGAGTTTTGTTAATTCGTCCCTGCTTTCTTTTGATCATCTCATCAATGATTTCAAGATATTCCTCCACGATTTCCGCCGTGGCACAGGCTGTTATATCGGATGTTACTATCGCATTTAATATTTGTCTTGGTGCGCCGCCGAAGAATATTCCGGAGATGACAACATTTGTATCAACAACGATTCTCATTTGTGCTTATTCTTCCTTACCGACTTGATAATATCATTAACATCGTCTTCTGTATATCCGACAGATGCTGCCCATTCCTGAGCTTCTGACATTGCAGCTTCAAATTCTTCGGCAGAGGGAATCTTCAATGTTTTCAACATAATGGAATCGCCGGAGACATAGGCTACCATTTTATCTCCGGTATTAATGGACAGAAGTCTGCGGATACAAATCGGAAGAGATATCTGTCCTTTTGAGGATACAGTCAATACTTGAGCATCCATAGTGTTCCCGCCTTTCATAGTAAGATTTTCTTACTTATAGTATAGCACAATAAATACAGGTATGCAATCATTTTATAAAAATTAGATTGTAAATTCATCGTATATGGACGTGAATGATCTGGAGCAGTCATTCTTCTTCGTTCATCGTCAGCGTGCCGTTCTGTGTCAAAACGAATATGCCGTTTTCTTTTGCATACTTGGCGGCGGCTTCCATCGTGGTCTTTACGGCGCCGGTCATGCGTTTATATCCCATGACGGCGGCGGCTTCCCGGATCAGGTCGGCTTCCGCAAGGCTGATCTGGCGGCGGATCACGTGCTTCATCGCATTGACGCATTCGATCACGGGCAGATATTTTCCGTCACGGCGGTTGTCCTCGCTGTCAAAGCTGCGGAAAGAGTCATAGGCCTCGCTCTGCTGTTCATCGGAGAAGTATACGGTTTGACCGCAGAGCCGGGTCAGATTGTGCGTGAACAGGCCCAGCAGCTCGTCAATGCGCTGACTTGTCCGGGGCGTGAGCCTTGCGAGGGCAAAGCTCTGACGGAGCCTTACGGCGAGATATTCGTCGGTGATCGGGGCTTCGGCATTCAGTATTGCCCGGATGCGGTTGATGATCAGCAGGCGATTGTCGTCACTGAGGAATTGCTCGGAATTGAGCGGTGTGACCTCGGGGTAAGGCGTGTACAGACTGATGTCTTCCTCTTCCGCCACGGGGATCTGGTCAAGCTCGGTCTCCTCGGGAACGAGTGCGGTTTCCTCTTCGGGTTCGGGTTCCTCATCCTCGGGCTGAGGCTCGGGCATGTTTTCCAGCTCGTGCAGCTTTTCGAGGATGCGATCCATTTCCCGTTTGCTGTCGTCCCACCAGTCCACCGACCAGACCCGGTGCAGATGCCAACCGAGGCCTTCCAGCACGCTTGCCTGACCCTTTTCGCGGTCTCTTGTGGTATGGGTAGCCACATAGGATTCGCCGTCCAGCAGGATGCCGAGGATGTACTTTTCGCTCTGTTTGGGGTCAACGACCGCCAGATCGATGCGGAAATCGGAACGTCCCACATTGGCACGGGTCTCATAGCCGTTTGCCTTCAGCATCTCGGCAATGGAGGCGCAGATGCCGTGAGCGGTTTCGGAGCTTGTCTTCAGCCGTGCGCCTTCCCTTGCATATTGCAGGAACGCACGCAGCGCCGCCACGCCTTCGGACTTGGTCTGGACGATCTGCTCCGGTTCGATGCCGGAGAAGATCAGCATTTCGCAGCGGGCACGGGACACTGCCACATTCAGTCTGCGCCAGCCGCCGTCCCGGTTCAGCGGGCCGAAATTCATCGAGACTCGCCCGGTTTTGTCGGGGCCGTAGCCCACCGAGAACAGGATCACGTCCCCCTCATCGCCCTGAACATTTTCAAGATTCTTGATGAAGATGGGCTCACTGCTGCCGTAGGCCCACTTTTCCAGTGCTTCATCCTTGCCGCATTCCTCAAGGAGCAGGTCTTCGATGAGGTTCTGCTGCATGATATTGAAGGTGACGACGCCGACGCTCAGCTTCTTTTCTTCGGCGGAACGGCAGCGGCGCTTCAGTTCCTGTACGACGGCCCTGGCCTCTTCCTCGTTGCAGCGGGTCTTGCCCCGGTCGAAGGTGCCCTTGACGGGGATCAGCCGTACCCGGGAGCGCAGGTCGTCTGCCGAGGGGAACGTGCAGAGCTTGTTTTCGTAGAAGCGGGAGTTGCTGAATGCGATCAGGCTTTCATGACGGCTGCGGTAGTGCCACAGCAGATGGGTCTGGGGCATGGAGATCGTGAGGCAGTCATCCAGTATGCTTTCCAGATCCTCGATCTCGATATTGTCCTCGTCGATACGGTTGGAGGCAAAGAACGTTGTGGGCGGCATCTGTTTGGGGTCGCCGACGATGACGGCGCTTTTGCCCCGTGCCAGCGGGCCGATGGCCTTGCAGGTCTGCAGCTGGGAGGCCTCGTCGAATACGACGATGTCGAAGGGGTCTCTGGTGCAGGATAGGTATTGCGCTGCAGACAGAGGACTCATCAGCATACAGGGACAGAGCCGTTCCAGCAGCGTCGGGATCTGGCTGAACAGCTTGCGGATGGAGATGCCTCTGCCATTCGAGTGGATGGCACGGCGCAGGATGGCGACCTCGGAGGACTGGGCAGCCTCTCTGGTGATGTCGGGCACCCGTGCGCTGAGGCGGCAGACGATCTCTTCTCTGGTCAGCTTTTCCAGCTCGTCATCCATGCGGCGGAACTGGTCGATCAGACTGTTGAACATCGTGCCGGAGAAGCGGTTGAGTACATCGCTGCTGTCCAGCCCCCTGATGATCAGAGACCGGGACACGGAGCGGCGGAAGGAAGCAAGAATGTCTTCCTTTGCCCATTTTTCCTTTGCCATGGCTTCGGCAACGGGAGCCAGTCCGGCATTCAGCACTTCGCTTTCGATGCCATTGTAGATGATGATGTCGTGCAGCAGATTGGTGTTGGCTTCGAGGGTGTTGAGTACGGAAACCAGCGTGGAAATGCGGTTGTCCTTTGTGCGGATATCCAGCAGCTCATTCAGGGTATCCAGCAGCTTTCCGGCATTTTCCAGCTCGTTTTTGAAGGAGATATAAACCTCGCTGCAGTCGGTGCGGGGCCCCAGTTTTTTCAGCATTTCCAGCGCATCGGGATAGGCTGACAGGTACGGCACCTGCGTCCGCACGGCGGTGATATGTTCTCTCAGCTTCTGCCAGTCGGTGGCGCTGCCCTCATACAGTCTGCCGAGAGACGGAGCAATCTCGGTAAGTTTCTTTTCAAACGTCTGCTTTTCCAGACGGTAGCTCTGCAGGCTTTCCAGCGCCTTGCCCACGTCGCCGATGTCTCTGGGGGTCAGCGAATACGACCGCAGCTCGTTGACGAACGAGGCGGTGGCGATGGCACGGGAGATGAGCCACTTGCTGTCCAGCTGATGATACCGTGCCAGCAGCGACTCGGCGTTCAGGTCGAGGAAGGTGGTTCGCCAGCTGCTCAGCAGCTTCTGTTTGTCCGCATCGATATGCTTTTCCAGTCCCTCCAGCTCGTCCAGCTTCCGCTCCAGAGCGCTGAACCAGGAAGCGTCGGTGAGCATCTCATACCACTTGTCAGGCAGTCCCGAAACGATCAGCAGCGCAGAGGCGGCACAGCCCAGCATCGACAGAGCGGATGTGTCCTCGGCCTTGGGAATGCCGGCCAGCTCGCACAGCTTGCCGGTCTGACTGTCAAGGCGGTCAAGACTGCCCTTGAGGGAGGTGATCACCGGCGCAATGCTGTGGCGCAGGGTCTGGGTATAGTTGACGGTCTTGACGAAGCGCAGCGGATGTTCCTCGGCGATCCCGATGACGTCCCCGGCGGCGCAGAGCCTTTCGATGAGAGCGATATTGTCTGCCATTTTGGCTTCGGTCATTCCGGCGATGGTGCTTTCGGGAAGGTCGGGCAGCTCTTTGGTATTTTCGGTATCGGAGTACCGCTCGATCAGCTGATACAGGCTGACACCGCAGGGCTGTACGTCGTGCAGAGCCAGTACGTATTTGTCCAGCTCCACCCGCTGCAGCGAGATCTGTGCCGCACGGATGGCATATTCATCGGCGCTCTTGGCGGCGGTGACCTCGGAGGCGACCTTCAG
>JAZLHZ010000064.1:0-6086 GCA_045617085.1 Clostridia bacterium
ACACATCGGGTCATGTTGATAGCTGACTATACGAAATGCCTGGATTATGAGGAGATCATGATCCGATAAATATGAGGTGACATAATATGCAGAGCAGTTCATTGCTTGGCACCGGCGAAAGCCGCATGCTGGCAAAAGGAACGGTTGTGACGGCTGAAGACGGAACGCAGTATACCGTTGGCGATATACTGGGTCACGGTGGTCAGGGCGAGGTATATCGGATCAGCGGTTTTGACGGCGACTTTGCGTTGAAATGGTATTACTATGATACCGGCTCCCGGTATTTGAGCCGCATCAACAGCGAAGCCTTCCGGAAAAACCTTGAGAAGAATGTCCACGATGGTGTTCCGACGACGACCTCCGGAAGTCAGGCCAGTCAGTTTATCTGGCCGCTGAAGATGGTTCCCCCGCAGGGAAACGGCAAGTCGTTTGGCTATATCATGCACCTGTACAAGCCCGGATATTACAAGTTTTCCGAAATTATCATGGGAATGCATAAGGGTCAGCCGCTGCACATGAAGAGCTGGAATTTGCTGGTTACGGCAGCGCTGAACATTGTTCGGGGATTTGAGATTCTGCATGCCAAGGGCCTGAGCTATCAGGACCTGAACGAAGGCGGTGTTTTTATCAACCCGGAGAACGGCGATGTAATGATTTGCGATTGCGACAACGTGTCTCCGACCGGCTATAACCTCGGCATAAAGGGTGTTGTGTATTATATGGCTCCCGAAGTCGTGCGTGGAGAGGCGATGCCGGATAAGCATACGGATAAGTATTCGCTGGCAGTCATACTGTTCCGCCTGTTTTATGGCGATCATCCGCTCATGGGCGTTGAAAGCAGTACGATTTCGGCAAATGCCACGCTGACGTCAGAGCAGAAGACGATGATGATCTACGGCACGGCACCGCACTATTGTTTGGAAAGAAACGGACAGAATCCGCCCAATCCCAAGCGCAATTTAGACGTGATCAACAGACAAAACTGGTTCCCGATGATCCTGCGCCGTGCGTTTGAAAAGAGCTTTGTTGAGGGCGCTATGGACAGAAGCAAACGACTGCTGGATACCGAGTGGCGCAAGGTCCTTTGTCAAGTTCGGGACAGTTTGGTCGTTGCGGACGAAAAGGAACAGTTTTATTTTACTCCCGTTCAGAAATCGTTACCCGAGATGTGCAAGACCCTGCATTTTTCAAGCACCGGTACAGATGTCCTGTGCTGGCCGGGAAAACTGCTGTATCCGTACCATTTTGATTCATTGTCGGCAGACTATATCAAGCCTGTGGCGCAGGTCAGAACGGTTCCGGGGCATGATAACATACTTTGCATATATAATGCATCGGGAGTTACATGGCAATATATACGCCCGGATGGCGTAAAGGGAGAATGTCCCTCATCCAGGATCGTACCGATTATCAGCGGCATGAAGCTGATCGTCGGGAAAACAGATATTGAAGTGAACTGAGGGGAATGAACTATGCCGGAAAAAAATGAGGATATCTTTGCCAGCGGGAATGCGCTGTTGGACGATTTGTTTAACATACAACCCGATGTTCCGGAAGACAGATTGACGGATGAAGCTCCGGATATCGATAAGGTGATCTCTCAAATCAGCGAACACAGACAGACGCTGAATGTGCTGATCGCCGTGGATGTATCCGGCAGTATGAAGGGCGCACGTATCGGAGCAGTGAACGATGCACTGGAAAACGTATTTCATGCGTTGAAGAGTGATGATAAACTGGACGCCACCATTAAGGTCGCCATACTGGAATTCGGAGATACCGCCGAGTGGAAAATGTCCACGCCTCTTCCATTGTCTTCCTATGAGTTTACCGATATCAAGGCCTATGCGCAGGGAACCTGCTTTGCCCCGGTATTCAACGAGCTCAACAAGAAGCTCAGCCGTACCGGATTTATGGATCCGGATATGGCGGACTATTTTGCCCCGTTGATCCTTTTTATCACCGATGGTATGCCCAGCGATACGGATATATATCCGGCGGCGCTGGAGCGCTTGAACAAGAACGGATGGTTCAAGTGTGCCGGTAAGTATGCCATTGCCGTTGGCAAATATGCAAAGAACCCCACGGTTTTGAGAATATTGGGTCAGTTTACGGGCGACATACGGAATGTACGGTATGCAGATGAGGGGGCAGCTCTCAGCAATATCATCCAGTATATTGCCGTCAGAGGTTCCCAAGTGCAGACATCACTGGCATCGGCATCCAATGACAACGGTTTCTCGCAGGTTGCCGGGGAAAACAGTATCATAAGCGATATGGTGAATAATGGAAACAACAACAGTGTGATATTCGATGGGAAGGACAGCGTGTTTAATGACTTCGGATCGGCACTTACATCGGACCTGTTCTGACAGGAGAATGTGAATGTTCTGCTTTGATACGCACCGAATCGGTGCATCACATATAGAGGCAGGGAAGCCGTGTCAGGACTATTCGGTGCATACGTCCGTGAACGGGTTCGATGTGGCAATCATTTCTGACGGACATGGGAACAGTCGGCATTTCCGCTCGGATATCGGGGCGAAGCTTGCCTGTGAAACAGCGAGGGAATGTATTATTCACTCGCTGCCTTCGGAGTACTGTGATGATATGGAAGAAATCATCGGCAGGCTCAAGAAAGATATCCTCAGTAAATGGAAAGAAGCGGTTCTGAGTCATTTGGAAGAGTATCCGTTTACCGAGGAAGAACTTAAAACACATGAAAACTGCCTGAAAGAACCCATCGTGGTATACGGTGCCACACTGGTCGCTGCGGTCAAGGGTAGGGACTACTGGCTGGGAATGCAGTTGGGGGATGGTCTGTTTACTCACGTGGGCGAAAACGGGAAATATACCTGGCCGATGCCGGAGAGCTTGATCAATGAGGGAAACCGCACGGCTTCCCTTTGTATGACGAATCCTATCAAAGAGTGTCGGCATGTCTGCGGGAAAGATGAACCGTTGGCTTTGATGGTCTGCAGTGATGGTATAGAAAAGAGCTTTCGTCCGGAAAGCGAACAACTGACAAAAACGCTGTTTTTTCTGTTGACTCTGTTTTACCGGAAAAAGGATGATGCATACGATGAAGCCGAGGCTTTCTTGGACAGATTGACTGCGCTTAGCACCCCGAAGGATGACATGAGCATAGCCGGAATACTGAATACGGAGAAGGAACTGTGCAAACCATCCAAAACGGCCGGCAGCGTGCAGCATGAGCTGAGAATGGCGGAGAAACAGTTGGAAGAGTGTGTGGAGAGCTACCGCATTTCACTGGGTAATCTTCGAAATGCCGAAGAGAATGATCCGAAACGGGAAGAGAGAAGAAAGATATGTTTGGACATGAAGGGGAAAATGCATGTCTGTTTTGACAATGCGATGGATCTGTATCAGGAGTATGAATCTATTTCGGAGACCGGTGCAGAACTTTCCGAGATCATGATGTTGGCGGATGAAATCCTGTCCGATGAACCGGAAGAACTGAAGATCAATGGAGAAGCGGCAGCCGAGGAAAATGATGAAGAGCAGTTTCAACAGATCAATATTAACGAATGACGAGGAGATAAGAAAATGATCGTATCTCTGATGAGAGAATCTGAACTGGAGACATTGGTTTTACCGGGAAAATGTATTGGAGAGTATTGGCTCCATGCGGACATCAACGGCAGCAAACGTCCTGTTCTGGCTGTGGTGGGCGATGGTGAAAAATGGACATTGTGTTCCAGCGAAGAAGCAAGCATTAACGACGCCGGGAAGAACAAAACGATCCTGAAAAACGAAATGACTTGTAAGGTTCAGCTGTTGGCGGCAAATGAGACGGCATTTATCTATGCGTATGAGAACAAGCCGGGCTGGAATCTTTTTGACAAATATGTCGTTCAGCCGGCAACGGTTTTACAGATCGGTGACAGCAACTCCGCCGATATAAGGTTCCCATTGAGCCGGAGCAAGGGAATATGTGCTACGGCTGCCTTTAATGCAGATAAACAGTGGTTTGCTGATGCTTCCAACAGCGCGTATGTATTTCTGAACGGGAAGCGCATGAGACGGCATACGAATATACAGCCCGGTGACATCATGACGATAGAGACGATTCGTATCATCTTTATGCGCCGGTTTATTTGCGTGACAAATCCCGGCGGCTGTGTCAAGATAAATCCGTTCAATTTGAAACCGCTGCGTCTTGCTTCGGAGACAGCATCGGATGATAGGCCTGCTGTATACGGAAGCAGAAGAATACCATTTCATCGTTCTCCCCGTTTTGCCAATGATATTCCGGACAGCTCTATTTCCGTGGTCCCCCCGCCGACTCGCAGGCAGGGTGACGACACGCCTGCGGCACTTCTGGCGGCGACCTCAGTCACCAGCGGCATTCAGAGCTCAGCGATGCTGCTCAATTCTCTGATGTCCGGCAATATCATCAGTGCTATTACGGGCGTTGCTATGATGGCGGGCAATCTTGTGATCCCGAAGCTGACACGCAAAACCAACGAGGAAAAAATAAACGAATATGAAAAAAGACGGCATGAGATCTATGACAGATATCTTGCCGATATAGAAGAGCAGATCAACAGTCTTTCTGACAAACAGAAGAAACGGATGCTGAAAAATATGCCGAACGCATCCGAAATCATCGAAAAGGTGACAAAGAATACCGCTCTTTTATGGAATCATCGATCGGAGGACCCCGACTACCTCATGCTGCGGCTGGGTATTGGTGATATTCCGCTGATCTGTGATCTGAAATTCCCTGAAGATCAACTGAACGTGGATGATGATGAGCTTCGTGACAAAATGACGAAGCTTCAGAATCAACCTCGTATTCTGAATAATGTGCCGATCCTTTGGAATCTGAAGACTCATGCCAAGGGCGGTGTGGTCGGTGATACCGGGGCAGTCACCCAATTGACGGTTCAGCTGATGATGCAGCTGGTATTGCAGTACAGTTATGACGAAGTGAAGCTTTGTCTGGTCTATGATCCGGAAAAGACGCCGGAATATGATGTGTTCAAGTACATTCCTCACACATACAGTGCCGACAGGAAACTTCATTATGTTTCTCTGACACCGGAGGATTCGAAAACGCTTGCCAAAGCCTTCCATGAAACTGCGAAGGATGATAAAGACAAGGTACACTATGTGTTTGTCTTTGCAGATGGACAATTGGGCCGCAGCGGACGATTCATGCGGGATATCTGTGCCTGTGAGAATGAACGTTTTCATGTTATATGCTGCTGTGCACACTCCCATCAGCTGCCCGGCAACAGCAACATCGTTGTACATCGGGACGGTCAAAGCGGATGGACTGTCATCATGAAAACGGATAATAAGGATAACAGCGGAGACACTGTGGCCAAACAGACATTTTCGGAGGATGTCTCAATTGACATGACGGAAGCGGCACGTGTCTGTAAGTCGCTCGCCAATTTGTATATAGACGAGGCCGATGCAGAGATCGTGTTACCGGATTCGATGTCTTTTCTTGAATTGTACGGCGTGAATCGGGTCGAGAGTCTTGAAATCTCCAGACGCTGGAGCATGGCGAATCCCACCAAATCGCTGGCAGTTCCCATTGGCTTGGGTGATGACGGCAGACTCTGCATGTTGGATATTCATCAGAAACAGGATGAGACGCACGGATTGATTGCCGGAACGACCGGCTCGGGCAAAAGTGAGTTTATCATCAGCTATCTTCTGTCGATGGCGGTAAATTACCACCCCAATGATGTGTCGTTTGTGTTGATCGACTACAAGGGTGGTGGAATGGCGAAGGCACTGGAGGGACTGCCCCATACGATCGGAGTTATCACCAATCTGGACGGCGGCACGATCCGCCGCACACTGACGGCGATCAACAGCGAGATCGTGCGCCGTCAGCAGGTATTTGAAGAGGCACGCAAGCAGCTTGGTTTGCTCAGCATGGATATTTATGAGTATCAGAAGCAGTACCATGAGGGGCATATCCACGAGGCCATGCCGCATTTATTGATCGTGGCAGATGAGTTTGCCGAGTTCAAAACACAGCAGCCTGAATTCATGCAGCAGATCGAAACGATCCTGCGTATCGGACGCTCGTTGGGCATCCATGC
>JAZLHZ010000065.1:0-2359 GCA_045617085.1 Clostridia bacterium
CAGAACGGCGATATCGGTAGCCATGGCGCCTCTTGCACGCATGGCGGTGAAGGCTTCGTGACCGGGCGTATCCAGGAAGGTGATGCCCTGGCCGTTCATGTTGACGGTATAAGCACCGATATGCTGGGTGATGCCGCCTGCCTCGCCTGCGGTGACGTGGGCATTGCGGATGTGGTCCAGCAGAGAGGTCTTGCCGTGGTCAACGTGACCCATGATGGTAACGACGGGGTTACGGATGATGAGGTCTTCTTCCTTATCGGTGAAGTTCTCCTCGTCCAGTGCATCCTCAGCGGTCTTTTCGGGCTTGTATTCCAGTTCAATGCCGAATTCGGAGCAGACCAGCTGTGCGGTATCCAGATCCAATTCTGCGTTGATGTTCGCCATAGTGCCCAGGATTATCAGCTTCTTGATGATCTCTGCGCTGGCCTTGCCGATCTTTTCGGACAGGTCCTTGACGGTGATGGTCTCGCTCGTCATGACTGCCTTTTCAATGCGCACGGGTTCGGGCTTGGCGGCAGGCATCTGCTGCTTGCTCTTCTTCGCCTTTCTGCGCACGAAATCTTCCTCGGTATCCATGCCGATGCCGTGAGCACCGGAGCTCCTTGCGCTCTGCTTGGAGGTATTGCCGGGCTTTGCGGGCTTGGCCGGGGTATGCTCCTGATCGTGACGCTGCTCGTACAGCTTCTTGTTGGGATCGTAGTTGGAGACCTTCTCCTTCTCTACGGTGGCGATCAGCTCGCCGGCGCCGCTGCTCTTCCGCTGGAAGCCGCTCTTGCCGTTCTTGTTGCCGCCTCTGTGGTCATTCTTGTTGTCGTAATCGGCGTCCTTATCCTTGTTCATCATCGGAGCCGAAGGACGGGGACCGCCCTGCTGCATGCCTGCGGGACGGCCGAAGCGGCGCTCGCCGTTCTGCTGGGACATTCCCTGACCCTGCTGCTGATATTCCTTGCCGGGCACGGGACGGCCGAACCTGCGCTCGCCGTTCTGACCCTGCTGCGGCTGAGTGCCTGCGGGACGGCCGAAGCGGCGGTCATCGGGACGGCGGTCGTCGGAACGCCTGTCGTCAAATCTTCTGTCATCGGGTCTTCTGTCGTCGCGGGGACGGGCAGGCTGTACGGGACGAGCCGCTTTCTGCTCTGCCTCCTGCTTTGCCTTTGCTTCGGCTTCCGCCCTCTGACGGGCTTCCTCCGCCTTTATTTCGGCATTCCTTGCCTCAGCGGCCTCGGCTGCCTTGGCAAACTTTGCCAGATCGTCTGCAGAGATACCGGACATGTTGGCAGCTTCCTTCTGCTGACGCCGGGACTCTTCCCGCTCCTGCTGTTTTCTCTGGTCTTCCTGCTTGCGGCGCAGGTCATTCTCCTTTTTCTTCAGCTCGAGGGTCCTCTCCTGAACTTTCTTCTGAGCAGCTGTTGCAGAGCCGATAAGTGACGTTGCCTTTGCCACAAGCTCTCTTGTAAGCTCCGATACCTTAGTCTTTGCCATTATTCAAATACACCCCCGCATTCGGTAGTAGATCGTGTTTTCGTTTTTTTGTTCGGTATGATATTTACAGTTCATTTTCGGGAATCAATATTTTCAGCCGTTCCGCAAATCCCGCATCCGTGATGCATGCGGTCATGCGGCCGGATTTTCCGGTGGCGCTTCCGAGGCGGCCCGGCTCCGTTCTTCTCAGCGGCACACGGTAGGTCGTGCAGGTGTCCGAGATCGCCTTGACGGTATTCGCCGAGGCGCCGCCGTCCACCAGCACCAGACAGGCCTTGCCGGTCTTTACCAGCTTTTCGCACACGCTCTCGCCTGTCTGCACCTTTCCGGCCCGCATCGCCAGACCTAACATTCCGTAGGGATCAGCCATCGGCTTCCTCCTTACCCGGAATGTCCTTCAGCTTTTCGATCTCTCCGGCCAGACGTGCCTTCACGTCCTCCGTAAGCGAACATTCCAACTGCCTTTCCAGTGCCTTGATCTTGATTGCCTTGTTCAGACACTCAACGCTGCGGCACACATAGGCGCCCCTGCCGGGTGCCTTGCCTACCGGGTCAAATGCCACATTTCCCTCCGGCGAGCGTACAACCCTCAATAGCTCCTTCTTGGGCTTCATTTCACGGCAGCCCACGCACATGCGCATGGGGACTTTTCGCTGTTTGAGCACTGTTTCTCCTCCGTTGTTTCGGGTCGTTGTTCAGTATGGTTTTCAGTTTTCTTCGGGCTCGGCTGCCACGTCGGGCTGTGCTGCGGCGATAGCTGCGGCCTCGGCCTCGGCCTGAGACTGGCTCTTGATGTCGATGCTCCAGTTGTTGCCGACCAGCTTCGCAGCGAGGTGGACGTTCTGGCCCTTTCTGCCGATTGCCAGGGACAGCTGGT
>JAZLHZ010000066.1:0-43005 GCA_045617085.1 Clostridia bacterium
CTCATCGGTGAAGTGCCACATGCCGCCCTCGGGGCCGTAGCAGCCGGCGATACCGTACAGGCCGGTGCCGGGAACGACTTCCTCGGTGGCGTAGAAGATATCCAACATCTTGCAGATCTCTTCGATATGTTCACTCTGGGCGTTGATGGCGAAGCCGCCGCAGGCGCCGGTCAGCTGGCCGATGACGACCTGTTCATCGTCATATTCGGAGGTCAGGGGAGCCATGACATTGAGGTCGACATGTCCGCTGGGGAAGTCTGCCTCAACGAGAGAGTGGGCGGTGCCGTCCATGAATACGGTCAGACCTTCCTGAGCCAGGGAGAGCTGGGTGGTGCCGTCAAGGGTCAGATACTCCTCGTGGAGCAGACCTTCGGCGTACAGGCGATGCATGTATTCCAGATACAGCTTGTACTGATCGGAGATACGGTTGTAGACCACCTTGCCGGTACCGTCATCCTCGAAATCGGGAGCACGGCCGGGGCCGAAGGCGGAGAACATCCAAGGCTCAAAGTAGTTGGCGGCATACAGGCCGACGACCAGAGGAGCGGCGCCGTCATTGGCTTCCTTCAGAGCCTTCAGGGTCTCATAGAACTCCTCGGTGGTAGTGGGAACGGCAAGGCCGTTGGCTTCCAGAATGTCCTCGCGGTAGTACACACGAGCCTGTGTGCAGGTGGCGGAGACTTCGATGCTGGGCAGCTGGTACATGGCACCGTTGACCTCGGTGACGGCCTTTCTGGCATCGGGATAGTCCTCGAAGGTCTGAACCAGATTGGGCATCAGGTCAAGGTAATCGGTATAATCCACGAACATGTTGCCGAGGATGCCGTAGTCGTTGATGTAGGTGCCGTCCAGTCTCTCATGGAACAGATCCGGCCACTCGCCGGCAGCCATGAAGACGGGGAGGGATTCGGATTCCACGTTGATCCAGTTGACGTGGATGCCGGTGACCTCTTCAAGGGTGGTCCAGGTCAGGCGGGGAGTCTCAACATCACGTCCGGTGATTGCGAGCACGCCGTTGATGGTGAGGGGCTCGGAGACGATGGGGTACTCCGCAGCCGAGGCGACGGTGAACATGCCGAGAACCAGCATGAGCGCCAGAAGCAGGGAAACGAGCTTACGCATGGGGTTGTCCTCCTTATAATATCTGATAAGGCAGTATGCCTTTATCGACGGTGTTTGTCAGCCCTTGACGGAGCCGATCATGATGCCCTGTGCGAAATACTTTTGCAGGAAGGGATACAGCACCATGACAGGCAGCGACGAGACGACGATGACGGCGTACTTGATGAGCTCCTTCAGCTTGAACTGCTCGGCAGCATATTCGTCGCCGCCGCCGGACATCATGTCGGAGCTGGCCTGTTCCAGTACCAGAATGCGGCGCAGCATCAGCTGCAGGGGCTTGTACTCGTTGGTGTTGATGTAGATCATGGCGTTGAAGTAAGAGTTCCAATGTCCGACGGCAAAATACAGCACCATGACGCCCAGCAGGGCCTGAGACAGGGGCATAACGATCTGAAGGAATGTCCGCAGCGGCGAGCTTCCGTCTATGGCGGCGGCTTCCTCCAGCTCTATGGGCAGCGATGAAAAGAATGTGCGGCAGATAATGCAGTTGTAGGTGCTGAAGGCGCCCAGGATCACCAGCACGACGGGATTATTGTACAGGTTGAGGCTCTTGACCAGCAGGAATGTGGGGATCATGCCGCCGCTGAAATACATCGTGAACATGAACAGGAACATGAACAGGTTTCTGCCGGGCATCTCGCTCTTGGAGAGGGAGTAGCCAGCCGGGATGGTCACAATGATATTGATGAGTGTGCCGACAATGGTATAGATGAGGGTATTGCGGTAGCCGATGAGAATGTCCTGCTCCTGAAAGACCCGCTTATAGCCCATCAGCGTAAAGCCCCGGGGCAGCAGTATGACGTTTCCGGCGCCGATCTCGGTGGGGGAACTGACAGAGCAGGAGATGATATAGATCAGCGGGTACAGCACGATCAGCATCAGCAGCGTCACGATGCAGAAGTTGACAATGCCGAAAATGCGGTCACCCCGGGATTCCTTAATGCGTGACATCTTTTTCCACCTCCGTCAGAACAGGCTGGTCTCGGATACACGGCGGGACACCGTGTTGGCGAGCAGCAGCAGAATGATATTAATGACATTATTGAAGAGTCCGACGGCCGTGGAAAAGCTGTAATTGGTGTTCTGAATGCCGCGTTTGTAGACGTAGGTCGATATGACTTCGGATACACCTACATTGAGGTCATTTTGCAGCAGATAGATCTTCTCATAGCCGACGGAAGCGAGGGAGCCTATCGACATGATGAAAAGGATGGTAATGGTGGGCATAATGGTCGGGATATTGATGTGAATGATCCGTTGGATGCGGCTGGCGCCGTCAATGCGTGCAGCTTCGTGCAGCTCGGGATCGACAGCGGAAAGAGCGGAGATGTAGATGACGGCGCTCCAGCCCATGCCCTGCCATACGCCGGACCAAACGTAGATATGCCGGAACGTACCGGGCAGTGCCATGTAATAGACCCGTTCCAAGCCCAATTTCGTGCGCAGGGTATTGACTACGCCGATGGAGGGCGAGAAAATGGAGATGATCATGCCTACCATGACCACAGTGGAGATAAAGTGAGGGGCATACAGGATAGTCTGCACGGCCTTTTTATATCTGGGGAAGCGGATCTCGTTGAGCATCAGTGCAAGTATAATGGGGATGGGGAAGCCGACTATCAGCGAATAGATCGAAATGGCAAAGGTATTCACCATCAGGTTTGAGAAGCTGTAGCTCTTGAAAAAGCTCTGAAAATGCTTCAGCCCGACCCAGCGGCTGCCCATGATGCCCAGAGCACCTTTATAGTCCTTGAAGGCGATCTGTATGCCATAGAGAGGGCCGTAATTAAATATAAGTACATAGATCACTGCCGGCAGCAGTAAAAGGTAATAGGTGCGGCATTTGATGATGCGCTTGATGAGCGGCGTTTTGCGGGGGCGGATGACAGCTGACCGATTCACAATGCTTCCTCCTTATCATAATGGATGTATTACACGAAAAAGTATATATAAAACAGTGGGTTTCGTCAAGAATAATGATTTGCATTGGGTAGAAAAAGGTGCAAAAAAAGTGTAATCGTCAAAAATATGTAATCGTGGTGTTGATTTTTGAAAAATGATTTGCTATAATAGACGAGTAGAACTCTGTTACAAAAGGAGCCTCCTATGAAAATCATACGTCCGCCCAAATATCTGACCCGTCTGATCTGTACCTGTTTGCTGCTTTCACTGCTGCCGTGTGTCCTGCTGCTGGGCATGACGGTAGTCAATTCGTATGGTAGTATGCAGACGATGAATGAGGAATACTATTGGGAAATTACGGATTCCTTTATGCGGTATGCGGATGACGAACTGGCGGCTATGCGAGGTATGGCGACCCGGCTTAGTGTGGATTCCAAGCAGAACATCGGCACCAATGCGGCGTTGAACTTCGAGATCGGTTCTTCGAACTACTATTACTGGATGGCGGCAAAAGAACTGCCGGAGTATGCCCGTACATACGGCTACAATGCGGCCCTCTATCTGGAGGAGTCCGGTGAACTTTTGTACAGCACCCGCAAATATAATTCCTTTGCATCCTTTTATGCAGATATGAACAAAGGAAACAAAACGGTGCCGCCGGAGGTCGAGACGTTCTTTGATATGGATATGGCGGGAATAAGGTTTGCCTCGATCGATAACAAGCTGCTGGTGGGTGTGCCTTCCTATGTGGGTTCTGTCAAGAACAGCGTGTTGGTGGTATTTATATTGGAAGGCTCCTGGGCGGATGCAGGGAATTTTGCCGGTGCCGGTGCAGCCTGTTCCCAGTTCCGCATCTATAATGACGATGGCGGACTGATGTTGACCAGCGGAGAAGAATTGAGTATTGAAGAGGCGGATTTTTCAATTCCTGAAAGAGACGGAGAGGTGAAACGCCTTTCTTCCGGTAAGAATTGGTACACTGTTTACATGCGCAGCAGTCCATCACAGAAACTGAAGTTTGTCACGATCGTGCCCTTTGACAATCTGGAGATCAGCATGTATCGCTTCTATACCACGATGAAGCTGACATTCGCTCTGGAGATTCTGCTGGTACTGCTGTTGGGCGTGTGTATGGTGTATATTAATTACCTGCCTGTGCGCAGATTTTCGAGGGAAGTGCCCGGGAGCGGAGATGGTGACGAGTTCGGCGGTGCAGCCGAGTACATTAAAGACCTGCACTCCGATCTGTCCGAGCAGAAGATTCTTTTGATGGATTATCTGATGAACAATCTGATCGGCGGAGCGTCGGTACCGGAGGAGATCCTGACAAGAGCGCATATCGAGAAGACCAACAACTGCTGTGTTATGGTGTTGTTTGACCGCAGCGTGAATACTGTGGATCGGACAGCGTTGTCGAAGCTGCTGTGGGAAGATTTCGGAGTGACGGCATTCGTTACCGATATTCTGGGCAGCAACCGCATGGTCATTCTGTGCCTGATCAAGGATAATGATATTTCATCTGCAGAACATGCAGTCAGGGAATGGATGACCACACATGTGGCATATCCCATCGAGCTGAAGGTGGGACCCGTGGTGGGCATGGATGCCATTCACGATTCATATACGGCATGCCTGCCGGTGGAAGCAAATGATGAGGGCAGTGATGTCCGAATACTGAAGCTGAAAAACGAGGTGCTGGCATATATCGACGATGTGTATACCGATGCCGGTCTCAGCCAAGTAAGCATTGCCGACAGGTTCGGCATATCGACCTACTCACTCAGTCGCCTGTTCAAAAATCATGTGGGCATCGGATTCTCGGAATATGTGTCCGGCAAGCGGCTGGATATGGCAAAAACATTGCTTCTGACCACCGATCTGAATGTCGGCGAAATTGCCGGACAGGTTGGAATTCCCAATGCAAACTATTTTTCAAGACTGTTCAAGACCAACACGGGAGTATCCCCGATGCAATACCGACACAGCGAAAAGAATGAGGAGGATGGAATCAAATGAATCTGAAACAGGCAAAATGGATCGGCTGCCGGGACTATACGGGCTCGCCGATGTTTGAAAAGAAGCTTATTATCGAAAAGATGCCGGACTCGGCGGTCATGGAAATCAGCGGTCTGGGCTTCTATGTGCTTTCCGTCAACGGGAAAAGGGTGGGGGATGCGTTGCTTCAGCCGGCATTTTCCACTTATGACAAGACGGTGTACTACAATGTACTCGACCTGAAGGACTACCTGAGCGAGGGTGAAAACGTCTTCCGGGTGGAATTGGGCAACGGCTGGTACAACGAGGAGCAGGCCAATGCCTGGCGTTTTGAGCAGGCGACATGGCGGGACAAGCCCAAGTTCATCTGCGAACTGAAGCTGGACGGTGAGACGGCGCTGGTGTCGGATCGGAGCTGGAAGTGCGGCAGCAGTCAGCGGTCATTCAACTCGCTGCGCTGCGGCGAGACGATCGACCACCGGATCGTACCGGTGCTCGACCGGGACGCCTCCGTGGTATTGCCGCCGATGGGCGATTTGAAGGAGCAGACGATACCGCCGATCCGGGTGCGGCGCAGGATCGAGCCGAAAGAAGTGCTGTGGCATCATGAGGGTGTGCGGACCTATGACTTCGGTGTCAACCTGTCCGGCGACGTGGAGATCCGTGCGAGGGGCAGCCGGGGCGCAAAGATCACCGTTATCATGTGCGAGCAGATCATGGATGACGGCGGTGCGGTCATGGAGCGCATTGGCGAGCATGTATATTCCAAGCGCTTTCAGGAGGACGAATTCATCCTCTCCGGCGAGGGCGAGGAGGTCTTCAGCGGCGAGTTCAGCTATAAGGGCTTCCGGTATGCGAGGGTGTGGTACTCCGGCGAGGTTGAAATTCTGGACGTCTGTGCCCGTCAGTTCCATACCGATCTGCCTGCGGCGGGCGGCATCACCACCGACTATGCGCCCGTACAGCAGCTGCATGATGCGTGTGTGCAGTCGACACTGACCAACTTCCACCATATGCCTACGGACTGTCCTCACCGGGAGAAGAACGGCTGGACCGGCGATGCGCAGCTTTCCTGCGAGCAGATGCTGTTCAATCTGGATATGTTTCCGGCGTATGACAAGTGGCTGGACGACATTGCGGACTGCCAGAAGCCCTGCGGCATGATCCCCGCCATTGCGCCCACGAGCCTGTGGGGATACAAGGAGTGCAGCGGGATCAGCTGGGATCTGGCGCTGTTCGAGCTTCCGTGGCAGATGTACCGGTATTCCGGTGAGGTCAGGTGGCTGGAAAAATGGTACGGCAACATGCGCCGCTATATCGATTATATGGAGGCAACGGCGGTAGACCACGTCAGCGTGATCGGCTTGGACGATTGGGTCCCGGATGAGCGGACGCACGCCATTCCGAGGAACGCATTGCTGACAGGCTGCGCCTACCGGGCGGCGACGATCTATCTTGAGGCGGCAAGGCTGCTGGAAAAGAAGGAAGATATTTCCCGTGCCGAACATCTGAAATCGGATATCAAAGAGGCGTTTGAAAAGAATTTCTGCGGCAGCGATTACGGCAGCTCCACATATCTGGGCATGGTGCTGATGTACGGCCTGGCGAAGGATCCGCAGGCCGCCGCCGCAAGGCTCAACGAGGTCATTATCGGAGAGAACTACCACATCACCGGCGGTATCTTCGGCTCCAAGTACATTTTGAACGCCCTGACGGAGAACGGATACTTTGACACCGCATGGAAGATCGCCGACAATGAAGAGGCACCCGGCTGGCGGTTCATGCTGACCCGGACCGGCGGCAGCACGCTGGGCGAGGGCTGGCGGGGCGGCTCGTCGAGAAACCATCACATGTTCTCGGAGATCGGCGCCTGGTTCTACAAGGCGCTGGCGGGCATCAATATCACAGAGCCCGGTTTCCGGCAGGTGGACATCGTGCCGCACATTCCCGAAACGGTCCGCACCTTCAGCGCATGGCATGATACGCCCTGCGGAAGACTGATTGTCGGCTGGGATGAGAATGAGCTCACCGTGACGGTGCCCGAAGGCGTGAAGGCGCATCTCGTGTTTGACGGGATCGAGAAGGATATTTCTGCACAGACTATAAAGATACGGAGGAAATGACCATGGCAGAATTCGGAATCAACGTATTCGACTTCGGCGCAAAGGGCGACGGCATCACCGATGATACCGCTGCCATTCAGAGCGCCATCAACTATGCCGCCAAGAGAGGCGGCGGAAGGATACTTTTCCCCTATACGCCGGACGGCTACCGCATCGCTTCGCCGGGCATTGAGGAATATGAGGGCAGACAGGTGCGTGCACAGCTGATCATCCCGCCGGGAAGGCACAACATCTGCCTGATGGGCGAGATGCCCTGCTGCCTGCTGTACACCTATCAGGTGCGGCCGCTGGACTCCGTCAAGTCCAACTTCACGCCGACCTATATTGACGACATGGGCCGCATCAATACCTTCCTGTTTTCCGACTGGGAGGCGCCCGAGGAGCATGATCCCAAGGCCCGTCCGTGGTCGATACTTGCCGCTCCCGAGGGAGATTCCTGCAAGGGACACTTCTCCTGCCGGATGTTCTCCATCGCCAATCTGGAGTTCCGGGCGAAAATGACGAAGGAAAAGATGTATCCCACGCAGGGCGCCGTCAACCTGCAGAACGTGTCCCGCTGCAATGTATCCGACAGCCAGTTCTGCCTTGGCCTGAACGTGGGCGATACGGTACTGAATCTGGAGCTGCAGCCCAACCCCTGCCACGTAGTGGGCTTCATGGGCCCCGGCGATCAGAACGACAACGTGGTGATCCGCAATTGCGCTGCTCAGGGCTTCAAGTACGGCTTCGTGCTGGGCGAGCATGTGGTGGCGGACTATCTGTATGTGCATAACAATGAGGAGGCCATCGTGTTCCACGACTGCTCCCACTTGTCGGTCATCAACCATGTGGTGGCGCAGCACAATACCTGCATTCTGTCCACCACGAGGGGCACGATGCTGGGCCACGAGCCAGGCCCCTGCAACGTCATCGTCGGGTCGGTCAACTTCGAGGACGGCCATCGCCTGAAGCCCGTCGTGTCTCAGATGAAGTACGGTATCTATGACCCCGAGGAGCGGCTGACCGGCGAGCTGTGCTGGCACGAGCCCTGGGGCGACAAGGAATTCCCCGTCGTCGGTGCAAGCAAGATGAAGGTAAGAGTGTTCGGCGAGTAATCATCAACGCAAACAGTCCCGTTCTTTCTGATGAAAGAACGGGACTGTAATTTATATCTGATCGTGATCTGCTCAGATATTGAGCAGGGTGGAGACTCCGGAGCAGATCCTGCTGACGAGTCCTGCAACGTCGGAAGTCATGCCGCCGAATACGCTTTCAACGGCTGCCAGCGTATATTCCACGTTGCGGTTGCTGCTGCCGCCCCGGAACCTGCCGGTACGGATGAGCTCGTCGATGTAGCTCTGCGCCCTGCTGTTGATCTGGCCTGTGGTGCCCTTCGGGAGAGCGGATTTGACGATATCGATGGTCAGGGCCACCGAGACCTTGACGATCTTCTGATCGGAGGTGTAGTATCCGCACTGACAATCGTGGATGGTGTTGAGGGTATTGCCGAGGGGAACCGTGGCGCCCAGTACCATGCGGACGAAATTCTCCAGCGGGGTGGCCAGCTGACTGTAGACATTGGCGGGCTGGTCGGTCAGATCGATGCGGCCGTCCACGATCTCACGGATGGCCTTGTCGAGCTCGTCCTCTTCCGTACCGTTTTCGGAGGAATACTCCGTCATGTCGATCCGCTTGGAGAGAACGTCATTGATGGAGGGGACATCCTCCTCCGCCAGTGCAGCAGAGGTAAGGCACAGCGCCAGCACCAGGAGCAGGGAAAGCAGTTTCTTGATATTTTTCATTCGGAAGACCTCTTTTCTGATGTTATTCGGGATACATCTCTTTATACGAGGTTTCCGGGGAAAAGGATATTCAATGATCGGGGTTTTGATAACAATTAATTGCTGATTACTGATCATTCCATCCATTCCGTATGATACGCTTTGCCTGTGTCGTCGTCGCTGCGCTGATAGGTGTGCGAGCCGAAGCAGTCCCGCTGCGCCTGGATCAGGTTGGCGCCGGAGCGCTCCAGCCGCATGCCGTCGAAGTAGGCCAGAGCGGAGGACAGCGCCGGGACGGGGATGCCGTTCATTACGGCAAAGGCGCAGATGTTCCGCATGCCGCCGATGCTTTCCCGGAGCTCTTCGGCGATGGCGGGATCCGCCAACAGGGAGTCGGGCTTTTTGCTGCCGTTGTATGCGGCTGAGATCTGATGCAGCAGTTTGCTGCGGATGATGCAGCCGCCCTGCCATATTTCGGCGATGGCGTGCAGGTCCGCATCCGTGGCGGAGGAGATCAGCGAGAAGCCCTGCGCATAGGCAATGACTCTGCCGCAGAACAGCGCCTTTTCAAGGTCGTCCGTGTCAACGGCGCCGTTGACGGGAGCTGCGGGATAGACCGCTGCCATCTGCCTGCGGGAAGCGAGGTTTGCGGAAAGGCAGCGGGCCAGCACTGCCTCGGTGATCAGCGTCAGGGGCTGAGCATAGTTCAGCGCTGCTTCCGAAGCCCATTTGCCGGTGCCCTTCTGGCTGGCGGTATCCAGCACATGATCGATCAGGTCATCTCCGGTCAGCTCGTCCTTCTTTTTCAGTATTTTGCAGGTGATGTCGAGAAGGTAGCTCGAAAGCCTGCCGTTTCCCGCCTGTGCAAAGAAGGCGGCGATTTCGGCATTCGTTTTCCCTGCCGTGCGCAGGATCAGATACACCTCGGCGATGAGCTGCATATCACCGTATTCGATGCCGTTGTGCACCATCTTGACGAAGTGGCCGGTGCCTCTGCTGCCCATATAGGCGCAGCAGGGGCCGTTTTCTGCTTTGGCACAGACGGCGGTGAGTATCGGTGCCAGCTCCCGATAAGCTTCGATCTCTCCGCCGGGCATGAGGCAGGGCCCGTTCAGGGCGCCCTCGCTGCCGCCGGAAACGCCCATACCGACAAAACGGAGACCCTTTTCCCGAAGCAGGGCGTACCTGCGCTCGGTATCGAGGTAGTTGGAGTTGCCGCCGTCAATGACGATATCGTCCTTCTCCAGCAGAGAAAGCAGCTTTTCCAGCATCTCGTCCACGGGGGAACCGGCGGTGATCATCAGCCAGATCTTCCTCGGCGTTTCGAGGGAGGCGACGAACTCCGCAAGGCTGTATGTGTCGCTGATGCGAGGAGAATATCCTTTTTCAATGAACTCTTTGACATATTTTTCCGGCTCGATATTGTAGACCGAGACGGAGAAGCCCTTCGAGGCGATGTTGCGGGCGATGTTGCCGCCCATCACGCCCAGACCGATGACGCCGATATCGTTTTTCATGCTTCACCTCACGACACGGGCATTGCCGTTCCAGATGCTCCATACCTGCTTTTCGTCCGAGGGCGTGGCGTAGTCCTCCAGCGTCGTGACCGCCAGCGCACCGGTAGCCCAGCCGAACTGCAGGCACTTTTCGCTGTCCCAGCCGTTTAGCAGTCCGTACAGCAGACCGCCGACAAAGCCGTCGCCGCCGCCGATGCGGTCCAGCACCGGGATTTCCCTCGAAGCAGCCACATAGAAATCGCCGTCCCTGCACAGCAAAGCGCCCCACCGGTGGGTGTTGGCATTGATGACCTGGCGCAGGGTCGTGGCATAGACCTTCGTGTTGGGGAAACGCTTGCGTACCTCGGCCAGCATGTCCCGGAAGGAGCTTTCGTCCAGACTGCTGTTGACAGCGGGCCCCTCGATGCCCAGCGCCAGCTGATAGTCCACCTCATTGCCGATCAGGATGTCCGACAGTGAGGCGATCTCCGTGAATGCCTCCCGCAGCTCCTTCTGGCGGTTCTTCCAGAAGGATTCCCGGTAGTTGAGGTCAAAGCTCACGAGGGTGCCGCTCTTCTTTGCCCGCCGGGCCAGCTCCACACAGCACTTGGAGGTGCTTTCGGAGATGGCGGCAAACAGGCCGGACATGTGCAGGCAGCGCACGCCGTCCACGTCGAACAGCGTATCGAGGTCGAAATCGGAGGCACTGGTCTGTGCGCCCACCTCGCCGGCACGGTCGTTCCATACGTGCGGCGCCCGCACGCCGTAGCCGGTATCCGCCATGTTGATCTGATGACGGTAGCCCCAGGGTCCGCCTTGCGGCACGTCTCTTCCCTCGTATTCGATATTCCTGCGGCGCAGCTCGCCCTTGATGAAGGCGGACATGGGACAGCCCTCGACAAAGGCCGTCAGCGCCTTGGTGCGCAGTCCCAGACTGGCGGATACGTTCAGTACATTGCTTTCGGCACTGGTCGCCTGCAGCGTGTAGGTCTTTTCCATGCCCACCGGCGCATGATTGGCGGGGGTCATGCGCAGTCCCATGCTGGTGACTGCGATCAGGTCATACTTTTTGCTCATGCGGAAACCTCCTGTTGAAACGAACATACGGTTAAATTATACAAGAACACCTGTTTGCTATTTACAAGAACACTTGTTCTGTGGTATAATACATACAAAAAGAACAGATGTGCGAAATGAGGGAGCAACGTGATCGAGCGGATCTATGTGACGGTGTATGCGGTGTTTGACGAGCGGGGAAACATGCGCCCCAGCAGTCTGGTATGGAAGGGTGAAAAGCGGTATATGATCGATAAGGTGACGGAGCTGCGCCGTATGCGGGAAATGGACCGCTATACGGTGATCATCGGCGGGAAGCAGCGCTACCTTTTTTTCGAGACGAAGATCCGCCGCTGGTATGTCGAGCGCGCCTTATCAGTTGTTTGCTGACCTGTACGATAAAGAGGATGATCACTACGAGCAGCAGCAGGATGCCGAGAATGAGCCATACGTAATGGGAGGGATGGCTCAGCAGGTGGACAAGGTTCCAGCAGCTGTCGACGACTTTTCTGCCGAGGGGCTGTGCATATTTTTCGGGGATCTTTCCGCCGTGGGAGGCGGTATAGTCGGCGATGGCGACCCAGGCCTTGAGCTCCTCGCCGTCTGCGGTGATGGCGGCGTCGGGCAGGTCATCAATGGGGTCTCCGTTCTTATCCTTCAGCTCGATGCGGATGAGGCCGTAGGAGAAGCTCTTGACGGCGGCCAGCATCCGGGCGGAATACAGGTCGCTGACCACGCAGTAGAGCTTGCCCTTTTCTGGGGCGATCCGTTCGCCGTCCTTTTCCAGATACAGGTCGCTGACCATGTTGAGGAGCGTGCGGTGGGGATTGAAGGTGAAGTTGAGGCCGGAGGTATGCAGGCGGGCGTAGGTCAGGAAATCCGACAGGGACGCATCGATCTCGGCGATGGTGCGCAGCTCGTCGGCATTGACATAGACCGCCAGCAGGGGATAGCCCACCACGCCGTCAAAGCCCTTGCCGAGGGAATACATATTGAAGGTGTCGGCGGTGGTGACATCGCCGGGGTACAGGGTGTCCCGGATGACGCCCGCCGGGGCGATCGTCACGTCGGGAATGATCTCGCCGTCGGTGAACAGCGGCACTGCATACATGAAGGCGTCCGCAATGTATTCGCCGAGGTTGTTTTCCTCGTGCAGACCGTAGCTGTCGTCCACGGTGGCGAACTTCACATCGTTGACGGCCAGCACCTGATCGGTGGTATAGCCGAAGCGGGAAAGGTATTCTTTGTCGATAAGATCGGCATATCCGTTCAGCACCCCGACGAGGTCCGGATCCTCCTCGATGTCGGCGCCGAGGCGTTTGACCTCGTATTCGTCCAAGCTCCAGCGTCCGTCCGGTCCTTGGGTGAGGGAGAGGAGCCCCGCATTCTCGGCATACTCGCCGAAGGAGACGACGTAAGTATTGCCGACGATCTTCGGTTCGGTCAATACGGTGTGGGTGTGGCCGCTGATGATAAGGTCCAGCTCCGGCACGGCGGCGGCCAGCAGCTCATCTTCGGACTTGTCCGGGTCGGGATCGGTGCCGCTGTGAGAGAGGCAGACGATCATGTCTGCATTTTCATTTGCCTTGATTTGGGCAACGGTGCGCTGCACGGCCTCGATCTGGTCGGTAAAGCCCACCTCGCAGACGGGGGTGTCCTCCAGACTGCTCTTGCCGAACACACCCAATACGGCGATGTTTACGCCGTTTTTTTCGATCATGGCATAGTCGCTGCCGCCTGCATCCGCAAAGGCGTCCCGGATGAGGCCGCCGTCTCCGGTGCAGACGGAAAAGTCGATGTTGCATTCCACCAGCGCAGGCGTCGGATAGCCGCACTCCATGGCGGCATGCAGCATGTTGGCAAGTCCGTCCGAGCCGTAGTCGAACTCGTGATTGCCGAAGGTCACGGCGTCATAGCCCATGTAGCTCAGCAGGCTCAGCTCCAGCGCATGGCTCTCGTACAGCGCCTGATACAGCGTGCCCATGGAGAAGTCGCCCGCATCCAACAGCAGAAGGTCGGGATCCTTTTCCCGCTGCTCCCGGATCAGTGTGCTCAGCCGGGCGAGTCCGCCTTCGTGAACGGGCTCATCGTCACGCAGATACTGAAAGCCCGAAAGATGGGAATGGATGTCGTGCGTGGCGATGACGGATACGTGTTTGGGTTCGCCTTCGCCCAGACAGAAACCGAAGGACAACAGGGACAGGACGAGACAGAAGCAGAAAAAGCGCTTGAAAGACTTCATGGCAATTCCTCCCCGAATACAGTTTAAACATATTATACGGTATAAAAGAAAAGTTTTCAAGCACTGCGGCAATTATTGCAGGAGATAAATCGATTTCTTCCGAAAACAGTTGAAAAATGTGACGGCGTATGCTATAATATGCGCAAAAGCTATTTGGAGGATAAAAGCAATGAGCATTACATCCCGTTCCTTCGGTCATCTGCCCTGCGGCAGCGAGGCGATGCTGTATACCCTGACCAATAAGTCCGGCGCCAGCGTTTCCATCACCAACTACGGCGGCATTCTGGTCAGCATCATGGTTCCCGACAAGGCGGGCAAGCTCGGCGACGTGCTGCTGGGCTACAGCTGCGTGGAGAACTACAACCCCAACCCCGGCTATATCGGCGCCCTCATCGGCCGGTACGGCAACCGCATCCATGACGGCAAGTTCACCTTCCACGGTCAGGAGATCCAGCTGGCAAAGAACTCCGGCGGTCAGCACCTGCACGGCGGCGAGAAGGGTTTCAACCTCAGGCTGTGGGATGCCGAGATCAAGGAAGGCGACGGCGAGGACTTCCTGATCCTCAAGATCTTCAGCCCCGACGGCGAGGAGAACTACCCCGGCAACCTGAACGTCACCGTGACCTACTCCTTCAATGATAAGAACGAGCTGGGTCTGCATTACGAGGCAGTATCCGACAAGGACACCATCCTCAACATGACCAACCATGCCTACTTCAACCTCGAGGGCGAAGACTACGGCACCGTGACCGCACACACGCTGGCCATCTATGCCGACCGCTTTACGCCCATGGATGAGAAGAGCATTCCCACCGGCGAGCTGAAGAACGTCGAGGGCACCGTGTTCGATCTGAGGAACGGCAAGCTCCTGTCCGACGGCTTCAAGTACGACAAGGAGGATCAGCAGCTGATCTACGGTCAGGGCTACGACCACAACTTCGTCCTGAACGGCGAGGGCATGAAGAAGGCGGCATATCTCACCGCTCCCGTGTCCGGCAGAGCCATGACCGTCTATACCGACAAGCCCGGCGTGCAGCTGTATACCGGCAATATGATCAAGTGCCTCAAGCCCGGTAAGTGCGGCAGAATGTACGGCGTGCGGGATGCCCTGTGCCTGGAGACCCAGTATTTCCCGGACACCCCCAACAATCCGCAGTTCGGCAGCTGTGAGCTGAAGGCGGGAGAAAAGTACGATTTCACCACTATCTATGCATTCTCCGTAAAGTAAGGCTTCGGAACAAATTATTTACAATTATAAGCGCCGTTTGCATAAAAAAAGCTTGCAAATGGCGCTTTGATGGTGTATAATAACCATTGTGTATTATCTGCACTATATATATTTTGAAAGGATGTTATCCCTATGAGCAAGAAGCTTGTGAAGGCCGCCGCTCTGGTGCTGGCTCTGATGCTGGTCCTGTCCGGCTGCAGCCTCGTCGTGGTCAACGAGGAGCGTGACAATGCGGAGGTAGTCGCAACCGTCAACGATACCAAGATCACCAAGGGTGAGGTCATGCCCACCTATAACTACCTGAAGGATTACTATTCCTACATGTATTATTACTACTTCGGCAATTCTGATATCTCCTCCCAGCTGGAGGGCATTCGTGACGAGGCCGTTGAGTCCCACATCAACAAGGAGATCGTTCTGCAGAAGGCTGCCGAGCTGGGCCTGAATGAGCTGAGCGAGGAAGATCTGGCCGCCATCGCAGAGGACAAGGATGCCGCCATCGAGGAGTACATCACCGATTACGCCGAGGCCGCCAACGCCGCAGAGCTGGAAGGCGATGCCAAGCAGCAGGCCGTGCTGGAGTACCTGGGCACCACCGTCGAAGAGATCGAGCAGAGCATGACCGATACCCGCATCATCGAAAAGGTGCGTGAGAACGTCATCGCCGATGTCGAGGTCACCGATGAGGAGCTGCAGGCTGCTTACGACGAGAAGGTCGCCGCCGACGAAGAGAACTTCACCGCCAGCAGCTACAACTACGAGATGGGCCGCACCAACGGCAGCGCCGTATACTGGAATCCCGAAGGCTATCGCCTCGTAAAGCATGTTGAGCTGAGCTATACCGACGAGCAGAAGCAGCAGCTGAATGCCATCAACAACGAGCTGGATCAGATCGCCGAGGAGCTTGAGGCTCTGGAAACCGCCGCCGAGGAGCCTGCTGAAGAGGCAACCGAGGAGACCGAAGAAGTCGCTGAAGAAGAAAAGGCCGAAGAAGAGACTGAGGAGACCGCAGAGGCCGCCGAAGAAGCTGAAGAAGAGGCCGAGCCCGAAGAGGCTCCCAAGACCAAGGAAGAGCTTGAAGCCCGCAAGGCTGAGCTTGAGGCCGAGCTGGAGAAGCTGAATGCCGACATCCTGGATTCCTTCAAGGAAGTCACCGACGCCGTATATGAGCAGATGGAGCAGAGCGATGATTTCGACGCCATGATCCAGATGTATAACGAGGATCCCGGCATGTTCAACGACGCCACCAAGGACGGCTACTATGTAAGCGAGAACTCCGTGCTGTGGGATCCTGCCTTCACCGAGGCAGCCATGAAGCTGGAGAAGGTCGGCGACATTTCCGACATCGTGATGAGCAGCGCAGGCCTGCACATCATCCGCTATGAGGCCGATGTAACTGCCGGTGCCGTTCCCTTTGACGAGGTCAAGGATACTCTCGCCGAGGAGAAGCTGGCCCAGAAGCAGGATGCGACCTATGACGCAGCCTACGATTCCTGGTATGCTGCTGCCAAGATCACCAAGAACCCCGGCAAGCTGGCCGACTAAAGATCAGGCAAAAAAGCTTTCCGCAGTAATGCGGAGAGCTTTTTTTAAAATTAGCAATTAGCAATTGGGCGGCGCAGCCGCCAAAGGTCCCTCTCCACCTCAGTGGAGAACGAGCGCAGCGAGTTGGGTTCGGGAGTGAATGACAGCACAGTGCGCTGTCAGAGCCGAACCCCTCTATCAGTCATTATCACGCCCTATCCGTCTCGCTATCGCTGAGCTGGGGAAGGACTGTCTGTCAGATTGTAAACAAATGTGAATATTTCTCAAAAACACTTTTCTTATCAACGGGAATATGGTATAATGTATTAAATTGCTATAGGTATATACAAACGGAGATTTACGGGGGCGAATGAAAGACTATGAACGCAAAAAAGAAGATCGCAGCGGCGGCCGTGATTGCAGCGGTCTGTGTGACGATGTCGTCATGCAGCCTGCTTCCCGAAGAGGAGACCTTCGGCTATGCGCCGGTGGTTTCGGAATATGAACGGGTGGAGCTGAAGAGTGCCGAGTGCACCCGGGGCGACATGGCGCTGACGAAGACCATCAGCTGTACATACGTGCCGGTGCGTACCGAATATCTGAAGTTCGGCGTCAGCGGTGTAAATTATGACGAGGTGTTCGTAGATGTCGGCGACAGCGTGGAGGAAGGCCAGCTGCTGGCGCAGCTGCGGCTGGACAGCATTCCGGACAGCATCGCATCTGTGGAGCGAAGCATTGAAGAATACCGCATGAAGCTGAAACACAACGAGGAGAACCGCCAGCTGGCGCTGAAACGTCAGGAGCTGCGCCGGGAGAGCATGACCGGCGAGGATTATGACGAGGCGGTCCGGCTCATCAACGAGAGCTACGACGACAACGCCGCAAGCATCAACGACAGCATCGACATCCTCAACCTGCGTCTGGAAGCTTACAACAGGGATCTGACGAACCGCCAGCTCATCGCACCGATGAACGGCACCGTCACCTATATCAAGAAGATGCAGACCTATGATGTGAGCACCATCGGCGAAAAGATGATGAGCGTGGCTGACTCCACGATGTCGCTGTTCCGGGCGCAGACCGAATTCTGGGATCACTTTACTCCCGGCGATCAGTACACCATCACCGCCAACAAGAGCGAGTATGAGGCGACCGTGATGTCCGAGGAAGAGCTGGGTCTTAAGGCGGAGGTCAAGGAACCGGGCCAGAAGGGGTATGTGTATTTTGCCCTGAACGAGCCGACCTTTGAACTGGAGGACAACGACAAGGGTACGCTGGTGCTGGTGCTGGATACCAGAGAAAACGTGCTGATGGTGCCTGAAGCCGCCATTGCCGAGATCAACGGCAGCTCCGTCGTCTACTTCCAGGACGAGAACGGACTGCGTCAGTATAAAAACGTGACCACGGGTCTTACGGCGAACAAGTTTGTGGAAATCATCGATGGACTCAGCGAAGGCGAATCCGTCGTCGCAGAGTAAGCGGAGGGCGTATGAGCAATAAAAAAAGGATCTGTGCATTTCTGCTGCTGACGGCAGTGCTGCTTTCGGGCTGTAATACGGCACAAAATACGGAAGAGGTGCCCTCGCTGATGGAGCCCGTGGGCGTCAAGGTGGATACCGCCGTCGTGGAAAAGGGCAGCTTCTGTACCAGACAGATGTATGAAGGCTCCGTTGTCGCCAAAGCGGAGGAGCTGGCTTTTGAGATCGACGGAACGCTGGGCAGCGTCGATATCTATCAGGGCCAATGGGTTGAAGAAGGACAGCCCCTGTTCTATATCGATCAGGAGGACCTTCAGGAGAGTATCGATGAAGTGATGGACGACATTGCGTATACCGAAAAGGACGGCGAGTATACCGATGCGATGACGATGCTGGATATCGAGCAGCTGGAGCTGGAACTGGAAAAGCTCTGCGCCGCAAATCCCAAAGACGATGCGGCCATCGAGTCCAAGCAGCTGGATATCGAGCAGACAAGACTGAAGCTCAAGCAGAGCGTCGAGCTGAGAAACGTCACGCTGGACAAGTACAATGCCACGCTGGAGACCCTAAAGACCGACTACGGCAAAAACGTGATCTGTGCGCCTTTCTCCGGCAACGTGTTCTATGAGAGCCTGACCGAGGGTACCAGAGTCAAGGCGGACAAGCCGGTAGCCTATATTGCAAATCCCAACAATTATACGCTGATCGTGGATGCCTACATCTCCGAGCAGAAGCTGGAGGGCATGAAGTATTACGGCCAGATCGGCGGTTCGCAGTTCGAGCTGCAGCATATCCCGATGGATCAGGACGAAATGAGCTCCATCATCCTCTCCGGCGAGAGCCTGACGACCGAGTTCAGGATCCTGGGTACCGAGGACGAGCTGAGCGAGGTCACCGCCGGTATGTACGGCGTGCTGTTCACCGAGTTCAACTTCGTGGAGGATACCCTGTACATTCCGATGCTGGCCGTGTACACCGCAGGAAGCACCCGGTATGTATATATGGTGAACGAGGACGGCAGCCGTACCCGCAGAGATATCAAGGTCGGCAAAAACAACGGCATCGTGATCGAGGTGCTGGAAGGTCTGGAGGAAGGAGATGAGGTCTATGTCAAGGAATAAGGTGACGGCACTGCTGCTTGCATTGCTGCTGATGATGAGCTCCTTTGCCCTTGCCGATGACAACCTCATCGCCGATGACAAGATCGAGCAGGACGAAGTCAACTATGACTCCGCCGACGTGGAATACGGCGAGTTCATCAAAACGGCGCAGGGCTCCGGCATGGAGTACTATCCGCTGGTGTATCAGGTAAAATACGAGGGCGACACTGCGGCGTATGTCAAGACGCTGGTCAAGAACGGCGAGACCGTACAGGAGGATACGCCCGTCATGCAGATCGAAGTGCTGTACGACGAGGTGCAGATGGCGGAGCTCAACATGAACCTTGACCGCACCAAGACCGCCTTTGAAGAGGGCAAGCTGGACAGAGAGCTGGCCATCAAGGAGCTGGCGGCTTCCGTCGGCGCCATGCAGGATGACTATGACCGGCGCAGTGCGGAGATCAGTCTGAAGAAGATGAAGCTGGAGCTGGAGCAGTATATCTACCGTCAGGAATATTCCATTGCCCGGCAGCAGGAAAATATCGATGAGCTGAATGAGCGCCATGCCGTGCAGTATGTGTATGCCGGCCACAGCGGCATCATTCAGGATCTGGCCTATTTCAAGGAAGAGGACAGGATCTACAACGGCACCGTGATCGCCACTATCAACAGCGATGCGGTCATGCTGATCGCCATGAAGGATTCCCAGCTGCGCTACGGTATGAATGTTACCATCGAGACCGGCGCCAGCAAGAACCGCCAGACGGTCACCGGCCACGTGGTGGCGGCGACAGACTGTCTGCGCAACGTGACCAGCCCCTATACGCTGATCGAGGTCGATCCCTTTGAGCCGAACGACAAGTTCTCCTGGAAGGGCATCAAGGTGTTCGGTGACGTGATCTATCTGGATAATGTGCTTTTGATGAAGCGCAAGGCGGCTGTGCTGGACGGCGGCAAATATCTGGTAACGCTGCTGACCGAGGACGGCGTGACCCATAAACGGTATATGACCTGGGGACTCAACAATGCCGAGACCGTCGTCGTGCTGCAGGGCGTGGAAGCCGGCGATGTGACGATCATTGACTAAGGAGGTGTGAGGCGTGCTGCGATTTGTAATCCGAAAGATGATAAGCAAGAAGTGGATGGTTCTGGCTCTGCTGATCGGCAATATCCTGCTGGTCAGTATCACCGCCTCCAACCCCATGTATACCCGTGCAGTGCTCCAGAGAACACTGCTCACCGACCTGAGCGACTACATGGCGGAAAAGAACCGGTATCCGCTGGTGATGACGCTCAAGGCGAATGCCTCCGCCAGCCGCAACCAGTACGTGCTGGACAACGATGTGTATGTCGATGAGATCCCCGGTGAATTCGGCGTACCGGCGAAAAACGTGGTCAAACGGTATTCCGTCAACGGCGATACCGAGTCCAACCTGGACAGAAACGACAGAAAGCATACCACCATCACCGTGGCGATGCTCTCCGAGATGAACGACCATATCTCCATGGTCGCAGGCACCGGTATGAGCACCGGAGCGGATGCGGACGGCATCTATGATGTTATCCTCAGCGAAAAGGGCATTGCCGAGACCAAGCTGCTGCTGGGCGAGATACTGACCTTCAACAAGCTGGTAAACAAGGACGGCGAGCCGCTGAAGGTACGTATCGCCGGTGTATTCAAGAATCGGGATGTATCCGATACCTATTGGGTGCAGTCGCCCAACAGCTACTCCACCACCGTGTTCATCGATGAAGGCGTGTTCCGTGACTGGTTCATGCAGGAGGGCTATGCCGATACCGGCGTGGAAGGCCTGTGGATCGTCATGATGGACTATAAGCAGCTGCAGGTGGAAAATGTCGATCACATGATCGAACTGGCCACCGAGTTCCCGGATCGGTATCCCAAGTCCTCGAACATGACCGTATCCAACAACTTTATCAATAACCTGACCGAGTTCACCAAGACCGAGGCCAAGGTGCGCACCACCATCCTCGTGCTGCAGGTGCCTATCTTCGTGCTGCTGGCGGCATTCATCTTCATGGTGTCCAAGCAGATGCTGGACATGGAGCAGGCGGAGATCGCCGTGCTGAAATCCAGAGGCGCAGGCAGAGCGCAGGTCATTACCATCTACGTCATTCAGAGCCTGATCATGGCGGTGATGTCGCTGGCCATCGGTATTCCCGTGGCGGTGCTGCTGGTGCAGGTGCTGGGTGCGGCAAACGCCTTCCTGGAGTTCGTCAAGCGCTCGGCGCTGAACCCCGTGGTCACCGTGGAGACGCTGATCTATGCGGGTACGGCGGCATTCATTTCCATGTGCGCCATGGTACTGCCTGTGTTCAAGCATTCCAAGGTCACCATCGTCAATCAGAAGCAGAGAAAGCACAGAAAGAGCGATGCGCCCATATGGCAGAAGCTCTTCCTCGACGTGATCCTGCTGGGCGTTTCGATCTACGGCCTGTATTCCTTCAATAACCAGAAGGAGTTCCTGGCACAGCGGGTGCTGGAGGGCGCTTCCCTCGACCCGATCCTGTTCCTCAGCTCCTCTCTGTTCATGCTGGGTGCCGGCATGTTTGCACTGCGTGTGCTGCCGGTCATCGTGTGGGCGATCTTCTCACTGTTCAAGAAGCAGTGGAGTCCTGCCCTGTATACCTCCTTCCTCCGTGTGCTGCGTACCAGAAACCAGCAGGGCTTCATCATGGTGTTCCTCATCATGACCATTGCTCTGGGCGTATTTGATGCCTCGGCGGCAAGAACCATCAATAACAACGACGAGCGCAATCTGCGGTATATGACCGGTGCCGACATCAGCATGCAGGAGCATTGGGACGACAACAGCTCGGTCGTGGCGGAAGACCCCACCGTGGAGCTGGTGTTCCGTGAGCCGGACTTCGGCAAGTATACCCAGCTGGACGGCGTGGAGAGCCTGACAAGAGTTCTGGTGGAAAAGAACGGCTCCCTGAGCGTCAAGGGCGGCACGCTGAAGAACGTCATGATCATGGGCATCAACACCAAGGAGTTCGGCCAGACCGCATGGTTCGAGGACGGACTGCTGCAGAGCCACTGGTACAACTACCTCAATGCCATGTCCCAGAAGGCGAAGGCCGTGCTGGTCTCCTCCAACTTCGCAAAGAATTACGGCTATAAGATCGGCGATGCCATTTACTACAAGGCAGGCGACAAGACCAGCGTCCGCGGCGTCATTTACGGCTTCGTGGATTACTGGCCCGGCTATGCGCCCACGACCTACTCCAAGGGCACCAACGGTCTGTACTCCGAAACCGAGAACTATCTGATCGTCGCCAACCTGTCCCAGCTTCAGGCGACCTGGGGCGTGACGCCGTATCAGGTATGGATGAAGGTCGACGATTCCAGTGCGTTCATCTATGATTACCTCAACGAGAGCCAGACGGTGCTGACCTCCTTCCACGATATCTCTTCCGAGATCGTATCTCTGAAGAACGATCCCGTCATTCAGGGCACCAACGGCATCCTGACCGTCGGCTTCATCGTCGTGCTGGTTCTGTGCTGCGTGGGCTTCCTGATCTACTGGATCCTGTCCATCAAGTCCCGTGAGCTCCAGTTCGGTATTTTCCGGGCAATGGGTATGTCCATGCGGGAGATCATTACCATGCTGATCAACGAGCATATCTTCATTTCCGGCGCAGCCATCGCCACCGGCGCATTTGTCGGCAGGCTCACCGCAGACCTGTTTATGCCCCTGATCCAGATCGCCTATTCTTCCTCCGACAATGCGCTGCCGCTGCGGGTCATCAATGACGCAGGCGATAATATCCGCCTTGCCGTCATCATCGGCCTCATGATCGGCGTGTGCCTGGTCGTCCTGGCCGTCATCATCAGAAAGATGAAGATCGCACAGGCGCTGAAGCTCGGCGAAGATTAATACAAGAACAGATACGGGGGAATTGTTATGCGTTCGAATTTTATGAAGGGCAATTACGGCGTGTTCATCCACTACCTTACCAAATCCACGGTAACGGCAGAGGAATGGAACGAGCGCACGGCGGCCTTTGATGTTGAGACTTTGGCAAAGCAGCTGCACGATATCGGCGCCAAATGGATATTTCTGACCCTGGGCCAGACCTCCGGCCACTTCCCGGCACCGAATGCCACCTATGACAGCATCGCAAAGGTCACGCCTTCCAAGTGCTCCGAAAGGGACATCATTTCCGACCTGTACGATGCGCTGGAGCCCTACGGCATACGGCTGTGCCTGTATATGCCCAGTGAAGGCTGCAACTGCCCCAATTTCGGCTGGCAGTACGGCAGGAACCAGGAGACCGGCAAGAATACGGGCCTGCGGCTGGCGGAATTTCAGGTGAAGTGGGAAAGCGTGATCCGGGAATGGTCACTGCGCTGGGGAAAGAAGATCTCCGCCTGGTGGGTGGATTCCTGCTACTTTGCCGATCAGATGTACAATTTTGACGACGCTCCCAACTTCCACAGCTTTGCCGCAGCGCTGCGTGCGGGAAATGAGGATGCGCTGCTGGCGTTCAATCCCGGCGTGCTGCTGCCGGTGGAAAGCATCACCGATGAGGATGACTACACCGCAGGAGAATTGAGCACATTCCTTCCCACCGGCTTTGACAGGTTCCCCATCGAGGTCAAGTTCAAGACCGGCAACGTGCCGGTACAGAAGCTGGAGAATATCCAGTTCCAGCTGCTGTGCTCGCTGGGCAAGGACTGGGGACATCTGTCCGTCAACAAGGAGCCCCGCTTCCCCGATGCACTGGCAGCAGCGTACACGAGGTACATCCTCGACATGGGCGGCGCCATGACGTGGGAAGTCCCCTGCAAGTATGACGGAACGATCTATGAACCCTTTATCAGGCAATTGTCTCTGGTAAAACAAGAAATGCAGAAGTAATACCGAATAGTTAGAGGTACCGGCGATGAGCGACAATATTATTGTAACCAACGGCGTTTGCCGCAGCTTCCCGACCCAGAGCGGCGACTTCTGGGCGCTGAAGGACATCAATGTGGAGATCCCCACCGGCAAGCTGACGATCCTGAAGGGCAAGTCCGGTTCGGGCAAGACCACGCTGATGAACATCCTCGGTGCGCTGGACAAGCCCACCAAGGGCAGCGTATTGTTTGACGGGAAGGATATCACGAAGCTGGACGAGAACTCCAGAGCCAGACTGCGCAGGATCGACATCGGTTTCATTTTCCAGTCCATTGCACTGATCCCGATGATGAGCGCCATTGAAAACGTGGACTATGCCCTGCGTCTGACACGATATAAGGGCGACAGAGTGGAGCGGGCGATGGAATGTCTGAAGCTGGTCGGTCTGGGCGCCCGTGCGGATCATCTGCCGCAGGAGATGTCCGGCGGCGAGCAGCAGCGTGTCGCCATTGCCAGAGCCGTGGCGCATCGGCCGAAGGTGCTTTTCGCCGATGAACCCACCGGCGCACTGGATACCGTGACCGGTCTTGCCGTCATGAAGATATTCCGTGAGCTCACCGAGAAGGAGGGCGTGACCATCGTCATGACCACCCACGACGTGGGACTGATGGAGCTGGGCGACAAGGTGTATCAGCTGGAAGGCGGTGAACTGACAGATGGAGAATAACGAACCTATCATCATCTGTGACAATCTGGTCAAGATCTACAAGACAAAGGATATCGAGGTACTGGCACTGCAGGGTCTGGAAATCACCATTGACCGGGGCGAGCTGATGGCCATCATCGGCAACAGCGGCTCGGGCAAGAGTACCTTCCTCAACATGATCGGCGGTCTGGACAGACCTTCTGCCGGCAAGCTGATCGTGGACGGGAAGGACCTGTTCAAGCTGAACGAGCGGCAGTTGGTGGACTACAAGCGCAATACCGTCGGCTTCGTGTGGCAGAACAATGCAAGAAACCTGCTGCCCTACCTCACCGCATGGCAGAATGTCCAGATGCCCATGCTGTTTGAGAGCAGCGCAAAGAAGAAAAAGGAGCGGGCGCTGGAGCTGCTGGAAATGGTGGGCATGAGCCACAGAAAGAACAGCAGACTGAGCCAGCTCTCCGGCGGCGAACAGCAGCGTATCGCCATCGCCATCGCACTGGCGAACAACCCGAAGATCCTGCTGGCCGACGAGCCCACCGGCGCAGTTGACCCCAATACCGCCAAGTACATTTTGGACATGTTCCGGGATATCAATAAGAATACCGGCCTGACCATCGTCATCGTTACCCATGACCGACTGCTGGCCAAGAAGGTCAACCGTGTTGCCGCCATCCGTGACGGAAAGATCAGCTCCGAGCGCATCATGAAGCAAAGCTATATCGACCGTCTGGACGATATCAACGTGTTCACAGAGCAGGAAGAGGTGCAGGACGAGTTTGCCATCCTCGACCGCGCCGGACGTGTGCAGATCCCCAGAGACACCCTTGAAAAGATGGGCATCAGCGGCAACAAGGTCAAGATGGATATTCAGGACGACCGGATCATTATCAGCAAGCCCGCCGATCAGGAGAAGGCACAGGACGCATGAGCCAGACGATGTACGACTACTTTGCCCAGCTGCTGGGATACGTGTTCTCGGTGCTGGCACTGCTGATCGTCGGCAATGCGCTGTTTATCACGCTGCGGGACAACCGGCGTGCCAGAAAACTGCGGGAGCAGGGTATGGAATACATCGGCAGACTGGTGACCGCAGACGGAACGCAGGCGTACGAGCTGACGAGGAGCAATCTGCTGGGCTCGTCCCGCAAGGCGGATGTCCGCATCCGGCATTGCAGGGACATCCGGCGGCGGCATCTGCTGCTGGATTACAGGGAGGACCTCGACGCATTCGTACTGAAGGGCATCGGCAATGCCTCGTTTGATGCGCCGAGCGCCGACGGCATCGGCGCCTTCCTCGACGGCAATCTGAACAACACGTTCTCGATCGGCGGCATGACGCTGCGGCTGGAGCTGTACGGCAGCGGGCGGGAGCATTATGAGGTGCTCCATTCCGATCCGGAGGACGACGAATACGATTCACTTTTTAATTAATTCAGGGGGGAAAAAATGAAGGCAGGCGGGAGCAAAAGAAAGGGAACTGGCAGCAGGCTGCAAATGCTGTTCGTCATTTTGTTTCAGCTGCTCGGCATGGCATTGCTGGTGCTGAAGCGGATACCGGTGCCGACGGGCCTGTGGCTCACGGCAGTGTGTCTGCCCGTGGTGACGTATGGGCTGAACCGGCTCCCGAAAAAGCTGCGGCTCGATAAGACGCTCCTTAATATGGTGTTGTTCCTGTGCTCCGTCAGTATCATCCTGCTGTTCGGTGTGACGAGAAATACTGTTCCACTGGACTATATGCAGGCGATATTTGCCCTAATCGGCATTGTCGCCATGTTCGTTGTGTTCAGCTTCATGAAATATTTCCGGGAGTGGGGCAAGCTGTCGGTATTGCTGTTTGTCGTGTCCGTACTGGCACTGATCGCCCCCAGATTTACCGGATCGGTCAACGGCGCCTACAACTGGATCAAGCTTCGTATCGGCGGAAGTGTCTTGACGCTGCAGCCCTCGGAGTTTGTCAAGCAGGCGCTGATCCTAATTTTGGCATACTGCTTCTCCGGGGAGAAGTGGAGCCTCCGGATCCTCGGTATTGCCGCAGCTGTTATTTTCTGCGGCATACTTGCCATTCAGGGAGATTTCGGCGCACTGCTTCTGTACTTCGTGGTCACGCTTGCCATGTACTATGCCTCCACCGGTAATCTGCTGGTTACCGGGGCAGGCATCGGCTGCGGACTGGCGGCAGCCGTGGGCGCATACTTCCTCAGCGAAAATGTCAGGAACCGGGTGATGATATGGCTCGACCCGTGGAGCCACTATAACGACAAGGGCTATCAGTTGGTGCAGTCGTTGATCGCCATCGCCAGCGGCGGCCTGTTCGGCATGGGTCTGGGCAGCGGCAGTCCCCGTGTGGTGCCGCTGTATGATACGGACTTCGTGTTTTCTTCGATCTGTGAGCAGCTGGGTCTGGTGTTTGCGCTGGCGGTCATGGCGGTATACTTCGTCATCGTGATGCGGGGCATGTCCATCTCCGTCAACAGCCGCACTCCGTTCTATTGCCTGGCGGCGCTGGGCGAATCGGTGCTGATCGGCGCACAGGCGATGCTCATCATCGGCGGCAACGTGCAGCTGCTCCCGCTGACCGGCGTGACGCTGCCCTTTGTGGCCAGCGGCGGCTCGTCTCTGGTGGCATCCTTCTGCGGCATTGGCATATTGGAGGCAGCGGCATCAATCAACCGGTGTGATGATATGGCAGACAAAAAGCGCCAGAAGGAGAGAAAGGGCGGTGCGATATGAAAGAATTCAGAAGACATGTCGTCGTCATCCGTCTTATCCTGCTGCTGGTGTTCATCGGCATGGGCATCCGCCTGTTCGATACCGTCTATTCTCAGGGCTCCCGATGGCTCGCCAGCAAGCACAATACCCGCCTCTCCGTTGCCAAGGAGCAGGTGGTCATGGGCAGCATCACCGACTGCAACGGCGTGACACTGGCGTATGACGATGCGCTGGGCATCCGCTGCTACAGCGAGAACAACGCCATCCGCTACGCCACGGCGCAGACCGTCGGCGATGTCAGCAGCTTCTCCGGCACCGGCGTACAGACCTTCCATGCGGGCACGCTGCTGGGCTTTTCCGGCTCCATCATCGACCGCACGTGGGAGCTGTATAAGGGCAAATCGAAGCAGGGCGACAATATCCAGCTCACGGTCAATGCAGACCTCTGTGCGGATATCGCAGGAGCATTCCCCTACGGCGTGAAGGGTGCCGTGACGCTGATCAATTACAAGACCGGCGAGATCCTGGCCATGGTGTCTATGCCGACCTATGACCCGGCAAACCTCAGTCTGCCGGTGGAGGATACGGCGTATATGAACAAGTGCCTTCAGGGCCTGTATACGCCCGGCTCGGTATTCAAGCTGGTGACGCTGACCTCGGCACTGGAAAACCTTACCGGTGTGCTGAGCGAGGTTTATACCTGCGAGGGTACCAAGCAGTTCGGCAGCGGCAACGTCACCTGCATGAGCGGCAACGAACATCACGGCACACTGACGCTGCGGGAGGCGCTGACGAGGAGCTGCAACATCAGCTTTGCCCAGATCGGATATGAGCTGGGCAGCGAGAACCTCGTCAAGACCGCCAAGACGCTGGGCTTCAATGACAACTTCATATTTGCGGATATCAAACTGTACAATTCGGAAATACAGACGGATATCAATAATGTCTACGATCTGGCATGGACGGCAGTGGGACAGGGCAAAACGCTCGTGACCCCCATGCACATGGCGCTGATCGTCTCTGCCATCGCCAATGACGGCGTGATGCCCTCGCCCAAGCTCATCAAACAGGTGACGGGCTCCACCGGCATCCAGCGCCCGCACAAGAGCGACGGCGCATACGGCACGGTCATGTCCTCCGGTACGGCTTCCATCATAAAGGAGTACATGCGGGACGTGGTCGAGTACGGCACCGGCACCCGGGCACAGGTGAACGGCTACCGGGTCTGCGGCAAGACCGGTTCGGCAGAGGTCAGCGACGACAAAAACGTGAATACCAACGCCTGGTTCGTGGGCTTTATCGACGATGAGCGCATGCCCTACGCAGTGTCCGTTGTACTGGAAGGCGCAGGCTCCGGCGGCTACCACGCCGCAGAACTGGCGTCAAATGCGCTGTACTACGCAACAACATACTAAACAGTGAGCAGTTGGGCGGCGCAGCCGTCCCAAAGTCCTTCCCCACATCAGTGGGGAAGGTGCCGAGCGATAGCGAGGCGGATGGGGCGTGATAAGTACTGGTAGAGGTGTTCTACTGAAGTAATGCAGTTGTTTTTTCGACTATATAAATAATTAAGAGGAGATACTACTATGGAACGCAGCGAAATCAAGGTACTGGCGGAGAAGGTCAAGGTGAATATCCAGAAGGTCATGGTCGGCAAGAGCGACACCATCGAGCTGATGCTCTGTGCAATGATCGCCAAGGGTCACGTACTGCTGGAGGATGTGCCCGGCACCGGCAAGACCGTCATGGCGAAATCACTGGCGAAGTCGCTGGACTGCGAATTTTCGAGGATCCAGTTCACGCCCGACCTGCTGCCCTCCGATGTCACCGGTCTTTCGATCTACAATGCCCAGAAGGGCGAGTTCGAGTTCAAGGCGGGTCCCGTGTTTACGAACATCCTGCTGGCGGACGAGATCAACCGTGCCACGCCCAGGACCCAGTCCGCACTGCTGGAGTGCATGGAGGAGCGTCAGGTGACCAATGACGGCATCACCAGAAAGCTGGAGGAGCCGTTCCTCGTCATCGCCACCCAAAATCCGCTGGAGACGCAGGGCACATTCCCGCTGCCCGAAGCTCAGCTGGACCGTTTCCTGATGAAGCTGAAGCCCGGCTATCCCACCACCGAAGAGGCCATGGCGATACTTGACCGCTTTATCGAGGACAATCCGCTGGATGAGCTGTCTCCCTGCGCCCTTGCACAGGACGTCAGAGACGCCCAGAAGCTGTTCTCCGGCGCCTACGTTTCCGAGCCCGTCAGAAGGTACATGGTGCAGCTGGTCGAGAAGACCAGAGAGATGCCGCAGGTGCAGACCGGCGTCAGCCCCAGAGGTCTGCTGGCACTGCTGCGGGCCTGTCAGGCGATGGCAGTCATCAAGGGCAGAGACTTCGTCACGCCCGACGACGTGAAGCTGCTAGCCGTGCCCGTATTGGCACACCGCATCATCGTCTCCGGCGTGTACGGCAGAACGTCCAAGAGCGAGGAGATCGTACAGGAGGCACTGAAGCAGATATCCGCCCCGGTAGAGTCCTGCGAGAGGACGTGAGCGGATGGCAATTTGGATACTCTGCTCGGCAGGACTGATCGTCCTCGTTCAGCTGATCCTGTTTACCCTGTTTAATTTCAGGGGACTGACTTATACGAGAAGCTTCTCCGAAAGAGCGGTCTCCGAGGGCGAGCACGTGAAGCTGGTGGAGGTCATCCGCAACCGGAAGCTCCTGCCCGTGCCGTGGGTCCGGGCCGAATCGAGGATATCGAGATTTCTCAAGTTCGGCGCAGGCACCCGGGAGGACAAGGAGGACGACCGGGAGATCGATGCGGATATGTACCATAAATCCGTGTTCTACCTCGGTCCGTTCAGCCAGATTACCCGCCGCCACGACGTGACCTGCCTCAAAAGAGGCCACTATGCCGCAGGCAGCGTGGCGCTCACCGCAGGCGACGTGCTGGCGCTGAACGTCAATACCAGACAGTTCCAAAGCGATTGCGAGATCGATGTGTATCCGTCCCTGCTCTCCGATGACGAGCTGGATCCCACCTCGACCCGCTGGCAGGGCGAGCTGGCGGTCAAGCGCTGGATCATGCCGGACCCGTTCCTTGTCTCGGGCATCCGGGACTATCGTGCAGGCGATCCTATGCGGGACATCCACTGGGGCGCCACGGCAAGAACGGGCGAGCTTCAGGTCAAGGTCAGGGATTATACCGCCGACCCCAGAATGCTGGTGGTGCTGAACGTGCAGGCCTCCGAAGAGCAGTGGGGCGACCTGATGGACTATGAACAGGCAGGCATCGAATACGGCATCCGTGCGGCGGCAACGCTGTGCAAGCGTGCGCTGGATGCAGGCGTCGAGGCGGGCTTTGCCTCCAATGCCTGCTACCTCGGCGAGAAGAACACCGGAAAGACCGTCTATGTCACGTCCCAGCGTTCCGACGGTCAGATGGAAGTGATACTGACCGCCATGGCGAGGCTGGAGATCCACCGGGAGGTCAACTTCCCCCTGTTCCTCGAAAGCCTGTGCGTGGGTACCAATGTGGATATTCTCGTCATGTCCCTGTACGACAGCGAGCAGATACAGGCAAGACTGCAGATGCTCCGCAGCGCAGGCAACAGCGTGACATTTATGAAGCTGAATACGATCAAGTGAGGCGCCAATGAAAAAAGCACTGAAAAAACTGTTAGACGCCGTCTATTTTGCGCTGTGTTATGCGCCGGTGGCGCTGCTTCTGGGCTATCTCACCGAAGGCGACGGCTTTGAACTGCTGCTGTACAGCCTTGCGACGATCCCGGTGGCCTTCGTGATCTCGCTGCTGCCCGGCACACTGGGCGGCAAAAAGAAGCAGCAGGACGTGTTTACCGAGCGCCGTGCCTCTGCCGATCCCGACCCGGACAGAAGTCTGCGCCGGGATACGCACGAGGATGAGGTGCGCCAGATCACATTCCCTCTGCGGGCGGTGATCTGCGGCATCCTGATGCTGGCGATATTCCTGTACATGATCGTTTATTATACCGCCTATCTTCAGAGCGAATGGCCGCAGCGTATCATTCAGTCGGCGGTGCCTGCCGCCATGCTGCCTCTGGCGCTGCGCTTTTGTGCGCTGGGACAGAGCAGTGACGGAAAGAACGCCATTGCGGGCATAGTAATCTATCTCGTGGCGGGCATCGTGGGCATCGGTGTTCAGTCCAAGCTGTATACCACGGTGATCGCACTGGCTGCCGGCGCCTTTATCATCACGACCCTGTGGATCGTGAACAATCGGGCGATGCGTCAGGCATCGGCATCCCGTCAGGGCGTGAAGCCGCCGAAGCAGCTGGTCCGGCGCAACCGTGTCATACTGTGCGTGATCGTGGTGCTGACGGTGCTGATCGCCGAGTTCGGCTGGCTGAAGGAAAAGGCGCAGTGGCTGTTCCAAAACGCCGTATACTGGATCATAAAGATCATCAACTTCATTACCGACCTGTTTATGGGCGGTCAGGAGGCTTCCTCCTCCGGCGGTGGCGGCGGAATGGATATGATGGATATGTCCGCCCTCGGCCCGGTGAAGACATCGGCATTCTGGGACAAGCTGACGTATGTGGCGTATGTCGTTGCGGCGATCGGCGCATTGTTGCTGCTGTATTGGTTCCTGAGGAACATCTATCGTCTGTGTAAAACGCTGGGCGCCGCCATCGGCAAATGGCTGAATCGGTTTGCCCATTCCGTCGGCGAGGACTACAGCGACGAGCAGGAGAGCCTGCTGAGCTGGGGCAATGTCCAGAAGGAAATGTCCGAAAATATCCGGAAACGGGTCAAAACCATGTTCGCCCGGGACAAAAAGTGGGAGGACATGGATGCGGATGAGAAGGCACGCTTTATCGTAAGGGTGCTGTACCGGCGGGCAAAGATCAAGGCCGACCCCAGAACGATCCGTGAGATCATTCCCCAATTCGGAACCGAACACCCCGATGAAATCGTCAGAATGTATGAGACCGCCAGATATTCCGCCGCTTCTCCCGATGCGGCGCTGATCGAGCGGCTCAGAAAAGAGAACCGGGTCTGATGAACGATACACTGAAACTGAAGATCACCAACCTGCCCACGTCGCCGGGCTGCTACCTGATGAAGGACGCCGGGGGCAAGATCATCTATGTGGGCAAGGCGAAAAACCTGAAAAACAGGGTGAGTCAGTACTTCCACAACGGCTACCATGCGCCGAAGGTGCAGGCGATGGTGGATAAGGTCGAGGACTTCGACATCGTGCTGGTGGATAACGAGCTGGAAGCGCTGATCCTGGAGTGCAACCTGATCAAGCGGCATATGCCGTGGTACAACATTCTTTTGAAGGACGACAAGCAGTACCCGTATATCCGCATCGACATGAACGAGCCGTTCCCGCTGACGGAGCTGGTGAGAAAGCCGGAAAAGGACAACGCCCGGTACTTCGGCCCCTTTATGAGCGCCACCACGGTGCGGGAGATGCTGGACGTCATCCGTACCGAATTTCCGATGCGCACCTGCACGATGCAGTTGGAAGAGGGCAAGGCGCAGCGTCCCTGCGTGCATTACGAGATCGGCAGATGTATGGGCCCCTGTACCGGCGAGGTAAAGAGCGAGGACTACAAGGCCGTCATGCAGGAGGTCATCCGCTTTCTGGAGGGCGACAGCCGGGGCGTGATCCGCACGCTGACCGACAAAATGAAGCAGGCCGCCGCCGAGATGAACTATGAACGGGCGGCGCTGTACCGGGACCGCATCAACGCCGTCAACACCGTCATGGAGAAGCAGAAGGCGCTGATCGTCGGCGGTGCAGATCAGGATATCCTGTGCCTGCTGCCCTGCGGCGACGACATGCTGATCGAAGCGCTGACGGTAAGGGGCGGTAAGCTGATCGGCTCCAGAACACATGTGCTGGAGCGGTGCAGCGACGAGGCGCAGGAAAAGGTCATGCTGGAATTCATGATCCAGTACTACGGCGAGGGAAATCTCCCGCCGAAGGAGATCATGGTCAGCGTGAAGCCCGAAGAGGACGAGACACTGACACAGCTGCTGACCGAACAGAAGGGGACAAAGGTAAGCATCCTTCTGCCGCAGCGGGGCGAGAAGCACAAGCTCCTCGAAATGGCAATGAAGAACGCCAAGGACGCTTCCGACAAGCGGCTGAAGGCGCTGGAAAACAGAAGACAAAAGACACTGGGCGCATTGGAGGAGCTGCAGCTGGTGCTGGGCATGGACGTATTGCCCATGCGCATCGAGGGCTACGACATCTCCAACACACAGGGCACCAGCTCGGTGGCGTCCATGGTAGTCATGAAGGGCGGCAAGCCCTCCAATCGGGACTACCGGTATTTCAAAATTCGTACCGTGGACGGTCCCAACGACTTTGCCTCGATGCACGAGGTCATCACGAGGCGGTTGAGCCACGGGCTGCGGGAGATCGAAGAGCGGAAGGCTGCCGGGCAGGATCTGGTCGGCGGACGTTTTTCCGAGCTGCCGGACGTGATACTGATCGACGGCGGCAGAGGCCAGCTCAAGTATGCGCAGGACGCCATGCATGCGCTGGGACTGACGATCCCGATGTTTGCGCTGGCGGAACGGATCGACGAGATCTATCTGCCGGGCGAAAACGATTCGATCTATCTGGATCGGCATTCCGAGGCGCTGCACCTCATCCAGCATCTGAGAGACGAGGCGCACCGGTTTGCCATCTCCCATCACCGTTCTCTTCGGGGCGCAGCGGCGCTCAAATCGAGATTGGACAGCATTGAGGGCATCGGTCCGGTGCGGAAAAAGGCGATACTGAAGCACTTTGAGACGATGGAAGCGCTGGAAAAGGCGGGTATTCGGGAGCTGTGCGAGGTGGAAGGCATCGCCGAACATACCGCACAGGTCATTTATGATGCCCTGCACGGCGATAAACAGGAATAAACGGAGGACAAACAGATGAAGCTGACGATGACGGCAACCGGAGATTCCATACTGATCCAGGGTATCCCCGAGGGCGGTTATGAGGGCTATGACGAGCTGGTGGATTGGATCGCCAAGGGCGATGCAAAGTTTGCCAATCTGGAAATGTGCGTTACGGATTACGATACCTATGCTTCCACCTATTGCGGCGGCACGTGGATCAACGCCAGACCCGAGATCCTCGATCAGCTGAAGGGCTTCGGTTATGACTTCCTGGGCTATGCCAACAATCATGCGATGGACTACGGCCCCGACGGATGTCTGGAGACCATTGAACATGCGAAAGCGCGGGGCTTCAAGATAGCCGGTGCAGGCAAGACGCTGACCGAGGCTTCCGAAGCGGTATACAAGACCTGCAAGGGCGGCAGAGTGGCGTTTCTCGCCATGACCTCGTCTTTTGACGATTCCGCAAGAGCAGGTTATCCTTCCAAGGGCGTGAAGGGCCGTCCCGGACTGAACGGTCTGCGCATCAGCAAAAAGCTGATATTGAACGAAGCACACTACAACGCCATGCGGGAGATCGCTGCCGTCACGAAGCTGAACGGCTCCAAAGACAACTCCCGGGCAAACGGCTTCACTCCCGCACTGCCGGAGGGCGTATTCGAGTTCGACGGCCTCTCGCTGAAGCTCAGTGAGGACGGGACCGAAGCCAAGGTGACCTCCTGCAACAAGAAAGACCTGAACCGCATGCTGAGCGCCATCAAAGATGCAAAGAACATTGCCGACTACGTGGTGATCATGTTCCACAGCCATCAGATCAAGGCGGACAGATCCTGCGACCCCGACGATTTTGCCATCGAGTTCGCCCATGCCTGCATCGATGCGGGCGCGGACGTCATTATCGGCAACGGCACGCATTCTTTCAAACCCATTGAGATTTATAACGGCAAGCCTATCTTCTATTCCATGGGCAATTTCTGCTATCAGTCCAACGTGCTGGAGCATTCTCCCGCCGATTTCGGAGAGAAGTATAACCTTGACGGGCTTTCCGATGTACAGGCTTATGCAGCCAGAAACAAAGGCTGGACAACGGGTCTGCATACCAAGATCGAGAATTTCCGCACCTATATCCCGCTGATCGAGTTTGAGGACGGCAAACTGACGAATCTGACCCTCAAGCCCGTGCATCTGGGCTTTGAAAAGCCCAGAACCTTCAAGGGCATTCCGTACCCGGCGAAGGGCGAGAAGGCAAAGGAGATCTACGAAATCCTGAGAGACATTTCCGCACTGCGGGGAACAAAGATCACCTTCGACGGCGAACTGATGCACGTTGAAATATAAATCTTTTCCCTCATCAGAGGGAATGAGCGAACCCTGACTGAGCCGCAGCGATAAGGGCGGCAAACGCAGCAGGCTGAGTAGTCCTTCCCCACCTCAGTGGGGAAGGTGGCGTCCAACGGACGCCGGATAGGGCATGATAGGTACTGGTAGAGGTGTTCTGCCAACAAAGCTTCCTTTATCAGCCCTACCCACCGCCTGCGGCGGTCCCCCCTTCCCAGTGAGCTGGGAAGGGACTATTGGGCGGCTCCGCCGCCCCAACTGCTCACTGAATAACGAAAAGAGGTCATCGTGAAAAAACTATCGAAAATCGTCCTGACATGTATCGTCTTCCTGCTGATTGCCGCTTCCGCACAGGCGGAGGACGGAACGCTTCGGGTATATCTCAAATCCTTCGGCAGCATTGCGGAGCTGGATATGCGGCTGGACGGCAGCTATTCCGTGAACGACGAGATTTACTTTGACGAAGGCACCGGCGTGAAGGCTCTGCAGAAGGACGGCAAGGTATGGCTCCGCTGCGGCCCTGTCGGCATCTGCACCGGCGATTCCGTGACGCTGGACATGCACGAGAGCACCGGCGGCATCGTGATCGACGGCAGGCAGTATGTCGGCTCTCTGAAGCTGACGGCTTCGGAAACGGGACTGGTCCCGATATTATATATCGACATCGAGGAATATGTCAAGGGTGTAATCCCCTATGAAATGAGCGACAGCTTCCCCATCGAGGCGCTGAAGGCGCAGGCGGTGGCGGCAAGAACGTATGCCCTGTACAAGCGTTCCGTCCGTGCAGACAAAACGTATGACGTGGTGGATACGGCGGGCGATCAGGTATTCCGGGGCACAAGAAGTGAGTATGTCCATGCCGCCGAAGCGGGTGAAGCGACGAAAGGCATCGCCGGGTCGTACAACGGAGCGTATGCCCTGTGCTACTTTACCGCCAGCAACGGCGGCAGGGTCGCACTTCCTTCCGACACGCTGGACGCTTCGGACATGTTCTATCAGATCAAGGAAGACCCCTATGACTATGCCAACCCCGACAGCGCCGTCCGCACGCTGGCGTTTATGCGGGACATGACCGATGCCCCCGAAAAGCTGAAAGCGGCACTGGCAAAGGACGGCGGCGAGGCGGCATATATCCGCAGCGTTGCGGCGGTCGCACCGGTCAATGCGGAAAATGAGCGGTATACGCAGCTGCGGTTTGACTATGTGCTGAGGACATATACGGATATCACTGTTTTTGACCTGAGAAGTCATCCGGAAGACCTTCTGACCGGGAAAAAGCTGCACAAATACGGCACTTTGAAGGCGCCGCTGTACCGGGACTGCGAGACGGATATCCCGGTATACGACTTCATCAAGCGGGAGCTGGGCCTCTCCATCAACCCGTCCGATACCGAGCTGGTCAGCGTGACGGAGGATGAGGAGCTCATCATCATCAAGCTCCGCCGTTTCGGCCACGGCGTCGGCATGAGCCAGTGCGGCGCACAGTATATGGCGGGCGAATACGGCATGAAGTATGAGGATATTCTTGCCTTCTACTATCCCGGCGTGACATTTGAAGCGCACGAGTTCACTACGGCAATCGCACAGACGGCGGTCGTGCCCGCCGATGTCAAGCTCGTCCCCGAGGCAGGCGAAACCATGGCAAGCATCAAGCTCGCCAACAACGCCAGTACACTGAACATGCGTCAGGGTCCCTCCACCGACACGGCAGTGCTGTGCTCGCTTGCCAACGGCACAGAGGTCGCCGTCATGGGTATCGAGGGCGAATGGGCGCATATCCGCACCGGTGTGGCGGAGGGCTATGTAAAAACGCAGTATCTGGAAATATCGGGACTGACCGAATAAGGAGGTCACTTTATGGCTTTTGCATATTATGATAAACACGGCACCACGGGCGTTTCCGGCCTGTGGAGCGTATTTGCGGGCAATACCATCGTTGACGGTGCGCTGCAGGATATTGAGAACACAAAGGAAGACGGCGATACCGCCGTCGGCACCTTCGAAGGCATCCGCATGAGCGCCGAGCTGAAAAAGGGCGCAGGGGATGTGTACTGCCGCCGTGACACGATAGAGAACATCTCCGATGCTCCCGTTATCGTCAACCGCTGCATCAGCCGGTTTACGCTGGAGGGCGGCGAGTATGACGTATACACGCAGGCACACGGCTGGGAGAACGAGTCCGAAGGCGCATGGCAGCCGCTGACCTCGATGATCGGCAGCCGCAACCGGGGCATCCGCACCTGCGAGAGCGCAGCGCCGATACTGGCGCTGTGGAACCGCCAGAACGGCAGAGGCGTGGTGTTCCACGTGTTTTCCTGCTGTGCATGGCAGCTGACCGCAGCGGTGGAGGCAGTTGGCGGCGAGCGCACCAAGGTCGTCGTGGAGGCCGGTCTTGCCGACAAGGGCCTCAACATGAAGCTGCAAAAGGGCGAGAAGGTTGAGCTTCCGCAGATCGTGTACTATACCTTCAGGGAAAAGCGGGATCTGGAATGCCGCAGGCTCCATGCGTGGTTCAATTCGGAGTACCCCAGAAAGACCGTTCCGGTGGTCTTCAACACATGGATGGCGACGTTTGACCGACTCGACCTCGAAAAGGAAATGCACATGGCAGACCTTGCCAAGGAAGCCGGAGCGGAATACTTCGTCGTGGATGCGGGCTGGTTCGGCGGCGACGGCAGATGGCACGACAATATCGGCACATGGGTCGAGAACGAGCACGGCGCATTCTACGGCAGAATGAACGAGTTGGGCGATTATGTGCGCTCCCTCGGCATGAAGTTCGGCTTCTGGCTGGAGACCGAGCGGGCGCTGAAAGGCACGATGCTGGTCAGCGAGCATCCGGACTGGTTCTTCTTTAACGGGAAGGAATACTTCCTCGATTTCGGCAACGACGAGGCGAGGGAGTGCATTACCAAGCTGGTGTGCGGCCTGATCGACAGGCTGGGCATCGATTTCATAAAATCCGACTTCAATGCGGCGCTGTCCTATGACCCCACCGGCAGCAACTTCCTGAAGCTGCATCGGGGCCACGAGAAGTATATCGAGGCGCTGCGGGAACACCGCAAGGGCATTTATCTGGAAAACTGCGCTTCGGGCGGACTGCGGATGGAGATGTACTCCGCCACGGTATTCGACAGCTGCTGGCTCAGCGACAACCACAGCCTGTATTACGGACTGCGCAATTATAAGGACACGCTGAAGCGTCTGCCGCCCTGCTGCATCGAGAAATGGCCGGTGCTGAAGGATGCGGACGGGTTCATGGATTACGGAAAAGCCGAACTGCAGCGAAAGATGATCGCCTGCGACGATGCCATTTGGGGAATCGTCCGCAGCGTGGACGAGAGCTGGCTGCGCGCATTTATAATGGGCGGACCGCTGGGTTTCAGCTTCGACCTGACCAAGGTATCGCAGGAGACAAGGGACTGCTTCAAAAAGCTGGTGGAGGAGTTCAAACAGAAGAGAGACCGCTTCCTGAACGGAAAGGCGAGCCTTCTGTGCGATACCGACCGGCTCACCTCCATCGAATACGAAGCCGAAAACGGCGAAAGCCTGATCGCCACCTATGTATGGCAGGACAGGCAGCAGACCCTGACGGTTACTGCCCATGATGACAGAGAGCTGACGATCCCGCTTCCCGGCAAGCTGAAAGCAACGCTCACAGAGGAATAAACATGCTGCTTACTCAATACATTCAACAGCTGAAAACAGATCCCGCCTTCATGGCCAACGTGACGGCCTGGCGGGAGGTACCCGCCAGAAGCGCCCGGTATGCCCCCTTTCCCGAGGGCGTGGACAAGCGCATCATCGAGGCGATGGCGCAGCGGGGCATTCACAGCCTGTATACGCATCAGGAACAGGCGGTGCGGTTTTCGATGCAGGGAAAGGACATTGCCGTGGTCACGCCCACGGCGTCCGGCAAGACCCTGTGCTATAACCTGCCCGTACTGACGGAAATACTGAAGGACCCGACCTCGAGAGCGCTGTATCTGTTCCCCACCAAGGCGCTGTCACAGGATCAGAGCTCCGAGCTGTACGAGCTGATCGAGGCGATGCACGAGGAGATCAAGTGCTTCACCTATGACGGAGACACCGATGCCGCAGCCCGGATGGCGATACGGCAGGCGGGTCAGATCGTCATTACCAACCCGGACATGCTCCATTCGGGCATACTGCCGCACCATACCAAGTGGGTCAAGCTGTTTGAGAACCTCAAGTATATCGTCATTGACGAGCTGCACACCTATCGGGGCATCTTCGGCAGCAACCTTGCCAACGTGCTGCGGCGGCTCCTGCGCCTGTGTGAGTTCTACGGCTCCCGTCCGAGGTTCATCTGCTGCTCTGCCACTATCCGCAATCCGAAGGAGCTGGCGGAGATACTGACCGAGCGCAGCATGACACTGGTAGACGACAACGGCGCACCGGCAGGACGGCGGAACGTCGTATTCTACAATCCGCCCGTCGTGAACCGACAACTGGGCATTCGGGCCAGCAGTCTTGACACCACGGTGACACTGGCGGAGGGCTTCCTGAAAAACGACATTCAGACCATCATATTCAACCGCTCCCGGGTGCAGGTCGAAGTTACCGTGCGTCGGCTCAAGGACAGCATCCATGAGGAAGCAGGCAACAGCGGACGTATCCGGGGCTACCGGGGTGGCTATCTTCCCAGCGAGCGGCGGCAGATAGAAAAGCAGCTGCGTGCAGGGCAGATCAGCACCGTGGTCTCGACCAATGCGCTGGAGCTGGGCATCGACATCGGCCAGCTGGACGTGTGCATCATCAACGGATATCCCGGTACCATCGCCAGCACCTGGCAGCAGGCAGGCCGTGCCGGACGCAGGGGCGCCGAATCGCTGATGATCCTGGTGGGCAATTCCCAGCCCATCGACCAGTATCTGATGGCGCATCCGGACTATCTGATGGGCCAGTCGCCGGAACAGGCACTGGTGAATCCGGACAACCTGTACGTGCTGATGGATCACATCAAGTGCGCCGCCTACGAGCTGCCCTTCAAGGAGGGCGAGGGCTTCGGCAGGGCGCAGAGCGTTGCCGAAATGCTGGAATACCTGTGCGAGGAGAAGATCCTCAACTATGTGGCGGGCAAGTACTATTGGATGGCGGAGGAGTTCCCGCAGGCGGGCATCCATCTGCGCACCGGCGGCGAGCAGAATTTCGTCATCGTGGATATCACCAATCCCGCCCATCACCGGGTCATCGGCGAGATGGACAGGTACACCGTTCCGATGCTGCTGCACCGGTATGCCATCTATTATCACGAGGCACAGCAGTATCAGGTGGAAAAGCTGGACTTCACAGAGAAAAAGGCGTATGTGCGGGCAGTCGACGTGGATTACTATACCGATGCCGATCTGCTGATCTCGATGAAGGTGCTGGACGAGACCGACAGCCGGGACATGGGCAGTATCCGACGCTGTCAGGGCGAAGTGCTGGTCTCGTACATGACCCGCATGTTCAAGAAGATGAAGCTGGATACCGGCGAGAATCTCGGCTGGGGAAAAGTGGAGCTGCCGGAGACCGAGCTACAGACCACGGCCTGCTGGTGGGCACTGCCGGAGGATCTGGAGATCAAGTACGGCAGGGAAGCCGTGCAGGATGCGCTGGTGGGCCTGTGCCATTTGCTGCGGGCCATTGCGCCGCTGCATCTGATGTGCGACCGCAGCGACATCGCCGTGACGTATCATGTCAAGGATACCTTTACCGATCGGCCGACCATATTCATCTATGACTGCGTGCCCGGCGGCACCGGACTTTCCGATCACGTGTATACGATGGAGAAGCAGCTGTTCATCGAGGCACTGGCCAGATTGGAAGAATGTCCCTGCGAGCACGGCTGTCCCGGCTGTGTCGGCGTCAGCGTCGGCAAGGGAACTAAGGACGTGCTGAAGGCGATCCTGCACGCGATATGTGCGGAATAAACAACGGTGTACGGAAGGGCTGCTATGAACATTTTGAGTTGGTTAGAAGAATGGTACAGTTCTAATTGTGATAGGAGCTGGGAGCATTTTTACGGTGTTAAAATAGAAACATTAGACAATCCGGGATGGTCTGTAAAAATTGATTTGATGGAGACTCCACTTGAGAACAGAGCATTTGAAGTATACGAGATCGACAATGGTGACGATGATTGGATTCGTTGCTGGGTAAAAGATCACATTTTTTATGGCGTGGGAGATCCACACAAATTAGAAAAGATAATACAGAAGTTTCAAGAATACATTGACTGATATTCTTTCCTGAGACGGTTGGATCCCGGTTTGTCCATCATCAAACATGAACAAAAGCAACAGTCGGTACGATGCTTCGGCTGTTGCTTTACTAATGAAAGGCTTATCCGGAATTGATTGATTCTTTCGATGGCTGATGTTATAATACGGGCATCAAGAGGAAATGAGCGTCATGATCCGATTTCCGTTGGTGATCAAAAGAAATATTGCTGTGAAAGGCGAATGAATAATGAAAGATAAAAAAACAACTGGTTTTGATTATTTGTGGTGTGCGTTATATGTATGTGCGGCATTTGCACTTGAATTACTGTTAGTGTCTATAGAAGGCATGTTTGGGATAGACATTATTCATTTCAAAGACACACAGATGGTTATTCATTGGCTGATAACGATAACTCTTTGGCTCATTTCCGGTTTGGTGGTTATCAAAATTGCAAAGAAAACGACGGGATTTGATATATTTAGGCAGCAGGAAAGGATAAAAGGTTGGCAATGTATTGCAATTATTTTTTGTGTTATTCTGAATGTTTGGGCGAAATATTTGGATTGGAATGGCTTTAAGGTCCTTCTGGAGTGGAAATCTTTGGGACCTTGCTTGTTCTTATTTCAATATTTATACTATCTCGCAGAAGGTTTTCTTATTTCATTGGTTATTGTGTTCGGTCAATTAGCGTGCGAAAAATGGTTTAAAAATGATAGAATCCCGTATGGTGGAATAGTGCTTGGATTAACTTGGGGATTAAGCCACATCATTTCCAAAGGTAGTGTTATGATTGGTGTTTTATCGGCATTGGGTGGATTCCTATTCGGAAGTGTATATCTTTTTGTGAATAAAGACTATCGAAAGGCTATGCCAATCATTACATTGTTGTTTATGTTATAAATTGTAGTTTATCTGGACGTTATCAAACATGAATAAAAGGACCCGGCCAAAGAGGAAAACAAGTTCCTTTTTAGCCGGGTTTCTTTTTTGTGGTTCAGTCTCTGTTTTTCATCAGCTCGTACATCATGATGCCTGCGGCGACGCTGGCGTTGAGGGATTCGGCGCCGCCCCGCATCGGGAGCTTGAGCTGCAGGTTTGCGGCGTTCATGCACTCCTCGCTGACGCCTCTGGCCTCGTTGCCGATGATGAGGGCGAACTTCTCTATATCCAGCTTTGCGTCATAGAAGGGCTCGCCGTGCAGGGACGAGGCGATGACCGTATAGCCCTTTTCCCGAAGCTCCGTGAGCAACT